>NZ_JBHLWI010000040.1:0-130499 GCF_042432905.1 Fontibacter flavus | reverse complement strand
CTGTACCCGGATAGGGTGCCACAAAAAAACTGAATTTTCAGCCTACTGTCTTAGTTGCCTTAAGGCAACTAAGACAGTAGGCTGAAAGAAAGATTAAACCTTAGACACAGTTTAATGAACTATCCCCTTAGGAATTGGGTCCTACTCATTTGCTTAGCCATACAGCTCCCATCTTTTGCCCAAACATTCAGAATTTTTGAAAAACCAATCATATTCAATGAAGAGAGGGAGAAATTATCTTTGGAATATCTTAAAAACAGACATGGGATTGATCAAGAAACTGCCACTATAGTACCCTCTATGGTAGTGGTGCATTGGACTGCTGTACCTACACTCGAAACCACTTTTGACGTATTCAATCCTGTCCATCTGGGAGGAAGACCAGAATTGACTTCTGCGAGCAATCTGAACGTATCCGCACATTTCCTAGTGGATAGAGATGGTACTATTTTTCGTCTTTTGCCTGACACTACTTTTGCAAGGCATACTATTGGACTGAACTATACCGCCATTGGCATCGAAAATATCGGTGGGCCGGACGCGCCCTTGACCAAAGCCCAGCTTAAAGCCAATGCAGAACTGATCCGGTACCTTCACAAAAAACATCAGCTGGCTTATGTGATCGGCCATCATGAATATTATGCCTTTCAGGGAACTGATATCTGGAAAGAAACAGATCCAGATTATCTCACCCAAAAACAAGACCCTGGAGACAGGTTTATGAAAAAACTGAGAAAAAAACTTGCAGACCTAAACTTTAAAAGCAAACCCTAAGTTCATATGAAATTAAATTTTTCTTGGAATAGCACATTTATAAGCATCCTAACGGTTCTTCTGATTTCCTCATTTATTCTGTCCTGTAAAACTGTAGAACAAACAACTTCCGGAGAATCAGCTTGGGAAGAAACCACAGTCCTTGGTGATGATGGAGATGACAGTAAGTATTTAGGAAAAACATATTCCAACTCTAAAAGAACTTTTTATTACAGGACCATCGAAACAGAACTACCAAAAACCCCAAGAGAGTTTAGGGGTGTCTGGATAGCCACTGTGGCTAATATTGACTGGCCCACCTCACCTAATGATCCTTATTCGAAGCAAAAGGAAGACTTTATCAAATTACTTGACTATTACCAGTCCTTAAATTTTAACACGGTCATAGTTCAGATTAGGACAGCAGGTGATGCTTTATACCCTTCCAACTTTGCTCCTTGGTCGCGCTACCTGACCGGAAAAGAAGGTCTTAAACCCAATACTACTGAAGACCCGCTTTCGTGGATGATTCTTGAAGCGCACAGAAGAGGAATGGAATTCCATGCCTGGCTGAATCCTTTTAGAGCCACCATGAATCTGGACACCGAACAACTCAGTAAGGAACATGACTATTTCAAATATCCGAATTGGATGGTGAAATATGATACCAAATATTATTACAATCCCGGGTTACCCGAAGTGCGCTCCCATTTGGTCAATATCATCAGAGAGGTAGTCCGCAATTACAATATTGATGGAATCCATTTTGATGATTATTTCTATCCTTATAAAGTCAATAACCTGGATTTTGACGATGAAGCAAGCTTCAAAAGACTGGCAAGACCTGGACAGGCCAAAGATGATTGGAGAAGAGAAAATGTCAATTTGCTTGTTTGGGAAGTGAATGAACTGATCAAAAAGGAAAAGCCTTGGGTGCAGTTTGGCATCTCTCCTTTTGGAGTATGGAGAAATAAGGAAAAGGATCCCAACGGTTCAAATACCCGGGCTGGTCAGACCAATTATGACGATCTGTATGCAGACGTACAACATTGGATGAAAAACGGATGGATAGACTACCTGATTCCTCAGGTTTATTGGAGCATGGATTTCGAACCTGCTGCTTATAGGGAATTGACGGATTGGTGGTCTAAAAACCATCATAATACGAAAATTTATATTGGAAATGGTCCTTATAAAATCCGTGACAATGCTGATAAAGCCTGGGACAACCCTATGGAAATCCCCAATCAGATCAGCCTTTCCAAGACAACTCCTAATATATATGGAAATGCTTTCTTTAGTGCCAAATCCATGTACCTCAAAAATCAGGATGTGGCTTCACTGATTAAAGAACAACATTTCCAATATCCTGTTTTACCACCGGTTGCCAACCGTAAAGTTTACCCAGCTCCAGGAATCAATAGACCGAATATGATTTTGCACGGAGATGGCTATGCCTTCCAGTTTAAAGAAGTCATCAAAGCAGATTACCGATTTGCCGTAATCTACACCGCTCCGACACTCAAAGATTTACAGAACAGGGAAGAAAAAACAAGGTTTCAGAAAGTCTATTTGGATGACAACGACAGGTTTGTTGTCCCAATTCTACCCAAAAACAACCAAAAATACATCGCTTTGAGTTTCGTGGACCGATATGGGGTAGAAACCGCTCCGATGATTTTCAAAATTCAAAGTAAAGTTATCCTACCGGCAGAAGAATGAAAGAAATGGGCTTTGCTTATGCGATCATCGGTGGTGTCGGGACGGAAGATTACTACAAAAAAGCAATAGGTGCTTCTATTATTGAAGGCTCGGAGGTAAGTATTTATGAAAATCTTTTAAGGAAAAACCATGAGTAAAAATCACAATCCCTGGCTATGGGTTCCGCCTTTGTATTTGACAGAAGGCATTCCATATGTACTGATTATTACGGTATCCGTCATCATGTACAAGAACCTTGGGATTGACAATTCAGATATTGGACTATACACAAGTTTTCTTTACTTACCGTGGGTCATCAAACCCCTTTGGAGTCCTTTGGTAGACCTTTACAGCACCAAAAGAAAATGGTTCCTGGGTATGCAGTTGCTTTTATCTTTGGCGTTTTTGGGGGTTGGACTTGTTTTGCCCACCAGCCATTTTTTTGTATTGAGCTTGGCCTTGTTTTGGGTGGCCTGTTTTGCCTCTGCGACAAATGACATTGCATCAGATGGATTTTATCTTTTGGCACTAAAAGAAGATCAACAATCCTTTTTCATTGGTCTGAGAAGTACTTTTTACCGGGTAGCTATGGTAACAGGCCAAGGAGGCATAGTGATATTAGCAGGGTATTTAGAAACAAGAATTGGAGATAATTCGAAAGCTTGGTCGCTGACCATGGTTGTAGTAGCGGGTTTGATGTTTCTACTGACCTTGATCAATTTCTTCGTCACGCCCAATGTTGAAAAGGATAAAGGTTACAAAAAAGCTGATTCCCTTACATTCTCTAAAGTATTTGTTTCCTTTTTCCGGAAGAAGGAGATCTGGGTAGCATTGGCATTTATACTTTTTTACAGACTTGGAGAGTCCCAGTTGGTCAAAATGGCCTCCCCTTTTTTGTTGGACAGCAAAGCTGATGGAGGCCTAGCACTGAGCACCAGTGATGTTGGCCTGATTTATGGCACCTTTGGAGTTATAGCTCTTTCCCTCGGGGGCATTATTGGGGGCTTGGTCATTTCAAGAGATGGTCTTGGAAAATGGTTATTCCCTATGATTTTGGCTCTCAATGTACCTAATTTCTTTTACTACCTTTTAGCCTATTTTCAACCCGAATCCGCTTTTTATGCAGGATTTGTAGTAGTCATTGAACAATTGGGATACGGATTTGGCTTTGCTGCCTTTATGATGTACCTTATTTATGTTTCTGAGGGCCCATCAAAAACTTCTCATTACGCAATTGCTACGGGCTTTATGGCATTGGGCATGATGCTTCCCGGTATGATTTCTGGTTATGTGCAGGAATGGTTGGGCTATGAAGGGTTTTTTATCTGGGTAGTACTTGCTGCAATTCCAGGAATATTGATGGTAAAATATGTAAACTTTCCTTCAGACTACGGAAAGAAAAAAGAAAACAAATAATCCAAATACGCCATATTTGTATTGGCTAAAGTGCCCCCTTATTTGATTAGAGTGCCCTGACTTAAACACAAAGACGATCATGAACCTCAAGGAAAAAATAGGCCAGTTTTTCTCGCCTGCAGCTTTTATCCATGACACTGAAGACAATATTCAGGCCATGGAACAACTGATTCAAAAGCATCATTTAGGAGGAATCACTTTTTTCCATAGTAGACACTCAGCAGCTGCCAATTTTGAAAAAAGACAGGAAAAACTCGATTACTCAAATACCCTTGAAAAGCTATTGGTACAGATCAATCGGTATCAAAAAATATCCAAAACCCCTTTACTCATCAGTATTGATGCAGAATACGGCTTGGCAATGCGAATTGAAGAAACTCCCCAGTATCCTTACGCCATTAGCCTAGGGGCAATTTCAGTTGAAAATGCTGATTTGGTGGAAAAAGTAGGTTACCGAATAGGAAAAGATTTAAAAAGCTGTGGAATCCACCTCAATTTTGCTCCTGTAGCGGACATCAATTCAAACCCAAACAACCCAGTTATAGGTTACAGGTCTTTTGGTACAGATAAGGAAAAAGTCAGCAAATTTGCTTTGGCTATGTATAAAGGCATGGAAAAAGCAGGAATTGGCGCTTGTTATAAGCATTTTCCAGGACATGGTGATACCGATGTGGATTCCCATCTTGGTCTGCCCTTCCTCCATAAATCCAAAAGAGAACTCTTAGAGGAGGAACTCTACCCTTTCATACAAGGGATTCAAGCTGGGGTTGATACAATAATGGTCGGTCATCTGGCAGCGCCGGCATTATCTGCAGGTAAAAACATTCCGGCTTCGATTTCCAGGGAAGTTATTACAGATCTACTAAGAAAGGAACTTGGTTTTGAAGGAATTGTGGTTTCGGATGCCCTAAACATGAAAAGCGTAAGTGACATGTTCCCTGAACCTGGAAGACTAGAACTGGAGGCTTTTTTGGCAGGTAATGATCTTTTATGTTTTTCTGAACATGTTGCAGAGGGTATTGAAATGATTTCCCAAAAAGGAGAAATCAGTCAAATTGATAAATCTTTTGAAAGAATAATGAGCTTGAAAGAAAAGCTTGGAATAAAAAATACAGTGCTTACAAAGCATGTCCATTTTGATTGGGAAAGTCATGATAAGCTCAATGAAAAATTAGCCATGCATTACATTTCTACCATCTCCAAAAACAAAGATACTGACATTTTCAATTGTCGATCTTTTGCCAAGGTTTCGGTGTTTTCACCATTATTCAATCCCTTTTTCACAGAAATAGACAATTATCAAAGCACTCCCTCTTTTGAAATCAATACTATCCATGACATGGCATGGGAAGATATCAAACAATTTGAAAACCTTCTCATAGCACTTTACATCCCTTCAGTCAAACCAGTTAATAATTTTGGCCTTGACCTTAAAGTGATGGAAGGCCTTGGAGAATTGCTCAAAAGCAAAAATTGTCAGCTTTATGTGTTCGGAAATCCTTTGGCTTTAAAATGGCTTCCCAATCAAGGGCATGCTGTTAAAATCACCTGTGCTTTTCAGGATTTTGAGCCAGTACAAATGAAAGCCGGCTTAAATTACCTTGATGAAATGGATGCAGAAGGCAAATTTCAGCTTTGATTTAATTCCTGGTCAATATCCTGAATTGATCCATGACACGATATGTGGCTCTGGTCAGTTCTCTTTGAGAATCGGAAGATAACAAATCGAAGCTAGCAGCAGTATAACCTTGCCATATGGTGTTGCCTCTTTTATTGTCTATCACAAATATGACCAACATACCGTTGTTTTCTACATATTTGACCTTTTTATAATTTTCGTCCTTTTCCCTATCATCACTTTCCATCACTTTCTCCATATCTACATTTTCACTCCGCCTGTCCAGCCAAAAATCAAAATTAGGCTGATCATATCCCCTATACTTGACCGGGTCCTGGAAAATCTTATAATTGATCAGTAAATCCGGTTTTTCGTCCTCAAACCGGAAACCCTGAGAACCCAAGCGTGTAGAAATCGTATTTTCAATAGTCTGGTAATAATCAAGGGAATCACTGGGAAAAGGATTTCCAACAAACCCAAAAGTTTTGTAACGCTTGAAATTACCTGAATAATTGAAATCATACTCTGCGATATAATCCCTTTGACTCATGCAAGCAGACATAATCAAGAGCGCAGCAAATAGAATGATGGATGTTTTCATAAATCAACAAGTTTAAAAGTGGTAAATAAGACTTCGATTGACTTTTCACTTTATGGTAACATTTGATAAAAAATAATGTTTTCCATTAAAGCTGATTTTCAATTAATTATAACAATTTTAACCCCGAAAACCAAGAAAAATAAATCCTTTTTAACTTCGGGAAATAGATATATAGACAAAATTTGACATATTTTCAAACATGAATTTATTTGTTATCGGTGATGTCCACGGTTGCTTTCATACATTTCTGAAACTTTTGGAAAGGTGGGATCCAAAAACCGAAAAACTCATTCAGGTTGGTGACCTAGTAGATCGGGGCAATTTCTCTCCAATGGCGCTCAGATTAGCTTTTGAACTTCAACTCGCTTTTAAGAGTCAAACTGTGTTTCTAATGGGCAACCATGAAAGCATGATGATAAAATTCCTTCAGGGGCTTGATTTTTCGAACCATTGGGGGATGAATGGAGGAAATCAAACACTCCTACAATTTGAAAGGGATAATAAGGATCCTATGGATTATTTGGATTGGTTAAAAAACATGCCTTTATTCTGGGAAAATAAAAATGTTTATATTTCCCATGCTGGGCTAAACACAAATGCAAGAAATCCATTTGACCCTCAGGACAAATACAGTTTGTTGTGGAATAGACAGCCTTTACAAAACATCGGAAAGCTTCAAATCATCGGACACACCCCACAACTGGATGGAAATGCTAAATACCATGAACATGGTAATTATTGGAATATTGACACCGCCGCAGCTGGAGGTATGTATCTTACAGGAATTAAACTGAAAAGAGATGGGGCATTGATAGAGATTATCTCCGTTCCAACAGACATGAGAGATTTGAGATAACTTAAAGCTTTTTAGATATGACACAATTAAGTTTTTCACAATTGAAAAACCTTATTGACTGCTTTTGGAACATCTTCCTGATAATGGCTTACATAGATCAACGTTAAATGTGTTATGTAGCATACCTGATCGATGATTCTCTTGAATAAAGCCCGCTGATATTCATCCATTCCTTGGGAGGCTTCATCCAAAACCAACAAGGAAGGTCTCTTGATCAAGGCCCTGGCCAACAAAACAAACCTCTGCTCTTCCAATGTAACTTGTTTAAACAATTTATGCGCTAGTTTTTCCAGACCAAATAGCTGAAGCCAATTTATCGCTAACTCTTCCTGCTCATCTGTATTCTTCCTGAATAAACCCATGGTATCAAACAAACCTGAAAGTACCACCTTTAAACAAGTTTGATTGGCCGGAAAAAACCTGGATAATTCTGGAGCAACAAAACCAATGTTCTGCTTGATATCCCAAATACTCTCTCCAGACCCTCTTTTTCTTCCAAACAACCAAATATCATTGGCATAGGCTTGGGGATTTTCACCAATAATCAAACTGATCAAGGTAGATTTACCCTTTCCATTTTCTCCTTTCAACACCCATTTTTCACCCGGTAGCACTGTCCAATTGACCCTGTCCAAAATCACCTTTTCTCCGTACTTCACAGTCACATTTCTAAGGTCTACAATAGGGCTGGCATAAACCTTTTCATTTTTCAAAAGTAATTGTGCTAAAATATTCTGGTCAATGCCCATTATTCCCTGCTCATCCTCTTGTTGGAGATCAAAACCTTTCCTGGGACAAACTTTAATGATCTTTTTTTCCCCCAGAACTGCCACATGGCTAACACTTTCAGGAATTTCGTGGCGATGGGTGGTCATCATTAGGTGAATTCCAGATCCAATAATCTGCTTGATCACAGTATCAAAACTTTCTCTGGTTTTAGCATCAAGGCCAGTCAAGGGTTGATCCAATAGTAAAACACTGGGGTTTTTCATCAAAGCCACTCCGATGGCCAGTCTCCTGGTTTCTCCATTTGACAACTTGATCAGCGATTTATGCTTTAAGGTCTCAAGCCTCATGAGTTGAAGCACTTTTTCAAGTGTCCATTTACCTGGGTTATGCTGAGGAACGTTTCTGAGATATTCCAGAACTGTGGAAGTTTCCTCAGACTCCATAGAATTGAAGCGTTGTTGGTAATAAAAATTCTGGATGTTGGATTTATTTCTAAAAGTATATTGCTGGGAAACAGTAGCAATCAAATCCCTAAAAGAGTTCACCTTTCCAAGGTTTGACATTTCCTTTTGATACGCCTCGGCAAAAGGTCTGACCACCTCCCCTTTGGTGACCAAAGTTTTTCCCATTATTGTTTCCAAAAAAGTAGTTTGCTCAGCACCTGACCTTCCAATAATCGCCCAATACTGACCCTGCTCCCATTCAAAATCTAATTCCTCAAAAACAACTTTATCAAGATGTCTGATCGTGGCATTACAAATGGAAAGAATCTTTGTCATCTCAGCATCTTTTAAAAACCCCTCACAAAACTGGAATTTGGTTATTAGTGATTGGTTATTAGTGATTAGTGATTAGTGATTGGTGATTGATTATTGGTAATTAGTAATTGGTAATTTACACCCTATTCTTACTATCAATAATGATCGTCACCGGTCCATCATTCACCAAAGACACTTTCATATCAGCGCCAAATTCTCCAGTTTCAATTTTCTTATCCAATTCCTGTTCAAGTGCCAATATGAATTTTTCATACATCGGAATGGCAAAATCAGGTTTAGCAGCTTTGATATAGGAAGGTCTATTGCCTTTTTTGGTACTCGCATGAAGGGTAAATTGGGAAATCAAGAGAATATCACCACCTGCATCCTGAATATTTTTATTCATGACTCCATTCTCATCTGGGAATATCCTAAGGTTCACTATTTTCTTACTCAACCATTCAATATCTTCATTTGTATCCGCATCTTCTATTCCCAACAACACCATCAAACCTAAACTTATCTGTCCTTTGATAACGCCATCAATCTTAACAGCGGATTCGGAAACTCTTTGTATAACTGCAATCATCACTTAATAATTCTGCATTTCTTTGGATGGAATTACCTCTACTTTCTTGTAAGTCAATTGATTGGCATAAGAGATCATTGCCTTTGCGACCTGATAATCATGAATAGGTCTGTATTTTTTTGCCAGTTTGAGCCATACCAAAGGTTTGGTGACAATTTTCGCTACTTCCTCCCCAAACCTGAATTCTCTTCTATTCCCTAATAACAATGAAGGCTGAAACAAGCCCAGATAATCAAATGGAATTACCTTTAAGTCCTCTTCCACTTCACCCTTCACCTTGTTATAGAAAATTGAAGATTGGGGATTTGCACCCATTGCAGACACATATAAAAATTTACTCGCTCCTAAACCGAATGTCCAACGGGCAAAATTCAGCACGTAATCATGGTCAACTTCGTAAAATTTTGCCTGACTGCCGGCAGTCTTAATGGTTGTCCCCAAAGAACAAAATGCATGTATTTCCGCTTTTCTGTTCTGTATAGCTTCTACCAAAGGGAACATTATCCCTCCCAAGTCTTCAGATCTCAATTTAGCCTCAAGATCCCATTCTTCCAGTTTGGTCAAGTCACCTTCAACCTGTACTAATTTGGAATGCTTGAGGGTTAATTTTCTCCTGCCTACAGACACCACCATATCATAGGTGCTGTCTTTGATCAACTGATGCATCAGCTGCATGCCGATCAGCCCTGAAGTACCTGAAATAAAAGCTATTTTTTTCATAGGGTTATAACAAATCAATCAACTCAGCATCCAAATTACTGTTTTTATCCTTAGCATACCAAAGATGAACTGATTCCACAAACTTTTCAAATGAAACACCTTGAGGATCCATTTTATAATCCATAAACATTTCCTGTAAAACCCTTGGTCGTGGCCCCCATTGAAACAGCTCCTCTTTGAATTCTTCATCGAAGGCTACCAGTTTTGGTATGCCTCTCACATTCTTCCCAAACAAATAATCCATCCAATCAGGGTTTTCATCTCGTAACAGGATTTTGATCGAAATCTTTTGATTATAAGATGCTGCCTTGACAATATAAGGCATTGTCTGTGCTGCATCTCCGCACCAAGGCTCTGTAAAGATTATCCATGTCTGAGCTTGGGAAATGGCTTGTATTTTGGCTTTTAAAGATTCACTGACTACGGTAGTTTTATCCCAGCGATTCATTCTTTGCAGGTTTATGCGCGTATATTCCTGCATTGCTTCAGACTGATCCTCTCCGGTCGTCCTACCTTCTTTAATCAATCTTTGGGTAAATTGTTTGTACTCTTCATAAGTGTAGGCAGAAGCAACGAGTTCCAACAAGGGTATTTCGGGCAATAATAATTCCATATTCCAAATAGTATGGAAATGAAACAGGTCAGCTCAATTCTTGGTTCGCTCCCACTCCAAAAAATCCTCAACTTCATGCTTAACAGCACTAAAAATAGCCACTAAAACAGACAGGTCATCAGTGAAACCAATCAACGGGAGAAAATCAGGGATAATATCAATCGGCGTCACAAAATAGACCAAGCCCAATACAATCAAGCCTAATGTTTTTTTGGAGACCTTAAACTGCCCCATTCTATGCGCCTGTATCATCCTTTTAAAAATCAAGATGGGTTCAAGTGCAGACTGAACCTTTGGGTTATGTGCTACTGCATCCAACCTATCTTTCACTTGACTGATCAACTGTTGGAGTTTACCATCTTCCCCCAACATACTGTTGGCATTGTCTTGATAGAGAATTTTTGCTTTGGACAAAAAATCCACTGATTTATCTCTAAAGGTTCCCATGCTTTCCAGTTAAAAGAAAACTCTTATTTCGTCTTTAACGTTTTTCAAGGCCTGTTGAATCACATCGTTTTTTTGATCTAAGGACAATTGGAATATTTTTTTGGCCAGATCAATACCCCTTGATTCTTCGTGCATGTCCTGCATGGCTGTATTGACCAAGGTAATCACGCTTTCTACTCCTCTCCTGACACTTTCCCATGTTTCATCAGTGAAGTATACCTGCTGTGAAAGATTATGATTAAACTCCTCACGGACCTCGTATAATAGTGTACTGTACAAATCTCTTGCCGAGTATTCAGGACTATTGACCCTTCTGACAAGATTATTGGGGGTAATGCGCTCCAAAAGCAAACACAGCCTCTCCCCAGCTTGCAACCTGATGGGCAAAATGGTCTGTGAATTCTGGGTCTTCAGGTCCACCACCATTTTCTCCCTTTCCTTTTTAAGAAAAGACATGACCGTTAAATACATGCCATAAATCACCAATCCTGCGGGTAAAACTATTTTCAATAAATCTGCTACGAATTCCATATTGATCTTGATTATGTTCCGAATATCTAAAAATATTAGATGGGATAAAAACTTTGAGTTTTCATATTTTTTCAAAGTAAATTTGAACCTATAAATCCAATTCGTCATTTACTAGACATGCTAGTTCCTATACAAATTACCGAAAAGGCCCAAAAAGAGATCAAAAATATCATTGCCAACAAAAACATCCCCAAGGATTATTCACTCCGTGTGGGTGTCAAAGGCGGAGGTTGTGGGGGCATGTCCTACCTTTTAGGATTTGACAAACCAAAAGAGGGAGATCAACAGTTTGAAATCGAAGGCATTCCTGTCCTGATTGAGAAAAAACACTATATGTTTTTGATGGGTATGCAGGTAGATTTCTATGAAGGAAATGATGCTCGTGGATTTACATTTATTAACCCTGACCTTCCCAAAAGACATGACCAGCAGTCTTAATGGTCTCATTTTCCCTTAAGCCTAGAAATTTAAAACACCTTACCCTCTTATTTTCAATCGTTCAATTTCTTCTTTTTCTTGACCTTTAAGTCTCAACAAACGAACTATCCTGTCAGGAGAAGGCTTGCCAAGTGATGAAAAGACAAGGGTTATCGCAAATGCGATGGTAAAGCCAGGGTCTTCAAAAAACAACAATCCAAGAGAACACAATATACCTGAAGTAAAAAGGATCCAAAACCTTCTCATGGTAGCACCCGCATATAGGTTTACTTTTTCAATTAAATCATAATTTCCGGTTATGATTTTTTTTATGGTGTTATGAAAAATGAAATAGTGGAATGCTAATAGGGCATAGACAAGGGCCAATCCAAATGTATTCAAAAACAAAGGCAACTGTGGCACATCCAATGATACCGTACCGTTTTGGTTAAAAAGGTAGGCTATCGCAAAAAAAGGAAGAGGAATGGCGATTAAAATCAGCACATTCCTTTCCAAGTCCAAATATGTTTTTTTTAAAATATTTTCCAAGATCCTATTATTCAATAATTACTTTAACATCTCCACTTGCAGGTTTTGAGGAACAGCACAAAATAAAACCTTCTTCTATCTCACTGGCACTCAGCCCAGCATCTTCTATCATATCTACTTTTCCAGAAAGTAATCTGCCTCTGCAAGCTGTACATAAACCACTCTGGCAGCTATACGGCATATCCACATCATGATCCAAACCCGCTTCAAGAATTGTCTTGCCTGCAGGAACTTCAAAATGATAGGTTTCACCATCCATAAGCACTTCCACTTCCCTGGTCAATTCAGGAGACAATTTCCCTGCTGCCTTTAGCTCTTCTTCCTTGGCGGCAATATCTGTATAGAAACTTTCTTTGTGAATGTCTTTACTATTAACCCCCATTTGCTCCAAGGTGTCCACACTCAAATTCATTAATCCTTCGGGACCACAAACAAAATACAGACTGGACTCAAGCTCAGGATAAGATATGCTTTGCAAAGTATCTTTGATTTTTTTTGCATCTAATCTTCCCCTTAAACCTGACCACTGTGCAGAAGGCTGACTGAGATTATGTACCACCATTAGCCTGCCATCATACTTTTCTTCCAGTTTTTCCAATTCATTCTTGAAAATAATCTGATCTTCGGATCTACTACAATACAGTAGAGTGACTTTGGAATGAGGTTCATTGATCAACACAGACTTGGTTATCCCCATGATTGGAGTAATACCGCTTCCACCTGCAATCATGACAAAATGCCTTTTATTTTGGGAATGGAATTCTGCGGTGAAGTTCCCCAGAGGCTTCATAATTTCGACTGTTTTTCCTGGCCTGATATGGTCATTGAGGTAGTTGGAAACCAGTCCATTATCTACCCTTTTGACTGTAATCCCCGGATGAGGATCTATAAATGGAGAAGTGCAAAGACTATAGGATCTTCTTTGTTCTTTACCGTTAAGATCCAAAATAACCGTCAAATATTGACCTGGTTTGTAATCGAGATAAGGTTCCGGCTGTTCAAAAAATATTGTTACTGTATCTGGGGTTTCTTTTACCACTTCCCTAACTTTTAGAGACAGGTATTGACTTCCCTTGCTCTCTTCGTCTTTTTTCTTCCTGAATAAGTTAAACATTCTTATCTATAAGTATTTAATTACCTCTGTTGCTAAGTAGTCTCAAAATTAAGATACGATTCTCAATTTTATCACTTCGGCTGGGATTATTATCCAGGTAAACAACAAATAATTGAAAAACAAGTTCAAACCTTTATTCCCCAGGTTTGCTGAGTTTTTCGAAGTATTGTTTCCCATACTTCATTCAACCATATTTAATTACCTGAGTTAATCAGGTTTTTCCACCGTAAAACTTAACTTTGCAGACTTAAACCAAAAACCTGATCAACATGATGCTGACCCATCTGACAGCCGTAAGTTCCGTAGACGGTAGGTATGGACCCAAAACTGCTTCTCTAAGAAATTATTTTTCTGAATTTGCCCTGATCAAGTACAGGGTGCATGTAGAAATTGAATATTTCATAGCCCTTTGCGAGCTTCCTTTACCTCAATTGGAAAGTTTTGACCCTGCAAACTTTTCAAAATTAAGAGAGATTACCTCTGGTTTTGGCTTTGATGATGCTGAAACAATCAAAGATACCGAAAAAGTCACCAACCACGATGTGAAGGCAGTAGAGTATTTTATCAAAGAAAAGTTTGATGAACTGCATCTTGAAGAATATAAAGAATTCATTCACTTTGGACTGACCTCCCAAGACATCAACAATACTGCAACACCATTAATGCTCAAAGATGGTTTGGAAAATGTGATCTTCCCAGCATTACAGGAAGTGATCAATAAATTAAAAAATAAAGCAGAAGAATGGAAGGATATTGCCATGCTTGCCAAAACACATGGACAGCCTGCATCTCCCACCCGTTTGGGAAAGGAGATTCAAGTGTTCATTACACGATTGGAAAAGCAATTGGAACTATTGCATCAAGTGCCGTATTCCGCAAAATTTGGGGGTGCTACCGGCAATATGAATGCGCACCATGTTGCTTATCCAGGTTTTGACTGGAATAGTTTTGCAGACAATTTTGTTTCTAAGTATTTAGGCCTTGAAAGAAGTTATCCAACCACTCAAATCGAGCATTACGATAATCTTGCTGCATGCTTTGACGGCTTAAAAAGAATCAACACTATACTTTTGGATTTGTCAAAAGATGTTTGGCAATATGTGGCCATGAATTATTTCAAACAGAAAATCAAAGCTGGAGAAATTGGTTCATCAGCCATGCCACATAAAGTGAATCCCATCGATTTTGAAAATGCAGAGGGAAACCTCGGAATCGCCAATGCTCTATTGGAACATTTAGCAGCAAAGTTACCCATCAGCCGCCTACAGAGAGACCTTACTGACAGTACTGTTCTGCGGGTAATTGGCGTACCTTTGGCACATATGCTGATTTCTTTGGAATCCTTGAATAAGGGACTTGGAAAGTTAGAGTTGAATAAGCAAGCGATTGATGTTGATCTTGAAGAAAACTGGGCTGTAGTAGCGGAAGCAATTCAGACTATCCTGAGAAGGGAAGGGTATCCAAAGCCTTATGAGGCACTTAAAGATCTGACAAGAACCAATGAAAAAATCACGGAGGTTTCCATTAAAAAATTCATCGATGGCCTTCAGGTTTCAGATACTATTAAAGAAGAATTGAAAAACATTTCACCTTTCAATTACACTGGTATATATTAATGAATTGCCCATCAAAATCTTATCCTACTTTATGTAAATCAAACATGAAGTAGGATTTTTTTATGTCATTTTTTTAAACGGCGAATTCAGATATAATTAAAAAGTTTATTTTAGCCATAAGAAAAATTTATGGATTAGAATCCATTTGTTTAAACTAATCGTAAAACAACAATATGAGTAACCGAAAAGCACTTTTTTCACATTTAAACGATGACCTTCCAGCAGGATTGGTGGTTTTCCTTGTCGCACTACCCTTGTGTCTAGGCATTGCCTTGGCATCGGGTGCTCCATTATTTTCTGGAATTATTGCTGGTGTCATTGGAGGTATAGTCATCGGTTCTCTTTCCGGATCTCACACATCTGTGTCGGGACCTGCCGCTGGTTTAACAGTAATCGTATTGAACGCCATCACTGAGTTGGGATCATTTGAAGTTTTCCTTTTGGCAGTAATCTTGGCCGGGGTATTCCAAGTTGCTATGGGTATCCTAAAGGCTGGCGTTATCGGTTATTATTTCCCTACCTCTGTCATCAAAGGAATGTTGGCGGGTATTGGTATCATCCTGATCATCAAGCAAATTCCTTATGCTTTTGGTGTAAATGAAACTGAAGATCTTGCCCAATATATTCCTTTCATCAATGATATAGGGGCGGTAATGGACCTGAGAAACCTCACCAAAGAGTTTGATTTGGGTGCAATTATCATTACAATGGTTTCCCTTACCATCCTTATTCTTTGGGACAAACCTTTTATCAAAAAAATCAAAATATTTAAGACCATCCCCGCTCCCCTCCTTGTTGTGGTCTTTGGGGTTGGTTTGAATAAGTTTTTCAAATTCTTCGTTCCCTCTCTTTATTTGGATATTGAGGACAAAGTGGTATTGCCTAAGATCAGCTCTTTTGATGGATTTATCAACCTTTTCACATTTCCTGATTTTTCCCAGATCGGAAACAGTGATGTCTGGTTAGCAGCCTTCACTATTGGTGTAATAGCAAGTTTGGAAACGTTACTGAGTTTGGAAGCAGCGGATAAAATCGATACTTACAAAAGAGTTTCCCCTCCCAATAGAGAGCTCCTCGCACAAGGTGTGGGAAATATTGCCAATGGCCTGATCGGGGGACTCCCCGTTACTGCTGTTATCGTCAGGAGTTCCGCTAACGTTGGTGCTGGCAGCAGAACCAAAATATCTGCAGTTTTCCATGGTGTTCTTCTATTCGGTAGTGCCATCCTTATACCTGGTGTATTAAACCTGATTCCTCTTGCTTGCCTTGCTGCCATACTCTTACAAGTAGGTTATAAGCTTGCGAAAGTTTCCTTATTCAGAACCCAGGCCAGACTGGGATGGGATCAGTTTTTGCCATTTATCATCACAATCCTTGGCATTGTGGTATTTGACTTGTTGATAGGTATTGGTCTGGGAATGGGTGTAGCTATTGTGTACATCTTGTTGAGAAACTTCCAAAACTCACATTTGCTTGAAGAAAAAAACGAAGAGGATGGTAACACTATAAGGATTACACTTTCTGAAGAAGTGAGTTTCCTGAATAAAGGTGCTTTGATCAAAACTTTGGAAGAAATTCCTGACGGGAAATATGTCATTATTGATGGCTCAAATTCAAAAATCATCGATTATGATGTTTTGGAAGCTATTGAAAACTTTAAGATCAATGCTCCAAGCAGGAATATAGAAGTGGATACGATTAAGATCAAAACAATCAAAGTATCAGGCCTTCATTGATGGTAGAAAAATCTCTGCCATCATACACCTGGCACTTCCACCGCCAAGTTTTTCAATGATGGGGATTTTGGGAATAATGATTTCCGTATATCGTTTGATGGTCTGAAGCTGAACTTTGCTCAGAGACTGAAAGGCAGACTCTGACATAACTGTAAATTTCTGCCCTGAAGCATTCCTCACCTCCAACATGTTCCCTGCAAAACCGAACTTCTGTTTGGCCGTAATTGGAATTATTCTTTTTCCTGTTTTTCCCAAAGCCTCCTGAACTTTCAGCTTGTCTGAAGCAAGGGGTATACTGTCAAGACAGACAACAGCCAATTCACTCCCTACATGCATCATGACATTGGTATGATATATAGCAGAATATTCACCATTTACCAGTTGGACAGCGTCAAAATCCACAATCTGATAGTCTAATAACCTTGAAAAATATGCCAAAGGAACCTCATGGGTCCTCACTGATCTGCAAGCGTAGGCTATTTTATTGATCCGGTCCAATACAAGGCTACCTGTTCCTTCCAAAAACTGATTGTCTTTTTCAAAAAAAGAAAGGTCAATTATTTCTGAAATCTGGAAACCTTTTTGCATCAGCAACTCTATTATGTCTTTTCGCCTTTCCAACCTTCGATTGGAAGAAAACATTGGGTACAGAATCAACTTGCCATCTTCATGGGTACTGAACCAATTATTCGGAAAAACAGCATCTGTCTTGAAAGGTTCTGCCGTATCTTCTACCACGATCACATTGACCCCTGCCTGCTGAAGCAATTCAACAAATCCATCAAACTCTTCTTGAGCCACAGCATTAATTTCTTGGGAATCCCTTTCATCCTTTTGTTGATAAAAGTTATTTGAGGCAGTTTCGGGATTAAACCCAAAATTAGCCGGACGGACCATTAAAATAGATGAGGTGGTTTGATAAGTCATGATTTTGATTTTAAAGCCCCAAAATACCTATTTTTTGTTATACCTATAAAGCACAGGCCTGATATTAAACCTTTGTTCACTCAGCGTATAATAACTCCTTCCTGAAGGGTGAAAAGCAATTGCTTCTCCCTGAGGTTCTGGCTTGTAGGGAAGAATCAAAGGTTCCCGGCTTAAGGCTTCCGGAATAGTTTCTCCTGTTTTTCTTTCCCAAAAGAAAACAGTTAAATAGTTTTTTATAAGAACCTGAGTTCCATCAAAAGCAATGTCCCCACCAACCGACATGGTAAAAGGCAGTTCCATCACCTTTTCCAATACATACTCATCCTTTTCGAAAGCGGTAGTCGGAATCCTGTATAGGGTATTGCTACTATCCCTTTTGGAAAGAATAAAAATATCCTTTGAAACCGGATCAACCATTAAGGTCTCGGCATCTTTGGGACCATCAGGGTAGGTCAATTTCAATGTCTTTGGCTTGATTCTGAGTTCTGAAGTGAATGGTTTAGGTTCAGCTAATCTATGAATGAATATTTCAGGATAAACACCTCTATTATCTCCAATGTCACCAACATAAATGTAATGGAGATTTGGGTTAGGCCCAGGGCCTACTGCAATATCCTCCCAATCTCTGTTCTTAACGCCTTCTAAAATTATCTTTCCTTTCTCTCCCCCATAAGTATCAATCATGTATATATAGGGCTTACCCCCACTATCATTATGGGTATAGATGATATCTTCATGTGTTCTGGAAAAAGCAATACCGCTAGCTTCGTCAATTTCTTTGTTCGATAATTTTCCAACTGCCTTTGGACCGGAATAGAGCGAGTCCATATAATCAGGTATAATCGGTAAAACTTTTGATTGAGGTATTTTTTCAGAAATCACCAAAGGCAATGAAAAGAAAATCAGGATAGCTTTGAATAAATAATAGTTCATGGAGTTCATATTTAATCGATACGCAAAAAATAAGCTAAAGGCTCCTTGCTCATGTTAAGCCTTGTTAAAACGAAAAAAGCGGTCAATTACAATCGACCGCTTGCTTTTCTATTTATTTCAACTTATTCAGCTTTCTCTTTTTTATTCACTGTAATGGTCAATTCCTCCCCTTCTCCGGAGTAATCTGCGAGGATTACATCTCCTTCAGAAAGTTCCCCTTTAAGGATTTCTTCAGCTAAGGCATCTTCCAGATATTTCTGAATGGCCCTGTTCAAAGGCCTTGCCCCATACTGTTGATCATATCCTTTTTCAGCTAAGAAATCTTTTGCTTTATCAGTCAATTCAATCTTATAGCCTAGATCTGTTATTCTGCTGAACAGCTTGTTCAAACTGATATCAATGATCTTGTGAATATGATCTTTGCTGAGAGAGTTAAACACGACCACATCATCCAATCTATTAAGGAATTCCGGGCTAAATGCTTTTTTCAATGCACTTTGAATGGTAGACTTCATCACATCATCCATGCTTTGCTGCTTGGACTTGGATGCAAAACCAATTCCTGAACCAAAATCTTTGAGGTCTCTGACACCAATATTGGATGTCATGATGATGATGGTATTTCTGAAATCCACTCTTCTACCCAGACCATCTGTCAGGATTCCATCATCCAATACCTGCAAAAGAATATTGAATACATCAGGGTGAGCTTTCTCGATTTCGTCAAGCAGGACTACAGAATATGGCTTTCTTCTAACCTTCTCGGTCAATTGTCCACCCTCTTCGTATCCTACATATCCCGGAGGTGCCCCCACTAATCTGGAAACACTGAATTTCTCCATATATTCCGACATATCAATTCTCACCAAGGAATCTTCTTTGTCAAACAAATACATCGCTAACATTTTAGCCAATTCAGTTTTACCTACACCGGTTGGCCCTAAGAAAATAAAGGATCCGATCGGTTTCTTAGGGTCTTTTAGGCCTACTCTTGTCCTTTGGATCGCCTTCACCAATTTCTTGATCGCTTCATCCTGACCGATTACCTTAGCCTGAAGGTCCTGCGCCATATTGAGCAATTTAGCACCTTCGTTTTGGGCAATACGCTTAGCTGGAATTCCAGTCATCATGGCGATTACTTCTGCCACATTTTCCTCCTCCACAACATAGCGTTTGGTTTTGCTCTCTTCTTCCCACTTCACTTTAGCTGTTTCCAATTGTTCAAGTAGTTTCTTCTCCTTATCTCTCAATTGGGCAGCTTCTTCATATTTTTGGCTTTTGACTACCCTGTTTTTCTCAATCTTGATTTTTTCAACTTCATCTTCAAGCTTGAGAATTTCTTCAGGAACATGAATATTATTGATGTGGACTCTGGCTCCCGCTTCATCCAAAATATCAATCGCTTTGTCAGGAAGGAATCTGTCAGAAATATACCTGTCGGACAATTTCACACAAGCTTCTATCGCCTCAGGCGTGTAGATGACATTGTGGTGATCTTCGTATTTATCCTTGATATTGTTAAGGATCTGAATGGTTTCTTCAGGACTGGTGGCGTCCACCATCACCATCTGAAACCTTCTTGCCAGTGCACCATCCTTCTCAATATATTGCCTGTACTCATCAAGTGTAGTCGCACCGATACATTGGATTTCACCCCTTGCCAAAGCGGGTTTGAACATATTTGAAGCATCCAGTGATCCACTTGCTCCACCAGCACCGACGATAGTATGCAATTCATCAATGAAGAGGATAACATTCGGGGACTTTTCCAGCTCATTCATCACAGCTTTCATTCTCTCCTCAAATTGCCCTCTATATTTAGTACCTGCCACCAATGATGCAAGATCCAAGGTCACTACGCGCTTATTGAACAGTACGCGGGACACTTTTTTCTGAACAATCCTTAAAGCCAAGCCTTCGGCTATGGCAGTTTTCCCAACTCCGGGTTCACCGATCAGAATTGGGTTATTCTTCTTCCTTCGGGAGAGAATCTGGGCTACACGTTCAATTTCCTTTTCTCTACCAATGATTGGATCAAGCTTATCATCCTCTGCCATTTTGGTCAGGTCCCTTCCGAAATTATCCAAAACAGGCGTTCTTGATTTTTCACTTGAACCTTTAGCTGCACTTCCAGAGGATCCGCTTCCTGATGAAGAGCCAAATAGTTTAGATCCATCCTCATCCGGATCATCAGCTTCTGCCTTAGATCTTGGTCCTGTATCTGTCTGAAATTCCAGCATTTCTTTGACAGAATCATAGTTGGCATCAAACTTATGCAATATCTGGGTAGCAATATTATCTTCATCCCTCAAGATGGAAAGCAACAAATGTTCTGTTCCAATCAATTGACTTTTGAAGATCTTTGCCTCCAAATACGTAATCTTCAATACTTTTTCTGACTGCCTTGTCAAAGGAATATTGGCAAGGTTTTTTACATTGTGGTTCGCAGTTCCTTTTACTGCCCTTTCAATGGAATTTCTGAGTTCTTCTAATGGAACTCCCAGTTTTTTTAGTATGGAAACAGCCACGCCTTCCCCCTCTCGAATCATTCCCAACAAGAGGTGCTCTGTACCAATGTAATCATGACCCAACCGCAAAGCTTCTTCGCGGCTAAGTGAGATCACCTCTTTGACCCTGTTTGAAAATTTTGCTTCCATGTATATCCTTTCTAATTTGATTTGAAATCCGTATTAATGTTACCGATTTTGTTTTAAAAACACAATCCTTTTAACTATTGTTCAATCATTTTTTTGTGAAGCACGAAGAATGTTTCCTGCATTCACTCCTTCACAGAAAAGAAGATCCACAATACTCAAATTAGGTTCAAAGTCTGCGCCAAATAGTTGCGGATATTCCCTAACCCTGTAAATCCCCCTCTCACTAAAATCAATCTTCGCATCTAAAAGCCCCCGAATATCTGTAAATGACTGATTTTGACCTTCTTTTTCCAAAACGGAAAGTTTGACATCCAACTTTAACAACTTAAGACAAACTGTCAGTAATTCCATGTTTAAGTCAAACAAAAAAACCGGATTTTTCTGGTAGACTTTTTCAAGGTAAGGAAAAAAGAATTCAAAATAAGGCGCTTTGCCATAAGCTGACTGTAATCCCCTTAAATGTACATTTTTCCATTTTTGATGGTAATCAATCTTTACATTCCGGTATTGTATCTTTTTGTTACCTCCAAGTACAGGTACGGATAGTGTTTCAACTTTGTTGGCCAGTAAAATTTGAGTCCTATTTCTATAGGTTTGCTTTTGATACCTTTCCAACCCATCTATACATATTTCCTCTTGATCCAAAATCGCTGTAAAATATTCCAGTGAAGGCAAATAAAACAACTCGGTAATTATTCCCATTTATTTGTTTATGGTGACAGATTCAATGTTATTTTATGATTATCCGCAATTATGCCAGCAAAACATATTTTTTAGAATAACCTATGATATCGAACCAATATCCTTGAATAACTTCTCCGCTGAGCTGGATCCAATATCCATAAATATCGGTTTGCTAATAATCCACTTTTAAATTGATGAGTGGTGCTATTCCGGATATACATATTATTTTTTAAACTTTATAATATGTCTTCTACGGAACCCAAGCCTTCCCTCACTACTTCAATCTGATTTCCGGTACAGTCGAGAATCGTAGATGCTACGTTCTTACCATATCCCCCATCGATTACAATATCTACCAAGTCTTTATACTTTTCATAGATAAGTTCAGGATCAGTACTGTACTCCACAACATCATCTTCATCACGGATGGATGTTGTCAAGATAGGTGAGCCCAGTTCTTTGACGAGAAGCCTGGGAACTGGATGATCCGGAACCCTGATCCCTACCGTTTTTTTATTGCTGTTAAGAATCTTTGGAACTTGATTGTTTGCTTCCAAAATAAAAGTATAAGGACCTGGAAGTGCTTTTTTCATTACTTTAAATACCGGAGTACTCAAAGCCCTTGTATAATCCGCAATATCACTCAAATCATAACAGATAAATGAAAAATTATGCTTTTTGGGTTTAATTCCCTTTAACTGTGCAATTCGCTCTACCGCTCTCTGCTTATGAATATCACAGCCCATCCCATAAACGGTATCCGTAGGATATATTATCACACCGCCATCACGAAGCACTTCAACAATCCTTTGGATTTTTTTTATTTCGGGATTTTCCGGATATAATTTGATGAATTCTGCTGCCATTATAGTGAAATTTTAATCTTAGATTCTTTGACTAGTTTATTGGAAGGGGTTAAACTAAGTTATCACTCCAAATTGCCGCCCGAATCCTAATTCTTATCGAAGTTAACTTAAGCTTGCCGTAACTCAAAATTTAAAAGAGGCTAAAAACCTCTCATATGGAAAAGAAAAATCCTATTCCTATTAATTGCTCGAAGAACCTATTGTTTGGCAAACCACTTTATGAAATCATCCACAATTGGAATATCCGCGGCGGCCCAATCCAGTTTTTTTATCTGATCAACTGGTAACCAAATAACCGATTTATGTTCTTTGAGCACCAATTCACCTCCTAAATATTTACATAAAAACGGCATTAACTTGATCAATTTCCCAGCCTGATAAATATGTAAATTTGGATTAAAAGCCTCTTTTATTTCAATGTCGAGATTCAATTCTTCCTTCAATTCCCTTTTTAGACATTCTTCGGGAGACTCCCCTTCTTCAATTTTCCCTCCCGGAAATTCCCATTTCAAGGGATGGGCCATCTCTTCGCTCCTTTGCGCACACAAAACCTTATCTCCTTCAAGAAGGATCGCACATGTAACTTCAATCTGATTGTTCATAGAATGAGGATAAAATTAGCCCTGTGAACAAAAATCTCTATTTTTGCCGTTATTCCCTTTATCAGAGTCAAAAATATGTTCGAGGATAAAAAAACAAAAATCTACCTCATCGTCATCATTACCTTTTCGGTTTTGCTGACTTCCCTTTCTTTTTACTTCTATCAGGCCTTTTTCAGTCCAAATGCCCTGATCGATAAAGACGAGCCATACACCCTGAAAATCCCCAGTAATGCGGTCTTTAAAAATGTGTCCGACAGCCTTTATAACAACAATGTTATCAATGATGTGATCACATTCAGTTTCGTGGCAAAAGTGATGAAATATCAGGAAGCAGTAAAGCCAGGCTTATACACCATCCCCCCAAGGACAAACAACCTCAATCTGGTGAGATTATTGCGCTCAGGCAAACAAACTCCGGTGAATGTCACTTTTAACAATGTAAGAGTAAAGGAAGACCTTGCTGAAAAAATCACCAGAAACCTGGAAATATCAGAAGATCAATTTTTGAATCTGGTGATGGATTCTGTTTACATCCGAAAATTCGGATTTGAAGAAGAAACCATCATGGCCATGTTTATTCCAAACACTTACGAAATGTGGTGGAACAGCAGTCCTGAAAATCTATTTGATAGGATGTATAAAGAGTATGAAAGATTTTGGACTGAAGATAGAAAACAAAAAGCCGCCAAAATAGGACTCAGCCCACTGGAGGTTTCCACTTTGGCATCTATAGTTCAGGCAGAAACCCAAAAAGCAGATGAAAGAGCAAGGGTAGCAGGTGTCTATATGAACCGCCTTAAAATCAAAATGCCTTTACAAGCCGACCCAACGCTGGTATTTGCAGCAGGAGACTTTAGCATCAAAAGAGTGCTGAACATCCATAAAGAAATTGACAGCCCTTATAATACATACAAATACGCTGGTTTACCTCCAGGACCAATCAACCTGCCTGAAATATCAGCATTGGATGCAGTGCTCAATTACGAAAATCATCAGTACCTATATTTCTGTGCAAAAGATGATTTCTCCGGTTATCATGCTTTTGCAACTAATCTGACAGAGCATCTCAACAATGCCAGGAGATACCAAAATGCATTAAACCAAGCAAAAATCTATTAATATGTTCCAAGCTGAAACCACCGTTCGCGTGCGCTATGCTGAAACTGACCAGATGGCCTATGTATATTATGGAAATTATGCCATGTACTTTGAGGTCGCCAGGGTTGAGGCCTTGAGATCTGCTGGTTTTTCCTACCGACAAATGGAGGATGATGGGATAATCATGCCCGTTTTAGAACTCCACACACAGTTCATCAAGCCCGGAAAATACGATGAATTGCTTACCATCAGAACAAGTATACCTTCTTTACCTGGTGTAAGGATAAAATTTGAGTATGAGGTTTTCAATGAAGCCAATGAGTTGATCACCAAAGGCTGGACTACTTTAACCTTTTTGAAAAAAGAAAGCCATAGACCCTGCAGACCTCCACAATATTTGTTAGATTTATTGCAGCCATATTTTCAATAATCCATTTTTAAGTGAAAAAAAGGATTCGATTATTTTCAATAAAATTCACCCGAAAGGCCAAACTGTTGAGGAAATTCCATTTTGGAAATCCTGATCAAAACCTTTATGACGTAGGGAGAATATTTATTGCCCAGGTCCAAAAAGATGAAATCAGCGAAAGAGCAGGGGCTATGGCTTTTAGTTTTACTGTGGCCATGTTTCCTTTGCTGCTTTTCCTGCTGAATATGATTCCCTACATAGGGATTTTTTTTGAAAATGTGACGACTAATAATATCCTCATGTTCATCCGGGAAATCATCCCTTACAGCATTTATCAGGAAGCTGAAGCCACTATCATGGACATTGTCTCGAAGCCTAGACAGAGTTTGCTATCCCTTGGTTTTTTTCTAGCCTTGTTCCTGTCTACAAATGGTGTGGTTTCGATGATGAATGCATTCAATGCCGTATACCGAACAAAAGAAAACCGTTCCTTTTGGACTACCCGAGCAATTGCTGTCAGTATTGTAATGGTTTTGATCCTGTCTATTTGTGCCGCAGTAGTCATCATGATTTTTGGAAGCAGTATCCTCTACCGGATTTCAGAATGGGAATTGGTATCCAGCAGTCTATACTACTACATGCTGGCGTTTTTTCGCTTCTTTGTGCTTTTGTCACTTTTTACAATTGCCACAGCGTACATATTCAGGTTTGCACCCGCCGTCCATGATAAATGGCGGTTTTTCTCAACAGGTTCAGTGACAGCTGGTTTTTTGATCACTTTCGGGTTTTATCTTTTTTCATATTACCTCAACAATTTCGCTACCTACAACAAGCTCTATGGATCAATTGGTGCGATGATTGCCGTCATGTTATGGCTTTTCATAACCTCTTTGATTATTCTGATTTGTTTTGAAATAAATGTAAGTTTGGATAAAGCAGCCGAAAGGCGGGCAGTTTCTGCCAAACTTGCAAATTAAATCTCATGATTAAAGTCATGTTTTGTACCCTATTTGGTCAACATTAAGACTGACCGGAGCCTTTAATTTTGTCCAAAATCTAAACCTATTCCGACATGGAAAACAATAAAAGTATTTTCATAGCCACAGCTCAACCATTCAGTGGAAAATCCATCGTTGCCTTAGGCCTGGTGGATATGCTGCTTGCCAAAACCCAAAAAATCGGCTACTTCAAGCCCATCATCAATGATAAACCTACCGTCAAAAAAGATTCCCATATTGATACCCTGATCAATCATTTCAAACTTCCCATTCAATATGACAAATCATATGCCTACACCAAAGAAGAAGCAAATACCTTAGCAGAAGCTGGACTTCAGGGAGAAATCATTGATACGATCATCAGCAAATACAAAAGTCTGGAAGAAGCTTACGACTTCACCATTATTGAAGGGAGTGATTTTTTGGGAGAGGGCACTGCTTTTGAGTTTGACGCCAATGTAACCATCGCCAAAAACCTGGGCACGCCAGTTGTGATAGTGACTTCCGGTGATGGCAAAAACATCTCCCAAATCACCAATTCAGCCATTGTCACCATCAAAAACTTCCTTCATAGGAAAGTCAAAGTGATTGCTGTGGTGGTCAACAAAGTAGATCCAGATGAAGTGGATGAAGTCAAAAAAGAACTTCAGAAGCAGCTCAAAAAAGACATGCTCGTTACGGTTATCCCAAAAATCACAGAACTGAAAAGTCCTTCCATGAAGGAAGTAAAAGAACATTTGAATGCAGAGGTGATGTTTGGCGAAAATTACCTTACCAACAGAGCCGATCATTTTATTTTTGGAGCAATGCAGATTGCCAACTTCTTGAACCACATCAAGCAGAATGTGCTGATCGTCACCCCAGGAGACCGTGCGGATATCATTATGGCTTCATTGCAGGCCAACCTATCCAAAAACTACCCCAAAATAGCCGGTATCGTCCTTACGGGAGGTTTTGAAATTGCAGAATCCGTCATCAGGTTGATTGAAGGCTCAAACATTATGGTACCAATCTTAAGGGTAGAAGAACCTTCATTTTATGCCGCTACGAAGGTGGCAGCTATCCATTCCAAAATCTCTGCTGATGATACCGAAAAAATCCATATTGCTGTAAACACCTTCAGAAAATACATGGACATGGATGCCCTGGAAAAAGAAATCGCCGCCTTCAAACCAGTAGGCATGACTCCAAGAATGTTCCAATACCAATTGGTCAGCTGGGCAAAAAGTAAAAAGAAACACATTGTCTTACCGGAAGGAAAAGATGAAAGAGTTTTAAAAGCTGCAGACAGATTGGTAAAACAAGGCATTGTCAATGTTACACTTTTAGGAGATGTGAATGAGATCATGACCAGCATCAGCCGCCTTGGCTTGTGTATCAATCAGGAAAACTGCCAAATCATCAATCCACAGGAATCTTTCTATTATGATGATTATGTCAACACTTTGTTTGAACTCAGAAAAGGCAAAAATATGCCATTGGAAGTAGCCAAAGATCTGATGACTGATGTGGCCTATTTTGGAACCATGATGGTTCATAAAGGCCATGCGGATGGAATGGTATCCGGCGCAATCCATACCACTGCACATACAATTAGGCCAGCATTACAGTTTGTCAAAACCAAACCAGGCATTTCCTTAGTGTCTTCAGTGTTTTTTATGTGCTTACCTGATCGGGTAACAGTATTTGGAGATTGTGCAATCAATATCAACCCTACTGCGGAAGAATTGGCTGAAATAGCCATCTCTTCTGCAGATACCAGTTCCAAGTTCGGCATAGAACCAAGGGTAGCGATGTTATCTTACTCCTCGGGTCAGTCCGGAACGGGTGAAGATGTGGAGAAGGTCAGAAAAGCTACCGAAATCGTCAAAGAAAAAAGACCTGAAATCAAGGTAGAAGGCCCTATACAATATGATGCCGCTGTGGATCCAATCACCGGTAAACAAAAAATGCCTGATTCTGAAGTGGCGGGAAATGCTTCCGTACTGATTTTCCCGGATTTGAATACCGGTAACAATACCTACAAAGCTGTTCAAAGGGAAACAGGCGCCATCGCCATTGGCCCAATGCTACAAGGACTTAACAAACCCGTCAATGACCTCAGCCGTGGATGTACCGTTGATGACATTTTCAACACCGTAGTCATTACTGCAATTCAAGCACAGGAAGACTGAGCATTCTGATTAGATGAAAGCTATTAGAGTCGATAGCAAGGTAAACGAATTCAATAAATTGAATTTCAAAAGTCGGATTTCGGAAACATTTAGAATCAAAGAAGTACCGAGAATGATTTCCAACTTAGTAACAAGAAGAGAGAAAATTAATCTATGAAGATATTAGTTTTAAATTCAGGCAGTAGTTCACTCAAATATCAACTGTTTGAAATGCCAAACGAGTCACCTCTTTGTTCAGGGCTAGTAGACCGGATTGGTTTACCACAATCCACCATTACCCACAAAGTGTTCCCTCAAGGTCTAGAGAAGGTCTTCAAAATGGAGCTGCCTATCAAGGACCATGAGGAAGGTCTGCTGCAAGTCACTAAATTACTCACAGATCAAGATGCCGGAGTAATTTCAAGTACTGAAGAGGTCAAAGCCATAGGGCATAGAGTAGTGCATGGCGGTGAAAGATTCGCCACCACAACCCTCATTACAGATGAGGTCAAAGCCAAAATCGAGGAATTATTTGCCTTGGCACCTTTGCATAATCCGCCAAATCATTTGGGGATTGTAGTTGCGGAGCGCGTTTTCCCTCAGGCCAAGCAAGTGGCAGTATTTGACACAGCATTTCACCAAAGCATGCCGCCCCTTTCTTACCGTTTTGCCATCCCCAAGGAAATGTATACGGAACTGGGCATCAGGGCTTATGGATTCCATGGTACGAGCCATCAATATGTGTCAAAGAAAGCAGCAACGTATTTACAAAATCCAAGAGCTAAAATCATTACCATACACCTTGGAAACGGCAGCAGTATGACTGCTATTGACAGTGGCAAATCTGTTGATACCAGTATGGGACTTGGGCCAATGGGAGGATTGGTCATGGGGACACGTTCAGGGGATATTGACCCTTCCATCATTTTTCATTTGATCAATGAAAGGGGTTTTTCTCCCAAAGATGTCAACGATATTTTGAACAAAAAAAGCGGCTTACTGGGCCTATGCGGATTCAGTGATATGCGGGATGTTAAAAACGCTGTTTCAGAAGGCAATGAAGATGCAAAATTGGCCTATGACCTGTATGCCTACAGGATCCAAAAATACATTGGCACTTATACTGCTGTCCTCAAAGGACTGGATGCCGTGGTATTTACTGCAGGAATTGGTGAAAATGACGCAGAAATGCGGGAGGTTGTTTGCAAAGACATGAACTTCTTTGGAATAATATTGGATAAAGAAAAAAACAAACTCAGGACCGCTGATATCAGAGAAATCAATACTGAAGATTCAAAAGTCAAAGTACTCGTCATTCCTACAAATGAAGAATTAGAAATAGGCCAACAAACCTATGCCCTGATCCAAAAATGATAAAAGGGACGGAAAATTCTCCGTCCCTAGTTTTTTAATCAATCTGGAAACCTACTGCTGTCTATATTTGGAATGATCTTGATGGCATTTTTGTAGTAAAGTTTCTTCAGCACTTCATCAGGCAAGCCCAACCCATACATACTCCAGAAGGCATGGTACTTTTTGTAGTATGGAAAATATTCATCCTCAGTTTCCAATACCCGAAAATAGGTATAAAACTCCTCTTTGTTATAAGCGTCTTTCGCAAAAACCACCCTGTCCTGATATTTGGTAAAAAAGGCCTTAGCCCTCCTAGGTTGTCTACCAAATTCAGCGATTACAGCCCCTATCCCAAAATAGACATTTGGAAATTCATCCAGATGACGTTCCGCTTTATCAAGATTATTGGCCATCCAACCCATATGCGCATTGATAAAAGTAGTACCGGGATGTTTTCTGAAAACATTATGCTGTTCTGCTAACAATTGGCCGAAAGGAGCCGGATCGTCATTTCCCCTTTTCCTATTGGGGTTAATCTTCAGTTCCAACCAACGCTCATTATTGGCATCCATGGGTTCCCAAAACTGTTCAGGATCTGCAGAGTGAATCAGAACAGGGATACCTAATTCCCCACATTTTGCCCATACAGGATCCAGATCCGCATGATCTATTTCTACTCTTTTCCCATTGATATCTTTTACTGAAAGGCCCAAACTCTTGTAAATTTTAAGGCCATTTGCTCCATTTTGAACATCTTTCTCTAAGTCGGCTACCGCTTTCTGAACCCATCCAGGACTGCCAAAGTCATGGAAGGAAAGATTGGTAAATACAATGAATCTCCCGGGAGCTACACCATTAAATCTTCTGATCATGGAGAACATATATTCCTGCCCATCAGGATCAGAACCTATCCCTCCTCTTCCCCTGCCACTCAGATTGACCATCACTGCCATATTCAATTCATCCATTTCACCTACCAGTCGGTGAACCGTCTCCTGCGCCACATTCCATTGATGACTGTGTACATCTATAAAGGGGAATTTGGCTCTTTTTACCGGATTTTCAGGGACAACCAATGTGGAAGGAGGATTGTATTCCTCAAAACCCATTTGCTGTGCAATGGTGCCTTCTCCCAAAAGGAAAGCCAACACCACCGCAGCCATTTTTAATTTTTGACCAAATTTTCTCCAACAGTTTTGCATAGCGAATTATAATTGTGGTTTTTTGAAAAGTGCCTAAGCAGTCACAATGACAATGGGAAATTGAAAAAACTATCCATCTTATCCATGCCATCCATCAAATTTTGGCAATTGTATTAAACATCAATGGTTTCGTTCAAAAATAAGCTTTCAAATTCCTTTGGTTTTTGGCATCACTTACTGTTTTGCTTTTCTATTCTTCAAAAACTTATACAATTCCATCACAATCAAAATCGGCACCGCCAAAAGTAAAATTTGAAGCCATTCATTAAAACTGATCGGCTCAATTCTCAAAACACGTTGCATCAAGGGAATTTGCATGCTTATTATATGAATCGCCTGCGCAGCAATAATTCCAATGACAAGCAAGTAATTCCTGCTGATTGGAATCTTAAAAACAGAGGTAACTTCAGATCGGCAATTAAAAGCATGTAGGTTCTGCATAAATACCATCAGAAGCAGCACCAGGTTCCTGGCATGCAGTTCAATCATACTGCCCAATCCATTCAGCCAATACCAGAATGTAAACACAATAATACCTGTCGTCAAACCAGATAAAACGGTCTGATTAATCATGGTAGCGTTGAATATTTTTTCTTTTGGCTTTCTTGGAGGTTTTTGCATAGCCCCCGGTTCTCCACCTTCAAAAGCAAGAGCCACATCTTGGATGCCATTGGTGACCAAATTCAACCAAAGAAGCTGTACAGCCAATAAAGGAAGTGGTAAGCCCGCAATTATAGAAATCAAAAACATCACAATTTCTGCCGTCCCAGTTGAAATCAAGAGATAAATTACTTTCCTGACATTATCATAAGCATATCTCCCTTCTTCAACCCCAGCCACAATGGATGAAAAATTATCATCAACTACGATCATTGAACCAACCTCTTTGGCCACATCTGTCCCTGAACCCATCGCTACACCGATATTTGCCCTTTTCAGGGCCGGAGCATCGTTTACCCCATCGCCGGTCACAGCTACAAATTCACCATCCCTGATCAAAACATCTACGATTTCGAGTTTTTGCTTTGGGGATACACGGGCAAAAACTGAGGCATTCTCCACCAAATCTTTATAAGCTGGGCTATCATATGGTCCTGCATCCTCCAATAAATTACCGGTAACGACCCTTTTCACCTCTTCATGGATTCCAAGTTCAGCAGCAATACTAGCTGCCGTGGATGGATGGTCCCCGGTAATCATCACAACTTTGATTCCTGCTTCCTTGCATTTGATCACTGCATCTTTAGCTTCCGGACGAAGAGGGTCTATAAAACTGATAAGCCCATAAAATTCCAAATCAGGTAAATCTTCATCCTGGTAATTCTCTTTCCTTATAAAATCAGACAAAGGCGATCCTGCAAATGCCAGCACCCTGTGCCCTAATTGCGCCAATTCTTCCAACTGAAGTAGGACATGTTCTTTTTCCAAGGGTTTTGAAAACTCTCCATCATTCATCCTTGAACAAAAACCCAGAACCGTTTCTACAGCTCCTTTGAGACCTATATGAAGTACCCCATTCTCCTTCCAGAATGCAGCTGAATATTTTCGCTCAGACTCATAAGGAATCTCCTGAACAATCGGAAACTCCCTTCTTATATCATTTGGGTCAACACCAATTTTATAACTCATCCCCAGCAAAGCCACATCCATGGCATCCCCAAAATGTTCCCACTGATCATTTTTTGGATTCAATGAACCTTCATTTGCCAAGACTGAAATTCTATTCAGCCTTGCTAGGCAAGGATCTATGCTATGCAAAGATACAGGTAATAACAGTGCCTCTTCAACTACCTCTCCCACACCGTTATAGCCCTCACCTGAAACAAAAAAGGTTTTTTTAAACGGCAGTACAATCTTCCTGACTGTCTGCTGATTTACCGTCAAGGTACCGGTTTTATCAGAGGCAATCACGGTACAGCTTCCCAAACTTTCAACAGCAGTAAGTTTTCTGACTATCACATTCCGCTTAGACATACGATTGGAGGCTACTGAAAGCGCAATGGTAAGTGCCACGGGTAACCCTTCAGGAATAGCAGATACAGCCATGGCCACGACAAAGAAAAAAATACCGGCAAAATCCATCCCTCCCATCCTCAATAAAACACCAAGCAACACACTCAATATCACAATAAAAATCGAAACCTGTTTTGTAAATCTTTCCATCCGGAGTACCAATGGGGGTTTTGCAGAAGTAGACTCCTTCACATCCTTAGAAATCTGACCTACTTGGGTCATAACTCCTGTTCCCACCACCACACCCATTCCTCTGCCAGACACTACCGTAGAACCTGCATAAGCCATATTGCTTCTTTCCCTTAAGTCCACATCATGATCAATTAACGCATGGTTTTTCAGATTGGCAATAGACTCCCCTGTTAGAAAACTTTCATCTACACTGAGATTGAAGACTTCCAGCAAGCGGATATCTGCAGGAACTTTCATTCCTGATTCTAAATAAACAATATCACCAGGAACAATCTCTTCAGCTCCAATTTCCACATCCTCCCCCGCCCTTTTTACCCTGGCCTTTATTTTCAACAAACTTTTTAACCCTTCTGCACTCTTCTCCGCATTGTATTCCTGATAAGCACCCAGACCACTATTGATTATAATGACAAAAAAAATAAAAATCGAATCGGTAATCTCTCCAATAAGAATTGAGGCAAGAGCAGCAGCTAAAAGAATAAAGATCAATGGATTGATGAATTGATGAAGAATTGTTTGGAACAAGGTGACTTTTTTTACTTCCGGCAACTTATTTTCACCATAAAAATTTCGTCTCTCCTCCACCTCTGATAAAGGAAGACCATGACGGGAAGCAATCAATTCACGTAAAACCTGATTCTCCTCAACAGAATGCCACTTTTCTTTTCCTATTCCCTGTAGCTGCATTTTATTTGAAATTATCTTCCTTAAAATACTTAACTCATAATGAGAATCAAACAAAAAAAATTAACCTTTTTTCACAAACCAGTGCAACCTATTTTTACTGACCTGTATCTACCTATTTGAAAGCCATCAACAATGCTGTTCAAGAAAACTTTTATATCAGAACAAGACATCATCAAAGGTTGCCTAAAAGGTGAGCGAAAGGCGCAACAGCACCTTTATGAATCTTATTCCAAAAAGTTTCTTGCCATCTGCTTGAGATACATCAAAGACAGAGACCTGGCAGAAGACGTGATGATTGAAGGCTTCATGAAGATCTTTGAAAAACTTTCACAGTTTGAATCCAAAGGGAGTTTTGAAGGATGGATGAAACGCATCATCGTAACCCAATCCTTACTTACCCTTAGAAACAATAGGCATCTGAACATGGAAGTCCATGTAGAAGGCCATTTGGAAAATGCTGATTCAGTATATGAATTGGACCATTTGGAAGCAGCAGATTTAATGGAATTGATCAAAGATCTCCCTGTGGGTTACAGAACGGTCTTTAACCTTTATGCCATAGAAGGGTATAGTCATGCTGAGATAGCCGATTTGCTCGGAATCACAGAATCTACTTCTAAATCCCAGCTCAACAGGGCTAGGAATGTATTGAAACAGAAAATAGCCGACCAACAAACCAAAGAAAGGAGAATCAATGGCTAATTCAGAGAAAAAATTCGATCAGCTTTTCAGAGATAAGTTGCTCAACCATGAAGAAACCCCATCCAAATTGGCTTGGGAAAAGCTTGAAAATAGATTGAATGAACAAAAAAAAGGCGGATTAGCTGCCTTCCCATGGATGCAGATGGCTGCTGCCTTTGTCTTGTTATTAGGAATGGGTTACATCATTTGGCAAACCATCAATGCTGATCAAACGCCCCTTCCTCAGCTTGCAGAAGTGGTGCTTACACAGGCTGAAGAACCTGAGATTGTTGAAGAACTTACAAAGGAATTGCAGAGCGAAGTATTCCTGGATAAAACTGAAGCAAAAGCCCTGGAGAATAAAAAGAGTTCAACAGGATCATCAAGTCAACAATACAATGACAATCAAAAGAGACCTTCAGAACCAAAAAATGACTTCATGGCCTCCGCAGAGAGGGAAAGAGAGCTAGACCCCATTATAAGTGTTCCTGAGCTTTCCCTACCGGACTTAGATCTGCATGAAAGCATTGCTTTGCAAACCATTGAGGAACAGTCTTACGAAGAAAGTTTCGAGGACGAAGTACCCTATAAAATCACTATCAAATCGAACGGTTTGAAGGATGAGAGTCAAAAACTTGGATTAATTGGAGAAATAGAAAACAAAGTAGATAAAATCGGAGGGTTTTTAAACAAGGTGGAACAGGGATTTGCAGACCTGCAGGATGCAAAAGCCAACCTCTTTGCCAGTAATACCCCAAAAAAAGAAAGAAGTAAATAACCATATTTAGAAAATATAGCGATGAAAAAATACCTGTTATTATTTTGTATGCTGGGATTAGTCCAGCTTGCCTTTGGTAGGTCCAATGATCACTTGTTGGTTCAGAATGACAGCATTATTGTTGAATTTGGAAAATCTGGTAAGATTGTCATTTTAGTGGACAACAAAGAGGACTTTGAAAGGCTCAAAACCATGAACATCAACCAAATCATCCGAGAACTGGATTTGGAAGTAGATGAAAAAACCGGAGAATTGGTAGTAGTTGAAGTACAAAACAGAAAAGGCAACAGAGAGGTAGTCCGTGTACGTGAAGACGGTTTAGAAACCGAAGTTATGATCGGTGGTGTACGGGTTACTGTTGATGAAAGCAGAGGGGATACCAAAGTGAAAGTAGAAACAGGAACCAGAAAAAAAAGTGACCCTCCCTTCCGTACCTATTTCAATGTAGACCTCGGCATCAACAATTACATTGAAAACAATTCAATTTCACAAGGACTAAGTTCTGCTGACTACTCCGTAAAAGGTTGGGGAAGCTGGAATGTAGGCCTCAACTGGATGGCCAGTCAAAGAATCAGCAAAGGTTTTCATTGGGATTTGGGATTGGGTGTCAATTGGTACAATTTTAAATTTGACAACCGCCAAACGCAGGCTGTAAGAGGAGATGGGGAAATTGATTTTATTCAAAGAACTGATGTAAATGGCTTCAAAAGTAAAATTACAGCTTCCTACTTGACAGCGATGTCTTTGTTCAAACTGGACTTTGGACAGATGAATGACCAAGGTGAAAGAGGATTCCGAATAGCTTTTGGACCTTATGCCGGCTACCGTATGGGAGGAAGGAGTAAGTATGTTTATCGTCCCCTTGACGGAGGTGGAAGAAGAAAAGATTTTGAATCCACTGGAGCTTATCTGAATAACTTCAGATATGGTATCAGGGGAGAAATAGGTGTAGGGCGCATTAATTTCTTCGGGACTTATGATTTGAATACACTGTTCAAAGAAGGTGCAGGACCTGAACTTAACCCCATCACTTTTGGCATCATATTCTAAATAATTTGAATCAAAAATTAAACCAAGCCATACTATGAAAAACTATCTTAAACTTTCACTTTCAGCAATTCTACTGATGCTGCTAACCGGATTCCAGCAGGGATTCGCACAGATGAAAACTTTGGTTGATGTCCAGAAATCATTTTCAGGCATTACCAGGATCGAAGTAAACGGCGGAGCTCTAGAGGTAGAATATTCCGGGGAAGGCCAATCCAACGAAATTTCAGTGGACGCTTTCCTGGAATCAACTTTTCATGATCAGGATATTATTTTTGTGACTGCCGGAAATATTTTGAAAATAAGCCATAAAGTCACTACTACCAGAACCAATTGGACAAACATTAGGACTAAAGGGTATATCAAAATCCAAGGTCCCCAAAACATGGGACTAGATATCAAAGGTGGTTCGGGGACTGTCAATGCTTCAAATGTTAAATCCAGCCTCACATCCCTTTCGGTTGGGTCAGGAAAAATAACGGGAAATAATATTGAAGGAGATGTTGAAGTTAAAGCTGGCTCAGGCTCCATTCGTCTGCAACAAATTGCCGGCAATATCAAAGGAAATATCGGCTCTGGAAGTGCCCAGTTTCAGGATGTGAAAGGTGATATTCAATATGCATCCAGCAGCGGTGGCATTACTGCCAACAATATAGTCGGCAAAATGAATATCAGCTTGACCTCCGGTAATGCCAAACTGGAAAATGTAGCGGAACTGGGTGAGCTTAGACTTACTTCAGGTAATTTAAATGCACTTAATTCAGGGCTTGGAACTGAAACCAGCATCAACGGAACCTCTGGTAATTTCAAAATCCAGACCAATTCCAATTTGGCAAACTTCAATTATAAATTGAACGCTACCTCAGGCAATATCACCGTTGGTAACTCCAGGTCGACTAGGGGCTTGAATATTGACAATGGTGCTGATTATAGCATCAAAGGCAATATAACTTCCGGCAACATCACTATTCAAAATTGATACAGATTACCTGACTTTTAATAAACGGGGCATTGCAAACGCAGTGCCCCTTTTTTTTGCAACCTATCACCCCTATTAATTCCCGAAGAGCCTTAAAATCAGAAGGATTATCCAAATATTCCCCTAAATTGTATCTTTATTTGACCAATCTGGTTTATTAGCTATCAACATTTGTATTATGAAACCTATCAAGAAAGAAGATCTAAAGCAGGAAATTTTCACCCTTTACGACGATTATTGCCATAATAGAATAGAAAGAAGGGACTTTGTAAAGCGACTATCCGCATTTGCTGTTGGAGGTATTACAGTGAGCTCTTTGATGTCCTTTTTGATGCCTGATTACCTCAAAACCAAAAGGTTCGACAGTAATGACCCGAGAATCATCACTGAATATGTGGAATATGATTCCCCTTTAGGAGGCGGAAAAATGAGAGGATTATTGGCAAGGCCTGCCGATGCAAAAGGAAAAATACCCGGAATCATTGTGGTCCACGAAAACAGAGGTTTGAATCCGTATATTGAAGACACCGTTAAGCAAGCTGCAGTGGATGGCTTCATAGCCTTTGGACCGGATGCACTGTATCCTTTAGGGGGGTATCCTGGAAATGATGATGAAGGAAGAACCATGCAGGCGAAAAGGGACAGAAATGAAATCCTTGAAGACTTTATTGCAGCTTTTGAATTGCTGAAGGAACATGAACATTGTACCGGAAATGTCGGTATCGTAGGCTTTTGCTTCGGTGCGTGGATTTGCAACATGATGGCGGTCAAGAGACCGGACCTTAAGGCTTCTGTTCCATTTTATGGTGGTCAGGCTCCTGCTGAACTTGTTCCTAATATCAAAGCTCCCTTACAGCTACATTATGCTGAACTGGATACCCGTGTAAATGAAGGATGGCCTCCATATGAAGCAGCATTGAAAGAAAATAGCAAGGAATACGAGGTCTTTTTCTATCCAGGTGCCAACCATGGATTTCACAACCATTCTACACCTAGGTATGATGAGGCTGCTGCCAAATTAGCCTGGGAAAGAACCATTGAATTCTTTAGAAATCATCTAAAATAAAAACCTTTACTCTCTTCAAAAACAAAAGTATCACAGAGAGCCTGTGATACTTTTGTTTTTAATCTAGCTAAAATGATTATCCACAAATATCCGGTCATCTGAAAATTGGTCGATATTTGTTTAGCGCTAGAATAGCAAATATACATATTTTATCAATCCTCTTTTGTGAAAGCACCATAACCCAGTTGGTTCAGGACTTCCTTCAATTTAATCTGATCTTTTTGAAAAGAGACCAAATCAAATAGCTCCACTTTCCTGAAATCAATGGGATGACTTTCACTTTGCAGGGAAATATAGCCAGCCTTTAGTGGCATTCCATCAATTTTCACTTCGGGATCAACAGGGTTGACATTCCCTCCCCCTATCTGCGGATGATAATAAGTAAGTACAGATTTCCCTTCCAAAATATGATGGATTACAGAATCCCCAAGTACCAGGAATTCGGCAGTCACCCATTGATCACCATGGTAGGTTTTCGATGTAGAATTCACACAATGCGGCGTAAACAATTCCCCATTCATCACCACATTCGTTCCTGGAGTACAGAGATTGCTCGTCGACCTCTCATTGACGCCATCACCGCCCAACAATTGGCCTTCCACTGATATAGGGAAATCCTGGTCCTTCAACATAGTGGCCGGATCCTGACAATGCAACATTGCGCCGGAATTCCTGAAAGCCCAACCTTCACCTTCAGGAGCCTGATCACCCACAAATCTATACTCCACTCGGAGTAAGTAATGTGAAAAGGGTTCTTTGTAAAAAATATGCCCATATTGCTGATTAAAAGCCTCATAACCGTCATACCTGACCTTCAGCATCCCCTCCTCTACCCGGAAAGTATTGGCAAAATTGTCATGTAGCTCATGCTTGGCTATTTTGACTATCCAGTCATCCATATCCTGACCATTAAAAAGCTGCATCCATTCTCCTACAACGGCTTCCTCTTTTTTGGAATCAGGAGAACAGGATAGACTGCAAACTGCAAAGATGGTCAAGATGAGAGTTGAAATTTGTTTTGTTGATTTTTTCATCATGCTGGTTTTATCATTTAGAAATCTCTGATTCAAAATATCCCTTTTTGGTCAAGTTATTGATTGAGAACCGAAACCAGCCAGCATTTTACAGAAAAGAGCATATTTTCAATGCTTTTCTGGTCAATAAACCTGATAGTTCTTTGATAATTTTCAATCATGACAAAAATGGTTATTCATTTGGTCACTATTGAAAGCTTACCACTGTATACACTGGCAAATGATCTGAGTGGGCAATACCTTCCATTACTTGGAAATCCTTGACATGCCAGGTGGCATTTTTGACCAGCCAGATATAATCTATTCTGATGTTGGGCTGATCTGTAGGATAGGTGTTTTTTGTTTCACCAAAAACCTTAGCCGCATCAAGAAAATCCTCACTCATCAGCACATATCCTCCTTCTAAAGGCTCAAAATTAAAATCACCCACTACCACGACAGGGTGTGAATATCCTTTAAAGTAATCTTTGATCCCTTTGACCTGAGCAGTGCGGTTTTCCTCAAATTCATGGCATAAATGGGTGCCAGCAAAGGTAATCTTACGTCCATCTTCAAATTCTACATGAGCCACAGCCATGCTCCTTCCTTCTCCGCCCATAGGGGTGGGTAGAGATACCGATTCAAAAACAGCATTTTGCCTGACTAGAACCGCTTCCCCATATCCACCCTCACTAAAGTCAATGGCTTTGGCAAAAAAACCATTCATACCAGATGATTTTGCCCAAATGTCTGTCAAATCGAGTTTGCTCCCCGCAAAACCTGCTGTCCTCAACGTCATACTATCCACCTCCTGCAATGCCAAAAAGTCTGGCTTAATCATTTTGATCAGTGCTGTAACATCACCCATATTAGAAGTCCCCCTTTGATAGGGGTTTTCTCCATGATAGATATTATAGCTCATGATCCTCAGTTCAAGAGGATGTTGCTGGGCAATAGAATTTGGTATCATCAAAATAAAAAAGAGAAATACGATCAATAATTTGTCCATATCCTAAAACTTTGAAAGGATTCTTAAATTAAGCATTTTCCTCTTGATATGTTCGATTTCCAAAGAAGATGGAAACAAAATTGAAAAAAGGGTTAATTTCATACCAACCAAGGACATCAATGTTACTTAGCTTTGGATTGACATAAATACAAATAAATGAGACTGATTTTCTATTTCATTTTTGCCTTTAATCTACTGCTCCCAAAGAGCATGATGGCTCAGGAATCCCGGACAGATTGGTGGACAGATGCCCGATTCGGAATGTTCATCCATTGGGGCCTCTACAGTGGTGCTGAAGGTCTTTGGAAAGGGGAAAAAATCAGACATTTCAACAACTATGCTGAATGGATAAAGTACCGAAACCGCATTCCTACTGAAGAGTATGGGAAATTAGCAGAGCGATTTGTCTGGGATGATATCAATCCTGAGGAGTGGGTGCTTTTGGCGAAAAACGCAGGGATGCATTACATCACCATCACTGCCAAACATCATGATGGTTTTGCCTTATGGGACACAAAAGTCGGTTCGTATAGCTTCAAAAACTACGACCCCAAGAGCCGGGACATCATTGCTGAACTTGCTGATGCCTGTAAAAAGCATGATATGAAATTGGGGTTTTACTACTCTCATTGGGTAGACTGGGAACATCCCTATGGCTGGGACCACAACAGGGAATTGACAAAAGACCTTACTGATGCGCAGTTTGACCAATATTGGCAAGAGAAAGTAATCCCTCAAATACAAGAACTCCTTACTAATTATGGTGATATCGCAATGCTTTGGTTTGATATGTGGATTCCTCATCAGCAGACCATTGTCAAGGAAAGGCAATTGCGTCAAATAATCGACATGGTCAGGGAACTTCAGCCTGCCTGTTTGATCAATTCAAGACTAGGATTACCGGTTTCGGATCCTGAAATTGACTTTGAAACTTTGGGCGATAACCAACTAGGTGCGGTCTATCAAAACAACCCTTGGCAGACCCCTGGTACAATTGCCCACTCTTGGGGATATCATGCCCTGGAGAATGACTGGAAATCCACGAATCAACTTTTGCAGGCATTGATCAATAATGTAAGCCTGAACGGAAACTTCATGTTGAATATTGGCCCTAGAGCAGATGGATCATTGCCCTATGAATCCATTTCAAGATTGGAAGACATGGGCAAATGGCTTGCCATCAATGGGGAGTCAATTTACAAAGCAGGAGGTTTAGAATTGAGGGCTAGGCAATATGACTGGGGTAAAATCACTTACAAAAGAGAAGGGACTGCCAATAAGGTCTACCTTCATGTCTTCAATTGGCCTTTGGATAGAATTCTCAGGTTCACTGGCATCCTAAACAAACCTTCCTCTGTTTATTTGCTTTCGGATAAGCTTCAAAATCCTTTAGAATTCAAGCAGTCAGGACCTAGCCTACATATAGCATTACCTCATAAACAGCCCGATCCATACATTTCGGTTTTGGTATTGGAATATGAAAACAATTTGGAATTAGAAACTAAAGTGGCAGCAGAGTCCTCTTTTGGAGGAGTCTCATTGAATTATTCCAATGAACTTCTGCAACTCAATAAATCCACCAAACTTGACAGGGTTTCTCCTGAATACATTTCACTGGAAAAAGAAACAAAACTTGAATGGCAGGTATATATGAAGGAAGCAGGGGAAAAACAACTGAGTATTTCCTATGCCAACCCCTCCAAAACTCCTGTTGAAATCAGTGTAGGCAACGATACACAAAAAAGTATTCAGGCTTTCTTGTCACCAACCGGAAAAATTGTGGTCGAACCAAATGAGAATTTCTACACAGAAGAGTTTGTGGATTCCCATTTAAGCAGAATGGACTTCCCTGAACCCGGATATTATACTATTACTTTAAATGCCAAGTTAGACAAAGGTGAAAAGCTGAGGTTAAATTGGATCTGGATCGAGTAAAACTTTTAGGATTTTATATTTATTCAATCCAAATAAAGCTTAAATTGCAGGCCAAATCAAAACCTGCTCATGTTAACTGCTGACCAATTGGCCATAGGACAGAATGCGAGATTAGAGGAAATCAAATCATCTCCTTTGACCATAAATTTTCTTGAAATGGGTTTTCTTCCGGGCAAACAGCTTACGGTCGTCAAGAAGGCTCCTTTTAAGGGTCCAATTGCATTTCTGATAGATGGAAACATCATTGCTCTCCGAACGCAAGAGGCAAGTCTTCTTGAGGTCAGTCCCCTTTAATCCATGGAAACCTTAACTCCTTCCAAAATCCGGAAAATTGCCATCATTGGAAACCCAAATGTGGGAAAGTCCAGCATCTTTAATCAGCTTACTGGGATGAGTCAGAAAGTAGGCAATTATCCTGGGGTTACCGTTGATAAAACTACCGGATACTACAGAAAAGGGGAAAAAAGTTTCGAAATTATTGATTTGCCGGGAACCTACAGTCTTTATCCAAAATCAGAAGATGAAGTTATTGCCCACAGGGTTTTGAACGGACTGGATGATGGAGGGAAACTTGATGCTGTATTGGTGGTATTGGATGGTACCAACCTAGAAAGGAGCTTGCTTTTGGGAACTCAGGTGATGGATTTAGGCATTCCAGCTGCTTTTATCATCAATATGCAGGATTTGGCCATCAAAAAAGGGATTGAAATCAAAATTTTTGAACTGTATAAGGCTCTGGGAGTCCCCTTAGTACTGACAGATGCTAGAAAAAGTGAAGGAATTGATAAAATCCGGGACCTTATTTCAGGTGAAAAATTTGAAAAAGCTAAACCATTCCTCGCAGTCGATACATTCATAGAAGGAAATGTATTGGATTTGATCCGACAAAAGTTCGGATTCCAAACTCCTTACCAGGCTTTCCAATTTTTGGTTTTTTCAGCTTTTGACAAGACTATTTCACAGGAAGACCTCACTTGGATACAGCAACACCTTTCAAAGCCTGTTGAAAGCTACGGTCAGGTTCAAGTTCAGGAAACCCAATCCCGTTATCAAAAAATAAACAGTATTCTTGAAAAGTGTATCATCAGGACACCTGTTCAATCCAAAAACTTCACCCTATCCTTAGATAAATTTTTGCTGCATCCAGTTTTGGGCTATGCGTTCTTCCTGGCAGTGATGTTATTGATTTTCCAGGCCATCTTTGCTTGGGCAGAGGTACCTATGGATCTGATAGATGAAACATTCGCTTTTTTTGGTTCTTGGATTTCAAATCATCTTCCTCCGGGGATTTTCACTGATCTTTTGGCTGAAGGTATCATTCCTGGAATTGGAGGGATCGTTATTTTCATCCCGCAAATTGCCTTACTATTTGGTTTTCTGGCATTTTTGGAGGACACCGGTTACATGTCAAGGGTTGTATTCCTGATGGACAGGATTATGAGGCCTTTTGGCCTTCATGGTAAAAGTGTGGTTCCCTTGATTTCAGGTTTGGCCTGTGCCATTCCAGGCATCATGGCCACAAGAAGTATCAGTAATGTGAAGGAAAAGCTGATTACCATATTAGTCACTCCTTGGATGTCCTGTTCCGCAAGGCTACCTGTTTACATCATATTGATCGGACTGACTGTACCTGATGAACCGTATTTTGGGATCAGTCTGCAGGCATTGGCACTTTTGGCCATGTATCTTTTGGGGGTAATAGGTACTTTGGGGGGTGCCCTGATACTGAACTTCATCTTAAAAAATCAAGGAAGCAGTTATTTCATGACAGATCTGCCGATTTATCGTTTCCCGAGATGGAAAGCTGTTTTGCTGACCATGTACAGTAAATCTAAAACCTTTGTCTTTGAAGCGGGAAAAGTAATTTTATCCATTTCCATTGTACTTTGGGTACTGGCCTCCTATGGTCCGGCAGAAAAAATGGCTGCACTGGCTCAAGAAAAAGAAGAACTGTTGGCCAACAGCGCAGAGGAGGAGCATGATCCTATTGAGGAATTATATGCCTCTAAAGCGTTGGAATCTTCATTCATCGGAATTTTGGGAAAAGGTATTGAACCTGTGATCAAACCTTTGGGCTATGATTGGAAGATCGGCATTGCCCTGATCACTTCTTTTGCAGCACGGGAGGTATTTGTGGCTACGATTGCCACCATTTATAGCATTGGGGGCGATTTGGAAAATGAATTGACCATTAGAGAAAAACTGGACCAAGAGGTCAACCCTAATACTGGAGAAAAAGTATTCAATAAAGCGACTGCATTCTCCTTAATGGTCTTTTATGCCTTTGCCATGCAGTGTATGAGCACCTTGGCAGTCGTGTATCGGGAGACAAAAAGCTGGAAATGGCCAGCCCTTCAAACTATCGTCATGACTGGATTTGCTTATCTGGCAGCATTGATCACCTATAATTTATTCTCTTAATATGTGGCAGGAAATATTGGTTTTCGGACTATTCGCACTGGTATTAGGTCTTTGGCTAATAAAAATTTTTAAACCCAACCAAAAGAAGAAAAGTGGAAATTGCGTTTGCGAGAAATGCGGATAATTCAGGAAGCCTATCTAGCATCTTTTCTTTAATCTTCCATTCAATTCAAAAGAACTTCTAAAAAAGTGAAAGATAATAAAAGGGCACTTCATTTGAAGCGCCCTTTTTGTTTATTGATTATTGGATTAATTGCCAATATAGCTATCCCAATTCAATTCAGACTGAGGGTGAGGGAACTGTGTAAAGACTGTACCACCATCAAATGAAACATCAATTTCATTCAACTTATTGTACCTTCTTGCATCAATCCATCTATGGCCCCAAGGCTCAGCCCAAAGAGAATACCTTCTTTGATAAAGGATTTCATTGATCAGGGCATCTTGGGTAGTGGCTCCTGTATAAGGACCAATTCCAGCAGCATTTCTGATAATGTCTATTGCCTGAACAGCTTCTGTTGTTTGACCAAGATTAGCATGTGCTTCGGCTTTTAACAAAATCAATTCTTCATTTCTAATGAATGGAATAGGTGAAGTGTTGGAAGCCCATCTTTTATCCTGATACCTACCTTCCAATGTACCGGCATCAGTAGATACGGTCACAGGAGGAGCTGTTCTTTCCAGCATTTTATTGGCAACCCTGAGATCACCCGGAGTTGCATCACGGATTACGGAAGGATGGACCACAATCATTGTAGTCACCAATGCGTTTGGCACATAGTATAATGGATTGAAAGCATCAGGTGGTGCACCAAATGGATGGGCAGGACCTGCATTCAGGTTACCATTCAAATCCATAAAGGAGCCTTGTAAAGCAGTCAAAACACCTTGCCAATCCTTTCTGTAAGCATTCAACCTAGCGGCTACTGCTCTGTTAACCTGTCTCAATGCCGCATTGGTATTGAAACTTGCAAATCCAGGAGTAAGTCTTAAAGGAAAATTACCTCCTCCAGCAGAGGAAAGGTCCTGATCACCTTCATCCAGCACGGTTTTGATATGATCCAATGCAGCTTCATAAGTCACAAAGGGACCTGGATTCAAAGGGTCAGCAACGTCAATTCTGATACCATTCTGATATACAAAGTTTGCTGGTATCATGAACTGATAACCTTTGATGGTTTTAGCAAATCCAGCAATTGCACTGCGATCTGTAGCTGAAAGTGTAGATGCGTTTTGAGCAGCTGCAATCAATACATCAGCTTGCTTAATCGCCTGATAAGGGGAAGCCCAAGAGCCACCTCCTGTAGCACCAAAGCCAAAGTATGCCCTATCTGGCGTCCTTCCTGCCTGTCCCAACCAATCAGTTTGAAACCTAGGATCAGATCCATTAAGATACCATGTTTCTCTACCAAAGGCATTCCATGCTTGGGAAACATTGGTGACATAGCCCCTATGTCTGAATTCCAGTCCTGTCAACAAGAATTGTATCTGTTCTCTGGATGCGTTATTACTGACACTTTCAACTGAAGGGTTATTGGGATCAATAATTTCATCCAATTGGAGCGGATTACAGGCAATTAAGCTACCTACTGCCAATGCCGCCATTCCTAAATATTTATGTAATGTTTTCATGATTCTCAGCTTTTGGTTTAGAAGTCAATTGTCAAATGGAAGAATATCCTTCTTGGAGTTGGATAAGGAGTAATATCCACGTTGTTAGCCACAGCCTGAGCACCGAAAGTAGATGTTTCCGGATCATAACCATAATAATTGGTGAATAGGAATGCATTGTTTACAGAAGTACCAATCCTAACATTTTCTACACTGTTGCCGAACATTTGTGTCAAAGATGCTTTAGGAACGTTATAATAAAGCCCTATTTCTCTTATTTTCAAGAAAGTAGCATCCTGAACCCATCTACCTGCATTGTTGAAAGGTGCTGGTGGTCTTTGTCTCCCATTAGGAACTCCATCACCATCATCATCGTCAAACCAGCCTTTTGTGGTACCGCCGGAATCTGTCAAGAAAGTACTCAAGTTAATGTTATCACCTCCTTTTCTGTATTCCATCAAGAAAGAGAATTCAAAATTTCTGGCAAATGTGAAATTATTCACCATGGACATATTGAATTTCGGCTGAGCATTTCCCCAAATAGTAAAGCCTCCTGGAATATTTGGATCAGCCGGTGTACCCACTATGGTTGTCGGTGAATATCCCTGCGCATATAAGAAAGTACCCAATGCAGAACCAAAACCACCCGCCAAATAAGTAGGTATACCCAATCTTGTCATATTCAGTCTATTGTGCCAATACAATACTCTTGAAGTCCATCTGAAATTAGGCTTATCTACAACAGTACCGAACAGCGCCAATTCAACACCTTTATTCTGTAACTCTGCCTCATTACTAGGAGTAGAAGTCACACCGGTAGAAGGAGAGAGGTTAAGATTTTGGATATTGTTCTGTGTGTTCTTAATGTAGTAAGTCGCTTCCAATCCCAATCTGTTATTGAAAAATCCAGCATCCACACCGAATTCCAATTCTGTTGCAGACTCAGGAATGATTTGGGTATTTCCAATCTGAGCAGAAACTACTGAACCAAGCAACCCACCAATATTAGCACCTCCAAGTGGGGTGAAAGTCTGTCCAAATGCTACAGGACCAGCAGTCTCACCATAAGCAATTCTAGGTTTCAAAGCTGATACGGTTGACTTATTTGTCCAGAAATCAAAATTGGCCAAGTTAACAGCCAAGGAAGCTCTTGGGAAAGCAAAGAATTTATTAGGATCACCGTTCAATGTTGATTTATCCCATCTGATACCAACAGTACCGATAATCTTATCTTCATAGTTGGCCTCTTGCTGCAAGAAAACACCTGCTTCCTGAATTTCAGAGAAGAACTGTTGGTCAATTTGCTGCACAGTGGCTTGTTGGATATTGGTTTGCCCAGGTGCTAATCCCCTGCCTCTATTGAAAAGGGCATCATTTTTAAAGTCAAGTCTTACCAAACCAGCCTGGGAATTCATGTTCACCTTACCCAAGTTCCAGTTGTACACCAATACACCTTGGATATTGGTATTGAAACTTTCCTGCTTGCCCCAAAGTACATCACCTGGATTCGCTTGCGCTCTTTGGAACTGAAGGAATTCAGGAAGGTACACCAAAGATGTGTTTTGAAGGAAATCCAAACCACCAGCCAATTGGAACTTCAGGAAACTGTTAGTAGACTTATAAATATCCGCATCCAATGTGAATGATTGTACAAAACGGTTGACTGTAGAGTTGTTGATGGCATTATCCGTAACTGCGACTGGGTTTTCAGAGAAATAAGGATTCACCGGATAGGTGCCGTCCGCATTTCTTCTGAGGTCATAATAGTTAGGAACATAAGAAATGTTGTATCCAATACTCGCCCCTGAGTTGTTTTGGTTACCTGTAAAACCCCTATCCGAATTACTTCTGATATAATTTGAAGAAACACCCAACTTAAACACATTGGAAATCTTATGATCAATATTTGCTCTCACAGAATATCTTTCAAAACCTGTATTTCTGATCGTTCCATCTTCAGAAGCAATATTTCCACTGACATAGAATTTCGTCTTGTCATTACCGCCTGTGACTGTAATTCTTGAATTAGATAAGGTAGCAGTATTGTTGTAGAAATAATCTTCATAATCAATAAAGGTATTGGTAGACTGAGCGGCTCTGAACCTTTCTAATTCAATTGGCCTCCTTGCTTCAGGGAAAAAGAAATTGATTTTCTCCTCACTCCAATCATCAACACCCAACAGTTTCAAAGGCTTCGCGAAACCTATATCCTGGGATAAAGACACTTTTGTTTTGCCTTCCGAACCTCTTTTGGTAGTAATGATAATTACACCGGCATTTGCCCTGGTTCCATAGATAGCGGCTGCGGACGGGCCTTTCAATACTTCAATTGACTCAATGTCATTCGGGTTCAAATCAGCTAGACGGTTGGCTCCATCATCTTGGTTTGATGCACCTGCTCCCGTTACAGAGGCCCTACCTGTTCTTTGAAAAGAATTGTTGATATACACCCCATCCAAAATAATCAAGGGCTGGGATGCACCACTCAAAGTAGAGATACCTCTTAATTGTATGGAGAAACCACCTCCTGGAGCACCTGAGTTGGATCTGATGGTGGCACCGGCAATTTTACCATAAAGGGCACCATCTGTAGTCTGAATAGTTGTGGTACCCACTAGGTCTTTTCCAGAAACCGAAGAAACTGCATTTGCCAAGTTACTCCTCTTCACTGAGGAGGCCAAACCGGTCACAATAACTTCTTCCAAATTGGTGGCATCCTGCTGCAACTGCACGTTCACTGTGTTCAATGAAGGGCTCACGTTGACATTTTTACTCAAATAACCTAGGGAAGAAATAACCAAGACTGCTTCTTGGTTCCCAGGAACATTGATTGAAAATCTACCATCAAGGTCCGTAACGGCACCCGTTGTGGTATTCCTGACAAGGATAGTCGCCCCAATCAGAGGCTCTCCTGTCCGCTCATCTGTCACAGTACCCGTCACGGAGTACTGTGCCCAGCTCCATCCTACCGTAAGCAGAAGGAGAAGCAGGGTTGTGCTGAATTTGTAAAATTTTTTCATAGGGTATAATTAAAATGCAGTATATACTACCACATGAAGATAAGAAATACCAAATTATTAAATCCAAAAAATCTCCATGAATGGTAAAAAAATCGAAAAAATCTACTCTCACCTGACAACCTGTATTTTTTCAAAAAATCTGCCTTAGATCATAAACATCTAATTTCTTTATAGTTATCAATTTACTGCCGCCGAAAAGAAAAAAACCTGATTGATCAGGTTTTTTTCTTTTCGGCAACAAATACAGTTTACAATTCCTGTGTCAGGATAGCCAAGGCTGTTTTGATCCCTTCTTTATAATTGCCCAGTCTGATGTTCTCATTGGGCCCATGTTGATTATTATCTGAGTTTACGGTCACGACAGTCACCGCCGGCACTTGAAGCGCATCCACAAATGGTGCAATTGGTAAGGACCCTCCACTGATCCTGATTTTGATAGGCTCCTTGCCAAAAGCCCTCATGTATGCCTTCTCCAACCAAAGCCCCGGCTCTGAATCAAAAGGTGTCCTAAAAGCCTGATAGGAAACACTTCCCTCCCATTTGATCAACTTTGGATATTTCACCCTTTCCGCATCCGTCGGATCACGGTCTAAAACATGGTATCCGTGGTCCTCAATATGCTTTCTCACCAAAGCAAACAACCTTTCCGGATCACTTTCCGGAACCAGGCGGATATCAATTTCAGCTGTGGCATCTGCCGGTACAATCGTTCTTACCTCATCGCCAACCCATCCAGAAGCCATTCCTCTGATATTCAAGGAAGGGTATTGAATGGATTCCTGGTAGGTACCGCCAACTTTATCTGTAGCTCCAATACCCAGCTTCCTTTTGATATCTGCTTCATTATCGGGAACCCGATCCAAGATCGCCTTTTCAGCATCCGTTAATTGAATACCATCATAAAAACCCGGAATGATTACTCTCCCCTCATCATCTTTCATAGAAGCCAGAAGTTGGGAAAGCCTGAAGGCCGGATTTGGAGCATAATTGCCATAATGTCCACTGTGCTGTGCCGCCCTAGGTCCAAATACGGTCAACGTAATCTGTGAAATACCTCTTGCTCCAAAACTTAGAGTAGGTTCATTGCTCAAATGTCTGGGACCATCCATGATCAACATCATATCAGCAGCCAGAATATCTTTATACTTTACTACTGATTCAGGCAAATAAGGCGACCCTATTTCCTCTTCAAAGTCAAGAATAATCTTCACATTATAATTGGGCATCTTGCCATGTTCAACCATCGCATCCCATGCAGTCAAAAACATGGCAAATGGACCTTTATCATCTGAAGATGATCTGGCAAAAATCCTCCATTCAGGATCATAAGAGTTTTCCAGAACTTCCATCGGCATCGCTTCCCATTTACCGCTATCATTCAACTTTTTCAATGTAGGCTGATAAGGATCTGCCTGTTCCCATCGCTTTCTATCAACAGGCTGCCCATCAATATGGAAATAAAAGAGTACTGTCTTTTTGGCTTTTGGCACCATCTTCTCAGCAAAAAGTAAGGGAAAGCCACCCGTCTCCAACCTTTTGGTATTCCACCCCCTGCCATCCAGATTCTCTTCACACCAGGTAATATTGGGTACCAGTTGTGAAGGATCATTGGAATCATTAGGAATGGAAACTAAATCCTGCAAATTTTGAATACCCTTAAGAAAATGAGCTTCCGTAACCGCATCAAGATCAAGCTGTTTTTTTTGTTGGGCCAATGTTACAGAAATAGCACTGACGTATACAAAGACTAGTGTTAAGATTTTTTTCATATTCTGGATTAGTAATCTTCCTAATTTAAGGCTTAGCGCAAATAAAAAAAAACCATTTTGACAAATGGTTTTTTCTTGTTCTCAAAACAGTGTGAAAGTTAAGCAGGTTAAAAAAATTAAGTTTTGTGTGCCCTGCTCAGTTACAAATGTCTTTAGAAAAAATTGTCTGAAAAGTCGCTTAATCACCCGATACAAATATACCAAAACCCAAAACACCAAAACATCCCCTGCACAGGGTATTTTTCACTTATTCAAAGGAAAATTTGTCTTAAAATTTGTACAATTCAAATAGATACATCACTTTTCAAACAATAAAAAAGCCTCTTTAAAGAGGCCTTTGTACCTGAAGTAGGAAAATAAGTATTCTGAATGTTATCGCTGAAAGGTAAAGGAGACAAAAACTTTGTCCGTCAGCTTCCTTTCCTCAGGTCTGAAGACTGGCTCTTCCATCATTGCTGCTGAATCAGATGCCATTAACATTTTGGATTCCCTCATCACAGGATAGAACATATTGCCCTGAGTGGTATAATTCACTTTCTGCACCTGGATTTTTTCAATTCCAAGACTTTTGGCAATGAGTTCTGCTTTATTCTTGGCATCGGCGATGGCCATTTCCAATAATTTATCCTGAGAATCTTTCCTAAGTTTATCAGAAATATTCAGCTGCACATTGAATCCCATATTGGCGGTCTGATGCAAGGTTTCGGTAATCTTGGCCAAGTCCTTTTCAATATCATTGACCAGAACTTTGATGTTTTGGGAGGCCACATAACCACTGTCCTTAGAAGTGCCTTTGGTATAAATCCTGTTTACATAGACGTAGTAATTGTCCACATAAAACTTAAAATCTTTAACACCTGATTTTTTCAGCGCATCCTCTATGGATTTGGTTTTTTTATTCAAAGCCTGTGTAGCATCAGCTACCTTCATGGCTTTCTCTGAAAGGGAAATCTGAATCAATGCCTCATCGGGCATGATGCTGATTTCACTTGAACCTTCAACTTCTATCAATGGAATATCTTGTGCCATAAGACCTAAAGATAAAAATAAAACGGGGAGCAACAGGAACGCTTTTTTCATAACAATGGATATTTAAGTTTTCGTAATTCCTCAATAATTTCGAAGGAATGCTTCATCAGCAAGATGAGGTTTTCTACATCCTTTATTCATCCGTATTTGGTCAAGTACAGGCCTTTTAATAATTATGAAACCTTAACTTGATATGCCCATACTTCCTACAAAATGATAGCTCAAAAAGCAGACCGCAATCTGGTTTTTTGGAATTTTTAACTATTTCAAATCCAAAATATCCCTGATGGCATTGATTTTCTCCATTTCCAAATACAGTCCCTCAACATCATCTGCAATGATCTTATCTCTAAATTTCGACAAATTTGAGATATACATACTCAATGCTTCGAGAATATTTTTTTTGTTTTCCGATAAAATTGGCGCCCACATCGCTGGTGATGACTTGGCTAAACGAACAGTGGACGCAAAACCACTTCCCGCCATATCAAATACATTTTTATCATCTTCCATTTTGTCCAAAACAGTTTTACCCAACATAAAGGAGGATATATGGGAAAGGTGTGACACAAATGCAAGCTGATTATCATGCTCTTCCGGATCCATAAACCTCAACTTCATATTCAAAGCCTCCAGCACTTCATAGGCCTTTCCTTTAAGATGCAAGTCGGTTTTCTCCATCTCACAAATGATAAAAACTTTCTTATCCAATAAATCCTCCTGTGCAGCCTTAGGGCCGGAGTATTCTGTCCCTGCGATCGGGTGACCAGCTAAATACTGGCTTCTTTTGGGATGGTTGGCCACAGATTGGCATAATTTCGCTTTGGTAGAGCCAAAATCCATGATCAATGTATCTTGTCCTGCCTGATCCAGACTTTCTTTTAAAATCCCTTCCAAGGAATCCGCTGGAGTTGCCAAAATCACGATATCCGTATCCGGATCTGCTTTATCCTTCGCCTCATCTATTATACCCAAAGTAAAAGCATCTTGAAGGTTCTTGGCATCCTTATCATATCCTGTAAAATGGATCTCGGGTTTGACTTTCTTTAAGGCCAATGAAAATGAGCCGCCGAGCAAACCGAGTCCAATAATGTGTATTTTTTTCATTTTAATCGTGTTTGAAATTTCAAGTGGAATAATCTGTCAATCTTATGATAGCTTCTTTGATTTTTGCTTCCGGGACACAAAGAGAAAACCTTATCCAACCCTCCCCATTTTGTCCGAATATATCGCCAGGTGTGACAAAAAGATGCTTGTGATATAAAAGGTCATCAACGAAGCGATGACAATCCTGTCCTTCCGGAAGTTTTGCCCAAACAAACATGCCTGCCGTATTTCGTGTATATTTTAACCCCAATTGATCTGCAAGCTCCCAGATCAGTAATCTTCTTCTCAAATAAATCTGGTTTAGATCCCTGTACCAATCCTTATCCAGCCCAAGAGCGGCAATAGCTCCTTTTTGGATACCCAGAAACATCCCTGAATCTACATTACTTTTGACCTTGGTGATTGCCTGGATAAAGTCCCTATTCCCTAGGACTGCACCTACCCGCCAACCTGCCATATTGCTGATCTTACTTAAGGAATTTAATTCCAACACAACTTCCTTGGCCTCAGGAATCTGAAAGATGCTGAATGGCTTTTCTTCCAGGATCAAACTGTATGGGTTGTCATTCACCAAAACAATATCATGGTCTTTAGCAAATTTCACCAACTTTTCCATCACCTCCGAAACCGCCCTTGTCCCGGTTGGCATATGGGGGTAATTTACCCACATTAGTTTTACTTTGCTTAAGTCTAGACGCTCCAGCTCCCCAAAATCAGGCAACCATTGGTTTTCTTCTTTCAGGTTATAGTAAACCGGATTTACCCCTAACATATTACTGACCGAAGTATAGGTAGGATAACCTGGATCAGGGACCAAGACCTGATCTCCTTCATTTAAAAAAGCCATTGATATATGCAATATCCCTTCTTTTGAACCCATCAAAGGCAATATTTCTTCAAGACCATTGATGTTCACCCCGTACTGTTTTTGGTAAAAATCCGCAAATGCAGTTCGCAAAGCAGGTATGCCCTGATAATTTTGATAACCATGTGAATCCTGGAATGATGCCGTTTGATTCAAAGCCTCTATGACTGAAGGGTGAGGTGGCAAATCCGGGCTTCCAATCCCCATATTGATCACAGGTTTTCCGGCTGATTGAAGCGCTTTCACCTCTTTCAGTTTAGTGGAGAAATAATATTCCTCTATGCTTGCTATCCTATTGGAAAAACCTTTCATTCCCTTAATTAATAGATTTTTACACCTTACTTTTTATTAAGGTATTCTCCGAACACCTTGACTTCGCCACCACTTGCTACGACCTTTTTCAATGCTTCTTGATATTTATCATAATCGGCAAACTGCATATCGAGAAAAAAAGCGTAGTTCCAGGGTTTATCCATCACTGGAACAGACTGGATTTTGCTGAGATCCATGTCACAATCGCTCAACAGCGACAGTAATTTTGCCAAACTCCCTTTTTCATTCCTGATGGTCACCTTAATAGACGCTTTATCTGGCATTTCAGAAGTTTTTTCTGGTTGCTTTTTCAGAAGGATAAAGCGGGTAAAATTATCCTTGACTGTTTGTATATCATACGCCAGGATTTCAAGACCATATATTTCTGCAGCTTTGGTACTGGCTATAGCACCTATCCCTTTAACCTTTTCATCAGAAATTCTCTTTGCAACAGAGGCTGTATCCACATCATCCATTAAACTGATCAATGGGTAGGCTTCAAAAAACTTCTTACACTGAAGCAATGCCATGGGATGTGACTTGACCTGTTGGATATCGCTCATCTGCTGCCCAGGAAAGGCCATCAAATTATGGGAAATGGGTAAATAATACTCTCCAATAATGGTTAATCCATACCGGTCTATCAACTCGTAATTCGGCAATATGGCGCCAGCAATTGAATTTTCGATGGCCATTACACCGACATCATCCTTACCCTCATTCACTGATCTGGCCACCTCTTCAAATGTCCTGTAGCCACTAATACCACAAGTTTCTCCAAAGCAATTGAGCGCAACTTGATGATGAAATGAACCTGGAATCCCTTGTATACCGACTTTCATAAGCTATTTTTTAAAAATGAAATACACGGCCAATACCAGAAAACCAAAGCCTATCACATGATTTACCCTTATACTCTCATTTTTAAAAAACAAAAATGTGAAAATCATAAAGACTACCAAGGTGATTACTTCCTGAAGCACTTTTAATTCGACCAAGGAAAATGGACCGCCATTTTCTTTGAATCCAATCCTATTGGCCGGTACTTGAAAGATATATTCAAAAAAGGCTATTCCCCAACTGATCAGGACAATAGCAATCAAACCTAAATTCTCAAACCAACGAAGTTCCTTAAACTTTAAATGCCCATACCAGGCAAAAGTCATGAAGGTGTTGGACAACACCAGAAGAAATATGGTCAGGATCCCTTTCATTCACCAAATTGTTTTGTCTGATTTTGTTTTTTTGAGTAATGTTTAACGGATCAAATCCACATGTTTCCAAAAACTCGGATAAGATTTATTGACCACATCAGGCTCTTCAATGACCACCCTGGTTTTGGTCATGAGGGGCATAAATGCCATGGCCATCCTGTGATCATCATAGGTGTGTATTTTTACCTCATGAGGCATTTCCACTGAAGGAATGACTGTGAATTCTTCAGGTGCAGTTTCTTCCAGAATGGCATTGAACTTTGCCAACTCCTGCTGAAGCGCATATATCCTATCTGTCTCCTTGATCCTCAGGCTTTCTAGCCCGGTGAACACCGATTTCTGCCCAATAATGGCACAACAGACTGCCACCGTCTGGGCCAGGTCGGGACAATCACTGAAATCCCAAGAAGTCAATCCTTTGACCTGCTGCTTGCTCAAATGAACGCCACCTGCTTTAAACTCGGTTTTCACCCCTAGCCTGTCCATAATCTCTACTATCTTGGAATCACCTTGAAGGCTTTCTTCCTTTAAACCTTCCAAAAACAGTTCGCCTTTTTCAGCACATGCTACTAAACTGAACCAATAACTCGCGCCCGACCAGTCACTTTCCACTGAAAAGACAGTTGGACGGTAATCCTGATGGGCTACCCTGATGATGTTCCCTTCCCAAATGCAGTCCACTCCAAATGACTTCATCAATTGGATGGTCATTTCAATATAGGTCCGGGATCCTACCTTCCCTTCCAGTTCCAGTTCCAGACCTTCGGGTAAAATTGGCGCAATCATCAACAGGGCAGATATATACTGACTACTCACATCTCCTCTGATTTTTACACGATGAGTCAGTTGTTCTTTGAGACCATGAACTGCCAAGGGAGGATAACCTTCCACATTCATATAATGGATCTCCGCTCCTATTTCGCGAAGGGCATCGACCAAAATCCCAATTGGTCTCTCACACATCCTTGCCGTCCCTGTCATCACTTTATGCTGACCTGTCACAGCAGCATAGGCTGTTAAAAAGCGCATGGTAGTCCCGGCATCCAGCACATCAAAAATAGGAGGATTTTCCTTCAACAAGCGGATCATGGTCTGGGTATCACGAGCTTCCGCTAAATTTTGGAGCTGATTCTCTCCTTTCGTAAGGGCATCTATGACCAAAGCCCTATTGCTTTCGCTCTTGGATGAAGGCAAAGGGATTTTGACAGATGAAAATGAAGCTATTTGATTAAGTACTATGGATTTCAATTTGAGCAGGCTTTTAGAGTTGAAAGCTTATTTCAATGTTTGATAATATTGGATGGAGGCCCTGATTTCATCCAGATTGACGGCAATGTTATAATCACAATTACCCAAATGCCTCAAGAGTGAAAAGTTAAGCGTCCCTCTTTCATTCTTTTTGTCTTGATAGCATAACATCATAATATCCTCAATATCCTCCTGTGGAATTTCAATCAACCCATATACCGACTGAATGGCCCCGACTATTTCTTCCATTTCTCCCCTGTGGAGCCCGCATTTGATATATGAAAGATACGCTTCACAAATCATCCCTATCGCAATGGCTTCTCCATGGAGCAAATGTCTTTCTGAATCCAGGTAAAAGGATTCAAAAGCATGTCCAATGGTATGACCGAAGTTGAGAATTTTCCTCAAACTGGATTCTTTTGGATCCTTTTCCACCACTTCTTTTTTGATGCTGATGGATTTTTCAATGATTTCTCTCCATGATTGGGTTTGCCAGCCTTCAATCTTAAGTGAATGAAAATAATTGGAATTCCTGATCAATCCATGTTTCAGGGCTTCAGCATAGCCCGACCTTAATTCACGCTCTGGAAGCGTCTTCAAAAAGAAATCTGAAATGATCACGGCATCAGGCTGTGTAAACACACCGATATGATTTTTGAAACCATTGAAATCAATCCCCAACTTCCCACCTACACTGGCATCGACCATAGATAATAAGGAGGTAGGAATATTGATAAAGCTTACACCTCTCTTATAAGTGGCAGCACAAAAGCCGCCCATGTCTCCCGTTACCCCTCCACCAAGATTGATGATGAGCGATTTTCGGTCAAAACCTTCATCTGTCATCCATTGCCATATATGCACACAGGTCTCAAGGTTTTTATTCGCTTCTCCCGCGGGGAAACTGAATTTTTTAGTATTGGCCGGCAAACTCCCTTCTATCACTGGAAGACAATGAATCGCTGTATGCGAATCCGTGATTACTCCTAATTGGGAAAAATGAAGCTGTCCCAGATAGGATTTCAGGTCTTCGGCTATATTGTTGGAAAATATAATGGACTCCAATTTGAATTGTTTTTAACAAAACTAATGATTAAATCAATAACTACGTAAGGATTCAGCATAATGTCAAGAAGGCAGCTTAAAGAAGTTGAATTCAAATGTTTCCTGAAAAACGGCACTTAATATCCGAATAGGGAACATTCAATGGATTCCTGCTCAAATGCCATCGAAAGCAATCTAACGATGATAGAGAGGCCATCTAAACTGAGTTCTTCTATCTTTTATGATCAAGCATGCAGGGATTAATTTCCTGCATGTCTGATCACTGTTGATGGTTATTTTTTAACCGGGTCAGCAGCACGCAACTGCTTTTCCTGTCTTTTTACTGATTCTTCATGAATGGTGTATAACAATTCTTTCATGAATTTTTCGCTGAGATTTTTAGCGACTCCCTTTTGTGTTCTGGACTCCATCACGTATTTCCATCTGTCAGATTGAAATACAGTCAAATGGTGCTCTCTTTTGTATGCACCTACCTGATCGATTAAGGAGAACCTTTCCTGTAATAAATCCAACAACTGATCATCAAGATGGTCAATCGCTACCCTTAGATCATTCAATCTTTCACCGGGATTTTCCTCTCCTAAAGTGTCCTTGAAGTCAATTTGGGAAAGAATTTCCTTTAATCTTGCCGGAGTCACCTGCTGCTTGGCATCAGACCATGCATTATCCGGGTCATGGTGGGTTTCAATCATCAAGCCATCCAAACCGAAATTGATGGCCCTTTGGGCAGTTTCCAGAATCCCTTCCCTGTTACCTACTATATGGCTTGGATCATTGATCACTTCCATTCCCTTCCACTCTCTTTTTAAGTGAATAGGCATAGACCAGTTCGGCTTGTTCCTAAACCTTTTATCATAGGAATCTGAGAATCCCCTATGGATGGCAGCCAGTTTCTTGATGCCTATAGCAGAGAACCTTTCAAGAGCCCCTAACCAAAGCTGAAGATCAGGATTCATAGGGTTTTTGACCATCACAGGAATATCCACACCTCTAAGGGCATCGGCAATCTCCTGAACTGCAAAAGGATTAACTGTTGTTCTTGCACCTACCCATAGGACATCTACTTTATGCTTCAGAGCCATTTCGACATGGGCTGCATTGCCCACTTCCGTAGTGATCGGAATGTTCAGATGATGCCTTACTATCTCCATCCATTTAAGACCATCTTCACCAATTCCTTCAAAAGATCCTGGCCTAGTTCTTGGCTTCCAAATCCCTGCGCGGAACATATCCGGTACCATATTTTCCTTTTTCATATCCAAACAGACTTTTTCAATCTGTTCAGGTGTTTCGGCACTACATGGGCCTGCGATGATGGTGTGACCTTGAAGGCCTAATCCCCAGTCTTTGATTTGTAAGTGGTCTTGCATGACAATTTAGGTTTAAATAAAAAAAGCCCGACTCTTTCGAATCGGGCTTTCTTTGGTTTATAGATTTTTATTTTTTTACCAGACAATAAGCAGCTCCGATTCGACCTTCAGGACGAAAGTAAAAGTAAAAGAAGGTAAAATATGCGAAGACTGCGATTAACATGTTTCAAATGTAAAGGGTACTTCTTTAAAAACAAATCAATTTTTGAATAATTTTTTAAAATTTATTCAACAGGAGCCAACATCATTCATCATTCAGGCAATTTGAATAAATTTTTCAACAAATTCCAAATAATATTCCGTATCACTTTTTCTTCTCTTCCGAATAGAAGGCTACGCCCATGATCTCCTCTTGTTTCTTAATGGATTCTGTATGGATAAGCTGGAATAATTCTTTAACAAACTCAGGATTGACCTGTAAGGCCCTCGCCCATTCAGGCCTTGTCTCGAACACCTTCTTCCATCTCTCCATTTGGAAAATAGCCACATTGTTCATTTTCTTGTATTCCCCTGCTTTTTCCACCAACCTCATCCTTCTGCTCAATGCTTCAAGAATCTCCCTATCGACCTCATCAATATGCTCACGGATAATTTCTAGCTGAGACTCGAATACAGGATTATCCACAGAAACCAATCGGGTATGGAGTTGGCCAATCAATTCCGCAAGAGCCTCCGGCTTTAGCTGCTGGGCAGCATCAGACCATGCTTGGTCGGGATCTATATGCGACTCAATGATCAATCCGTCAAAATTCAAATCCAAAGCCATTTGTGCGATATGGGGAATCAAATCTCTTTTTCCACTGATATGACTTGGATCATTGATCAAGGGAATTTGAGGATAACGGGTCCTGAGTTCAAGAGGTATCTGCCAGGTGGGACTATTTCGATAAACAGTATCGTTGAAATTAGAAAAGCCCCTATGGATGGCTCCCAACCTTGTAATACCTGCATGATTGATCCTTTCCAAAGCACCAATCCATAATGCAAGATCTGGATTAACGGGGTTCTTTACCAGAACAGGTACATCTACACCTTTTAAGCTATTGGCTATTTCCTGAACAGTAAAGGGGTTGACCGTCGATCTTGCCCCTACCCACAGCATATCTATTCCAAAGCGCAATGCTTCCTCCACATGAAAAGGACTTGCCACCTCAATAGCAAATTTCACCCCATATTTTTCTTTGACCTCCTTTATCCAGGGAAGGGCAATACTTCCCACACCTTCAAAACTGTTTGGCCGGGTCCTTGGCTTCCACACTCCTCCTCTGATCATGTCGATTCCGTTTTTTACCAAAGCAGAAACTGTCTTATCCAGTTGCTCAGGTGTCTCGACACTACATGGTCCTGCGATGACAAAAGGTTGCTGAGGGGATAGTCCCCAGTCTTTTAAGCTCTTGATTTCCAATTTTGATCTTGTTTTGGAGATAAAACACTGAATTTCGCCGGTAAGTTTATCATAATTATTTAAAAATAGAGTATCCCAAGGTCCATTCAAAAAAATCTGCCTTTCCTTTATGGGCCTTGATACTCACCCCTGCAAACATATTATTGTTGAACCTATACCGCAAACCTGCTCTCTGATAATACCAGTTCCACTCATCATTGTGGGAATTTCGGTGCAGATATGCCCCTATTCCCATCGGTGCATATAGATGCTCTGTCAATAGCCACTCCCAAGAAGCGAATACACCAAAGGAATTAGAATCCCAAAATGGAGAACTAATCCCATTGGCCAACCTACTTTCTGCATTTGCAGAATAAAAATGGTCAAACCCGATTCCCAATCTATGTTTATAGGAAATCTCACGCAACACATGTACGCCGCTTGCCAGCTTTAAATTATTGGCATCGCCGATAAAGTATTCCCTAACCCCAGGTGCAACATATACATGCAATACCGTTTTCCTTTGGTGCTGGGACAATTGGGTATGGCTAAAATCTTTATCATGGTCCTTAGTCAGCCTGTAAGAAGCTCCTAAAGACAACGGGATCAAATTAATACCTGAATTGGGAAGGCTCGATGCACCATTTGAAAAATGCTTAAACCCTAAAGAAGCATCTATGTCTGTGCGGTCTGTCAACTTTCTGGAAAGTTTGAAACCAAGGTGAAGATAAGCATTCCTATTGGAGCCAATAAATAGGTTAAGCGGGTTTTCCTCCGGATCAAAAGGATTAAAATTATACGAAAGCCCATAAGAGAAAAAATAATTGAGCTTCCAGTTCTTATCAATATTACGACTCACAGGCGTTTCCATAAAAAAATACAGGGCATTTGGTTCACCTACATCTGCATTATGAAAAGTAGATGCATAAAAACCCACTCCAAATATCGGAAACCTGTACACCTTTGCATAGGTAGATTCTGCCCCCTGTCTAAATCCTAAGCGAGCATCAAGTCCCAGGTAAGTGGATCTATTCCTGACCATATCTCCAAATTCCGTCCCATTTCCCAACATAGGCCCCCCTTCAAAACTCAAATCAAGATATTTAACAAACCTTGGAGGATCTTTTTTCAAATTAAAAAAAGACTGAGCAACAGTCAGATACGGAATCAACAATAACAAAATAATTGCATAAGTGCTTTTCATACCTAGATTGGAATAATACGCGCAAAAATTTTCTACGACAAATAAAGGTTTTTAGCCAAAATACTCCCGCAAAAAGAGAAAGTATTTTAACTATTACCAAATTCCTTATCCAGGAATTTTCTATTTTTAAAAGCTAATAACACATTTTGAAACAGTGAAATAACTATCAAAATAACCGCTGCAAATAACCAAACAAACGCTATCTGACTGGAGTTTTTTTGATATATTTGCAGCTTGATCCAACCCATATGCCAGTAAAACCCAAAATTTCTTTTGAGAATTTAGAAGTGGCCTTTGCCTCTAAATCGGATAACGAATTGAGGAAGATGTATTACATCTTTGCCACTGTCAACAATAATTTGGCTGTAAGCTTGGGAACCAAGTTGGCCAATTGGTCTTTTGCTTTAGGATTACCTATCAAAGGCCTAATGAAAGCAACCATGTTCGGACATTTCTGCGGAGGTGAAAACATCTCAGATTGTGAAGTCTCTGTACAAAAACTTGCCTCATTCAATGTCAAAACCATCTTGGATTATTCTGTAGAAGGAAAAGGAGATGAAGCAAGTTTTGATGCCACCAAAAATGAAATCCTGAAAACCATCCAAAGGTCTGCTGATGACCCGAATATTCCTTTTGCGGTATTCAAGGTGACAGGACTTGGAGATTATCAGATCATGACCAAAGTGCAGGAAGGTAAAACGCTGAGCAATAAGGAGCAGGAAGCTTTCCGAAAAATTCAAAAAAGGGTGGATGAATTATGCCGCGCAGCTTATGATGCAGGAACCAAAATCCTCATAGACGCTGAAGATTCCTGGTATCAGGACACTTTGGACAAAATGGTCTATGAAGCCATGGAAAAATACAACAAAGAAAGCTGTGTGGTTTTCAATACTTTCCAAATGTACCGCCATGACATGCTTCAGAGACTTAAGGATGCCCATGAAATTGCAACTCAAAAAGGATATTTCCTTGGAGCGAAACTGGTAAGAGGGGCTTATATGGAAAAGGAAAGAGAAAGAGCTGACAAAATGGGATACACAAGCCCTATCCAACCAGATAAAGCTTCTACAGATAGGGACTATGATGCAGCTGTTAGGTTCTGCATTGAAAATATTGCCACCATGAATTTGGTTTCCGGTTCGCATAACGAACGTAGCAATCACTATCTAGCTGAACTCATCTCTGAGTTTGGATTGACCGAGAATGATGAAAGGGTTTATTTTGCCCAATTGTACGGAATGAGTGACAATATTTCATTCAATCTCGCTGATGCAGGCTATAATGTAGTGAAGTATGTACCATATGGTCCAGTAGAAAAAGTCATGCCTTACCTGTCAAGGAGAGCTGAGGAAAACACCTCTGTGGCGGGACAAAGCAGTAGGGAGTTTGACCTGATCCGAAAAGAAATGGCCAGAAGAAAGGCTCTGAAAAACCATTAATCAAACAAAAAAGTTAAAAGAGTAATCGAAACCTAAAAATCATCATATTTAAAAAAAGTGATGGATACATCAAAACATCCTGAACAGATGATTTCACCATATATCTCAAATCTATATTTACAATGCAGTTATTAAGCGAACAGGAGTTAGAGAGAAGGAAAGACAGGGAAGAATTGATGAAACTGGGGATTAATCCATATCCAGCCGAAACCTTCCCAATCAATGTCACCGCTGAAGACATCCATAAAAACTACGAAAACAACAAAACCGACTACAAAAGCATCTCAATTGCAGGAAGGTTGATGAGCCGCCGGATCATGGGCTCTGCTTCCTTTGCAGAAATTCAGGATTCTACAGGAAGACTGCAGATTTATATCAGAAGAGATGACATCTGCCCGGAAGACGACAAGACATTTTACAATACTGTCTTTAAGAAGTTGTTGGGCATTGGAGATTTTATCGGTGTAAAAGGATACATTTTCACCACCCAAACCGGTGAAATTTCCCTTCATGTGACTGAGTTAAAAATCCTCTCTAAGTCTGTAAAGCCACTTCCTGTGGTAAAAAGAGATGAAGAAGGCAATGTTTATGACGGCTTTACTGACCCGGAATTAAGATATAGACAGCGTTATGTGGATCTTACGGTAAATCCGGAAGTAAAGCAGGTGTTTTTGACCCGTTCAAAAATCATCACCAACATGCGCAGTTATTTTGATGATCATGGATGGCTGGAAGTTGAAACGCCAATCCTGCAACAGGTACATGGAGGTGCTGCAGCGAGGCCTTTCCAGACACATCACAATACTTTGGATATGCCGCTTTACCTGAGGATTGCCAATGAGCTTTATCTGAAAAGATTGATCGTAGGTGGTTTTGATGGTGTCTATGAGTTCGGCAAAATGTTCAGAAATGAAGGCATGGACCGTACCCACAATCCTGAATTCACATCCCTTGAAATATATGTGGCTTACAAAGACTACGTTTGGATGATGGAGATGGTAGAAGAACTTATCGAAACGGTGACATCATCCATTCATGGCACCACAGTGGTTAAAGTCGGTGAAAATGAAATTGATTTTGCCGGACCATACAGAAGGCTGACCATGTTTGACGCCATCAAGGAGTACGCAGGTGTAGATGTCAGCGAAATGGACGAAAACGGACTTAGAAAAGTCTGCCATGACCTGGGCATTGATATCGATGACAGTATGGGCAAAGGCAAATTGATTGATGAAATTTTCGGCGCTAAGGTGGAAGACCACTTGATACAACCGACCTATATCACAGATTACCCAGTTGAAATGACGCCTTTGGCTAAAAAGCACAGAACTAAAGAAGGATTGGTGGAAAGGTTCGAACTTTTCGTCAATGGCAAAGAAATAGCCAATGCTTATTCAGAACTGAATGACCCAATTGATCAAAGGGAGCGTTTTGAAGATCAATTGAAACTGGCAGCAAGAGGTGATGACGAGGCTATGGCCATGGATGAAGATTTCCTGAGAGCTCTGGAATACGGTATGCCTCCAACCTCAGGGCTGGGAATTGGCATTGACAGGCTGACCATGTTGTTGACTAATAAGTCCACCATCCAGGAAGTCCTTTTCTTCCCTCAGATGAGACCGGAGAAAAAAGTAAAAATTGCTTCAGATGAGGACTTTATGGAATTGGGTATCCCTGTCGGCTTGATTCCTGCCATCAGAGACCTAAATATCTATACCATTGAGCAATTGAAAGAACAGGATGCAAACAAACTCTTCAATGACGTTTGTGGAAGAAGGAAAAAACTCAAATTAGAAGTTGCCAACCCCTCCAAAGAAGAAGTTGAGCAATGGCTAGCTTGAACCAAAGATGGTATATCTTCTTAAAAACTCTTGAGAATTGAGGTCTTTTAGACAACTTATTAATATGGGTTGATCCATAATCAGTAATAGAAAAGAATGAAAAATCAATGCCGCTTGAGTTAGTTTTAGATATTTAATCTGCAAAACCGGGTCATTAGGCCCGGTTTTATTTTTTCACAAACCAAAATAAGCCCATTATTACCCAAAGTACTGCACACCCAATAACATAATAGGAGTCATAAATCATGATATCCAAATCATACGGTCCCGAAAGAAAAGTACCAATCAGACCAACGACAAGACATATTGAAAACCTCAACATTTTCATTTAGACAGAATATCCATTTATTTGAATTCCATTTTTTTCTTTACAAGACCAATTCAAGCCACATTTTTTTTACTTAAAAAGTTGAAGAGAAAAATGACGCTTTCTTTCTTACAAATAGAACCCCTGTCAATCACAGGTTAAATCAAGTCCTATTTTTAACAAAAAACCAAAAATTAAAGCAATTATTGATAATTTTTCATCTAAAAAACCATTTATTTACGTTAATTTTAAGATGGAAGATAAATTTTTGAACCATGAATCTAAGACTGAATTCCGAATTTGGGACACTTAAGGCTGTCCTGATGCATAGACCCGGCAAGGAAATAGACAGGTTGACCCCTTACAATAAAGAATATTTGCTTTTTGAAGACGTGCCCTACCTGGAAGCCATGCAAAAAGAGCATGATTATTTCACAGATTTGATCAAGCAGACTACAGGAGCCCATGTATACCGATTACATGAACTCTTGATCCAAACCCTTTCAGATCGGAGCATTCTTGAAAAACTCATGGAAGAAGCCCTGAAAAAATCCGGCCTTCCCGATTTCAAAGAACCTATTTTGGAGCGCTTTTCCACTGCTGAATGTGCTACTGTACTCACTGCAGGCATCAAAGTCCATGAACTGAAACGAAAAATCCCAAAGCTACCCAACAAAGAATTGATGGACTATGCTTTTGTAATCCCACCGAGCCCCAACTTATATTTCCAAAGGGACCCGATGGCCATCACACCTGGCGGCATCATTTTTTCAAGTATGAAAATGGAGGGAAGACAAAGGGAAGCTGACCTGTTGAGAATAATTTTTGAAAACCATCCTGAATTCAAAGAGCATGTCAACAAAATCTATCCCATCAATGGACATGACAATCCTCCAAGCATTGAAGGCGGGGATGTCATTGTATTATCCAAGAAAGCCATTGCTATTGGAAACTCAGAGCGGACGGATGAGAAAGCCATCTACCATGTTGCCAAGTCACTTTTGGCTGAGGGAACAGTAGAACGAGTGTATGAAGTCCACCTGCCCAAAAAAAGACAATACATGCATTTGGATACTGTATTCACTATCCTGGATGAAAATCTTGTTTTAACTTATCCGGATGCACTCAATGCTGTATTACAAACCTCCCTCTATACCTTGAAAGAAAATAATGGAGACAAAATCCATATCAAGCGGAAGGTATTAAATGAGTCACTTCTTACCGTCTTGGAAAAAGAAATTCCTCACTTGGAAATTCTATCCACTGCCAATGGAAATCCTGATTATGCCATGAGGGAGCAATGGTTTGATGGGGCTAACGTCTTTGCCATAGGTCCCAGAAGAGTGATTTCTTATAATCGAAATATCCACACCAACCGAGCATTGCGAAGTATGGGAGTCGAAGTTCTTGAAATCCCCTCCTCAGAATTGTCAAGGGGCTTAGGCGGTCCTAGATGTATGACATTGCCTTTGAGCAGGGCAAGAGTATAGGATTTTGAGGAGTTATAACACTATCCTTCAATCTCTTTGACCAATTCTTCATACCAGGCCAACCCATATTTTCTAATCAGGGCATCCTTAAGAAATTTGTAGATAGGAACCCCAAGTTTACTCCCCAAGCTACAAGCTGGACTGCAAATATCCCAACGGTCGTAATTTAGGGCATCAAACTGGTCATATTTGGTTACTCTGATTGGATAAAGGTGACAGCTGATTGGCTTTTTGAAATCAATTTTACCATCTAAATACGCTTGCTCAATACCACATTTCAAGACGCCTTTTTCGTCATATAAGGAATAGGCACACTCTCTGTTATCTCCAATGGTAGGAGTACACTTATCACCATCCTTATCTATCACCCAAGTACCCTGGGCTTCTATCACTTTTTTACCCTCTTCAGTGATGTAATCTTTCACTACGGGATAAATCTCTTCCAGAATTCCCGTCTCATCATCCTCCAATGGCGCACCAGAATCTCCCTCCACACAACAAGCCCCCTTGCATTTTTCTAAATCACAAACAAAAAACTGCTCTTTGATATCATCTGAGATAACGGCATTTCCTACAAGTATCATTGTTTTATCAATTTTGGACCACAAAGGTAGGCATATTGGGATAAATTCAACCTATAGCCAACCTAAACTACTTCCAACCCTTCTTCCTGACATAAACATCCTTCGAAAGTGAGGCGATAATTGCTCCATTGCTATCCACCACCTGACAAGGAAAAGTGATGGTTTTCTTACCCAAAACATATTCTTCATTTTTAATTGAGGTGATTTCTTCCAGACTCAACTTAAAATCAGTGTAAACTGTACCTTTTCCCGGTCGGATAAAATATATTTCAGCTGATTTGTCTCAAAAAATGTAATATTTACCCAAGTTGATGATCAGGATAAACATAAAAAAAGAACCGTTCTGATTTCTCAGAACGGCTCAACCCAGCACTATGAAGAAAAGCTTATTAAGCCTTCCAATACATAACCTGAACGTTTTTATTTTGTTTCAAAATTATTTCATTTTTTTTAAATGAAGAATACTTGCGCCAATCTATAAAAAGAATCCCAACCTAAATCTTCTTAGGAGATGACTGATTAAAACCTGAATTCATATCCTGCAGTGATGAATCTCGGTAATCCAACACGGATTCCCTGTGGTCTTCTTGAAGCAATATACCTTTCATCTGTGAGGTTTTTGATAGAAAGATTGAATCTTGAATGCCATTTAGAAACCTCATAAGAGAATACTGCATCAAAGACTTTATAAGATGGGATTACACCAATCCTTCCATCAACACTGGCTTCAGCTGTATTCAATTCATCTCCAAATTGCCTTCCGACAAAATTCCCGACCAACCTCAATCCAAAACCTGACTCTGTCTGCAAGGTAAGAGCCGAGTTCACAAACCAATCCGGGGCATAAGGAGTCCTGTTACCGTTTATATTCACCCCATTTATAAACCTATCCTCTGCAAAGGTAGCCCTTAAGTAAGTTGCATTGATATCATAGGTCAATTTGGTTTTGCGCATGCCCAATAAATTACTAAAATCCATCACTACTGCAGCTTCAACTCCTCTGTTCAAAGTTGCACCGCCATTAACCAAACCAAATCCAAGACCACCGGAGGATTCAGAAACCGGAATGACCTGATTACTGAAATCCATCACAAAACCAGTTGCTTCCACAAATAACCAAGTTGCAGGCTCTGTCCTCAATCCAAACTCATAATTCACACTTCTTTCAGCCTCTAGGTCTAATGCTTCTCCTAAAGAAGTTATCGCATCTTTGGTTCTTGGAGGTGCAAACCCCTTGTGAACACCTCCAAAGAGGTTGATTTTTTGTGTAGGTCGGTAATTGAATCCAACACCAGGAATGATTTCATTGATTACATTTCCCGCAACAAGCACTGTATCCCTCAATCCCAATCCTGCAAAACTCCTTCTTCTGATGTCCCTATCATAATCGAAGTTTTCAAACCTCAAGCCAACATTCACATCTACTTTTTTGGTGATGTTTACTTTATTTTGAAAATAAGCACTAAGCGCATATCCGGTCCTTACTTCATCCTCCACCAAATTGCCACTTTTGACACCTGCCCTGGTACCGTTTACTCTCTGTTCAAAGGCCCTTTCGTATAAATACCTGGTGCCTACAATTAATTCATTTTTTGTGTTGAACAATTGATGGTCGATCTCAAGCCTTGGTTCAATGCCCCCTACTTCAAATTGCCTGTTTCTGTTTCCAGTACCGTCTCTCATGAAAACTGCACCTCCCGGAACCTCTCTATCACCCCAGACAACTCCCGTCCAATTGGCCGGCGGAGTATTGTTATCATTGATACTAAAGTCCTGTCTGTTCCAATTTCTGGTAGTAGAATAGCCATAAGCGATCGTCCTTAATCTAACATTCTTATTGAACCTATACTGGTGGCTAAAACTCAAAGAATATCTTCTGACATCTAAGCGGTCGTCAGGAGCCATTCTCACAAAATCCTCTTCTCCTCCCCTATCAAACATCACCTGATTGATTCCTATGTAGGTGGCATTGGAAGACTCGTTATACAAACCCAATTTCACCCCCAATTCAGACTTTTCATTGATATTGAATAAGAATTTGGTATTGAAATCAGTAATGTCAAATTCAGTAGCACCAACATTATTAGCGCTTTTCCTTAATAAATTGGCCTGAACCCCGGTATTCCCGAAAGTATTCCCATAATTGACGATACCTGAGAAGAATCCACCCTGACCTCCTTGTACATACACAGAGCCTTCTTCTTCCTGAGGAGGATTTGCGGTGATATAATTCACTACACCTCCAATGGTCTGAGGACCAAATAGTACTTGTCCTGATCCTTTTAGAATCTCCACACCAGACATTCTATCCATTGCCGGCGTATAATACATTTCTGGTTCACCATATGGGGCCAAAGCTACCGGTACTCCATCTTCAAGAACCAGCACACTCCTACTTCTATCAGGATCCAATCCTCTAATTCCGATATTGACCCGCATACCAAGACCCTCTTCATCCACCACATGGACCCCAGGAGACCTTCTCAACACTTCGTTGCCACTTAATGGGTTTACTGTCTGGATTTCTTTGGCATCAAGATAGGTGACAGAACCAGGCACCCTACTAAATACCCTGTCCTTGCTGGCAATAACCGTAATCTGTGGCATCTCGACCCCAGTTTCTTCAAATATCAAATCCAGTTCACTGATCTGACCTCCTCTGACCTGTACATTTCTTGTAAACGACTTGTAGCCTACGGCTGACACCTTCACAGTGTATTCACCATCGACCAAATCAAAAATCTGAAAGGTGCCATCAAGTTCTGTATAAGCTCCTTTTACTGTCCCGACAACTAAAATATTGGCAAACGGAATCACTTCTCCTTCTAGGGTACTCACTTTGCCAGTAATTACCAGAGATTTTTCGTTATCACCGATGAATGTCGCCGCTTCAACATTGGCAAAAACGCCAATAATCAATCCAAAAACCAATATCAAGGCAACTGAAAATCTAGCCATATTCTTCTTTATCCTTATTTAGATTTAATTCAATTAACGACACAAAAGTATTCTCTATTTAAACTTAATCCAAATAAGGGCTAGCGGATTTCAATATTATTTATTTATTGCCTGTTGGTTTAAATAGAAATTGTCAATGACTAGTATAAATCCTATTAATACTGAACAATAAGCCTGAAAATCAAATCCACTTCAAAATAAGTTTGTACAGTTAAGTCCTTGGAATGAAGCCTTTATTGATTCGAATAATTCCAAAACTGCGTCATTGGCATGATAAAAAGGAGATTTTCTGTTTTTAAAAGATAAAAGAATACCCTTTTAAAAAAAATATACGTTAGCCAACATTAGATTTATTACGTTAATTTGCAATGTGCAAGCCGACTTGTCGCTGTTCCGGTTCAATCCGGAAGGGAGGAAAGTCCGGGCAACATAGAGCGCCATACTTCCTAACGGGAAGGGACCTTGCTGGTGACGGCAAGGTTACAGACAGTGCCACAGAAAATATACCGTCCGCCGTGGTGGATAAGGGTGAAAAGGTGGGGTAAGAGCCCACCGCCCCGACAGTGATGAAGGGGGCACGGTAAACCTTATGGGTTGAAAGATCAAATAGGTCCTGCCATGAAACCTGGTTTCATAAGAGGCTGCTCGTCTCTATGCAGGATGGGTAGATCGATTGAGCCCTGATGTGAATCATGGCCTAGATAAATGACAAGAGATTCATTCGCTGGAATGATGAACAGAACCCGGCTTACAGGCTTGCACCTTTTTCCATTAAACTTAAAACTATGTCGAAAATCCTGATCATTGATGATGAAAAAGTCATCCGAGCAACATTAAAAGAAATCCTGGAATACGAAAAGTATGAAATATCCGAAGCCCAAGATGGGGAACAAGGCCTGAAAATGATACAGGAACAGGAGTTTGACCTTGTTCTCTGCGATGTCAAAATGCCTAAAATGGATGGATTGGAAGTGTTGGAGAAAGTGGCTGAAATGGAAAAGCAACCCCAGTTCATCATGATTTCGGCTCATGGCACCATTGAAACGGCTGTAGAGGCCACCAAAAAGGGAGCCTTCGATTTTATTCCTAAACCACCCGATCTCAACCGGCTCCTCTTGACCGTCAGGAATGCTTTGGACAAGAAAAATCTGGTTTCTGAGACAAAAGTGCTAAAGAAAAAGCTTTCACAGAAAATGGATATGGTGGGTGAATCTCCTGCTATTAAACATGTCAAAGAAACCATTGAAAAAGTTGCACCAACTGATGCCAGGGTATTAATCACAGGACCAAACGGCACAGGTAAAGAACTCGTGGCCCATTGGCTGCACAAAAAAAGCAACAGGTCTGATGCGCCTTTTATTGCGGTAAACTGTGCTGCTATACCTGCAGAATTGATTGAAAGTGAGCTTTTCGGTCATGAAAAAGGAGCCTTCACCTCTGCAGTCAAGCAAAGGATTGGAAAATTCGAGCAGGCAAACGGGGGAACGCTCTTTTTGGATGAGATTGGAGACATGAGTCTTTCCGCACAATCAAAGGTTTTGAGAGCACTTCAAGAACATAAAATCACCCGGGTAGGTGGAGACAAAGATATCAAAGTTGATGTCCGCGTATTGGCTGCTACCAACAAAGACCTGAAAAAAGAAATTGAGGACGGCAACTTCAGAGAAGATTTATACCATAGACTGAGTGTGATCCTTATCCAGGTTCCAGCGCTCAAAGACAGAAAAGAAGACGTTCCCTTATTAGTGGAAAAATTCCTTGAAGATATTGCCAATGATTATGGCTCTGCTAAAAAAGACATCAGCAAAGAGGCCATCAGCAAGCTACAGGAATTCCCATGGACAGGAAATATCAGGGAATTAAGAAATGTGATTGAACGATTGGTGATCTTGGGCGAAAAAACAATCAGCCTGGATGATGTAAAAAAATATGCTGACTTCTAACGGTCAGCATATTTGTTACCCTCTGATTTCTTTGCTATCAACTGCTTTGGCATATGCCGGGCAAGGTTTGCTCGATGCACAGGCACCCAAAGTCAAAAGGCCTAAAGCCATTGCAACAACTGCTAATCTTTTCATGCTTTTCAAATTTTTAAAACCAAATATGTCTAATTCTTAAAGGAATACAAAATTAATTGACCATTAAATTACAGCCCCTCACCTCACTATTATCAAATCTACCCAACACTTCAAGCATTCCGTCTTCAGCAATTCTGCCCAAATCCTGCGTCTCGATAAAAGCACAAGAGTGAAAATTGGCCAAATCAATCACATTAATTCCTCCCTGTCGTTTTGTTGAAAAACTAAAAGGATCATTCACATCTCGCAATAAAACGCACATCGTCTCCGGAATATTGTATTTCCCATCTCCTTTTGAATAGGCCTGCGACATCAGCTCGGTCATCCCATATTCAGAATGTATCCTGTCCACTCCAAAAGCAGGCTTCAAAATATCATGTACTTCTTCTCTGATCATTTCCTTTCGCCTGCCTTTCATCCCACCTGTTTCCATCACCAAAAAATTTTTCAATTTCGGAATATCCAACCCTCCTTCAGCCAGGTCCAATAAGGCAAAAGTTACCCCTAAAAGCAAAACCTGTCTCTTATCAGATTGAAGTTTAGCCATTACATCCAGTAGCTCTTGGTGATTGTAGAGATAAAAACCGGAATGCTCGGAACCGGATTTTTTAATAAAATAATCTGCCATGCTGACCAAGGAACTGCCCTTCCTCTCCAAGTAGGCAGGAAGCAGTGCCAAAACATGAAAATTCTGAATTCGCCCATATTCCTTTTCAAAAAGTTGAAGCGCATGATTCAGATAAAACTCTTCTGACCAAAAGTAATGTCTACTGGTAATCGCTCCAGTGGAACCACTACTGGAATAAAATCCTTCATAAAGAGAGGTATCCCCACAGATAACAGGATAATCTTTAAAAAATCTGATGGGTAAAAAAGGTATTTTCTCTATTTCATCTACCTTATTGACCTCAATTCTCCTGGCATCTACGTATTGCTGATAGATTTTATTGTGCTGATATTGAAACCGAAAAAGTTCTAAGGCCTTTTCTTCAAAATTTTTTATTTTCAAGCTCAGGATATCCTCTTGAAAACTTTTGAAATAATTCATCGTTTTATAATTTGTCATCGGAAATTTGAGCATTTTTACAATTGAGCCAGAATTCCCGTAAATTTATGTGAGCATGAGCAGTGTAAAAAATTATATAAGCATATTCTTCTTTTCCTCACTTTTATTTGCCTGTGTGTCACCACCCGACAATTTCCCAACTGTGCCTGAAATCTCATTTGAGGATATGCGCTTTGTCAATACCGCAGGGACTGACTCCTTGATTGTCTCCCTTCGTTTCAAGGATGCAGAAGGTGACCTTGGACTTAACCCAACCGATATTGACCCGCCATTTCAACCGCTTAATTTCAGAAGAAATGCTGCGGGTTCACTGATCACTTATGGCAATAGGCCTCCTGAAGCCCCTCCTTTCAATCCTATTGACTGGGTAATCAACCCACTTGTCAATAGCACCGTAGTGCGGGATACAGTTTGGGTTGAACAAAACCCTGACCATAATAACATCTTCGTGAAATTCTTTATCAAGAGAAATGGGGTTTACACCGAATTCAAGTGGGAGGAAGCGCCATTCTTCACTACCTTCAACGGACGCTTCCCCAGAATCTTCAATAGTTCAGGCAGCCAACCTGTAGAAGGAACCCTTCAATATGCCATGCTTTCATTTGGTTGGCAATCCATATTCAGAACAGACACCATCAGGATTGACCTACAGATACAGGATAGGGCATTGAATAAAAGCAATGTTGTTTCCAGCCCAGATGTCACGCTAAGCCAAATCAGCAGACAATAAAATTACAGATCAGATAAAAGGCGCCTACAATTCAGTTGTAGGCGCCTTTTTTTTAGGTTAAATGAAAGATTCGATATCTTCCATTTACAAGGAAGGAAAACGAAGAGGATCCACTTCATGCATCATGGCATATACCTTTTCGACCACATCGTCAACAGATGGTTTGGAGAAATAATCCCCATCAGAAGAATAGGCAGGTCTATGAGGTTTAGCAGCCAAAGTTGCCGGCTCAGAATCCAAATAGTAATATGCTTTTTGTTCCTCCACAACCTTTTGCATCATATAAGCAGAGGCTCCTCCCGGCACATCTTCATCTGCAAAAAGGACCCTGTTGGTCTTTTTAACAGATTCCAAAATCATATTGTCCACATCAAAAGGAAGCAAGGTCTGCACATCAATAATTTCGACATCTATTCCCATTGCTGCAAGCTCTTGAGCGGCATCTTCCACTATTCTACACATGGAACCATAAGTTACCACTGTCAGATCTGAACCATTTCTCAAAATTTCAGGCTTCCCTAATGGCACCCTGAATTCTCCCACATTGGATGGCATTTTTTCCTTTAATCTGTAGCCGTTCAGACATTCAATCACCAAAGCAGGCTCGTCAGATTGCATCAAGGTATTGTACATGCCGGCAGCTTGGGTCATATTCCTAGGTACGCAGAGCAACATTCCTCGTAGGGAGTGTAGCAACATACCGATTGGAGAACCCGCATGCCAAACACCTTCTAGCCTATGACCTCTTGTTCTGACGATCAAAGGTGCCTTTTGACCACCTTTGGTCCTGTATTGTAAAGAGGCAAGGTCATCAGAAAGGGTCATTAGCGCATAATGGATATAATCCAGGTATTGGATTTCAGCCATAGGCCTCAATCCTCTTAATGCCGCTCCAATTCCCTGACCAATAATGGTTACTTCACGGATACTTGTATCGGAAACCCTGTATTCACCATATTTGGCCTGAAGACCAGAGAAGGCCTGATTCACATCGCCGATTTTCCCTACGTCCTCACCGAAAGCTAAAAATCTTGGATCATTTTCAAGAAGGTTGTCAAAGCAAGCCTGTAAAACCTCTCTTCCATCTACTACAGGTGCATCAGTATCATATTTGGCCTCAACAGGTTCTACATACTGCACGGCAAATTGAGACTGAGAATAAAGATGGCTGCTATATCTATCTTCATTTAATACCTGTTGCTGAGCATACCAATTTTTAAGTTCAGCCTTAACAGATTCCCCATCAGTTCTCATCATCCACAAAGCTCTTCTGACTGTGCTGATTACATCCTTTCTGATAGGATTGAGTGTTTTGCTTAAATCCTCCGCTAAAGTTTCCAATGCCTGGCTTTGATTGGCATTTTTGGCCGCTTCTTTAATCAAAGCAACCGCTTCTTTCAATTCTGCTTTGATATCTCCTGCAAATGCTGCCCATGCAGCATCTTTCTCTTTCTTTGCAAAATCTTTAGCTTCCTTTTCTATTTCATCAAGCTCTTCTTCACTGGCTATTCCTTTTTCCAAAATAAAATTTCTGAATTGAAGAAGACAATCATAATCCTTCTCCCACTCCAATCTTTCTTTGGATTTATATCTTTCATGAGAACCTGAGGTAGAGTGCCCTTGAGGCTGGGTTACTTCGATCACGTGGATCATCACCGGCACATGCTCTTCTCTTGCAATTCTAGATGCATTCTCATAAGCCCTGTCCAATGCTTCATAATCCCATCCCTTGACCACAAAGATCTCATATCCTTTTTGGTCATCATTTCTTTGAAGTCCCTTCAGAATCTCAGAAATACTGCCTTTGGTTGTATGGTATTCATTAGGCACAGAAATCCCATAGCCATCATCCCATACAGAAATCACCATCGGAACCTGCAATACTCCTGCAGCATTGACTGCCTCAAAAAACATACCTTCAGAGGTAGAAGCGTTACCTATTGTACCCCATGCTACCTCATTGCCATTATTACTAAACTGGCTTAATGACTTCAATTGTGGATTTTGCCTGTATAATTTAGAGGCATAAGCCAAACCAAGTAGCTTGGGCATCTGACCCGCAGTAGGAGAAATATCTGCAGAAGAATTTTTCATCTCCATCAAATTTTTCCAAGAACCGTCAGGATTAAGTGAACGCGTGGCAAAGTGACCATTCATCAACCTTCCCGCAGAGGCCGGTTCATCTTCCACTGAAGTGTGGGCATATAATTGGGCAAAATATTCCTTGATCGTCAGCTGACCAATGGCCATCATGAATGTCTGATCCCGGTAATATCCGGCTCTGAAATCACCGTCTTTGAAATACCTGGCCATTGCAATCTGAGCCAGCTCCTTCCCGTCACCAAAAATTCCGAATTTGGCCTTCCCCATGAAAACCTCTTTCCTCCCCATCAGGGAAGCATGCCTGCTTTCCCAAGCCAAACGGAAATCAGATAGAAGTTGCTCTTTATCAAAGACTTTTGATTTTTTGTTTTTAGAAGATGTTGCCACTGTTGTCATTTTATAATCTCTTTACGCTACTTTGGGTTTTTGTCGCTTTTATTGCAAGTATTTCAAAAATAAGGAAATTTGTCATTTTAACAAATTCCCCAACAGCTTATTTATGTTTTTTTTCGATAAAAAATTTTGAATTACGTTTAAAATACATTTTTTTACAAAATTATATTTTTAAAATAACCCTAAAACCAATTATTAAAATTCGTATTAAAGGGAATTCGCAGTAGAAATTTAAACAAAATTTGAAAAAAGAAAATTTTCCGAATTTTTGTTTTTTAAAGTCGCTTTTTTGAAATTTTATTAAGATTAAAATTTTAAAAAAAAATTTAATTTTGAAAATAAGGTATTTCGTTACCTGATTCAAAATAAGTTAATTGATTTTGACTCTAATCAGCATTCCCTTATTATCTTTGTGCCATTGATATAAAAACCCAAATTGTAACGATATGATCATTGGTGTTCCTAAGGAAATTAAAAACAACGAAAACAGGGTTGCCTTGACCCCTGCCGGTGCTAAAGAATTGGTGAAAAGAGGCCATCAAGTTTATGTACAACATACAGCAGGTATGGGCAGTGGTTTTTCTGATGAAGAATATACCGCAGCAGGTGCAGCTATCCTTCCTAACATTGAAGATGTTTACGCCATTGCGGAAATGATCATCAAAGTTAAGGAACCAATTGAACCAGAATATAAACTGATCAAAGAAGGTCAACTGCTGTTTACCTACTTCCACTTTGCATCTTATGAGCCTTTGACCAAGGCAATGGTGGAAAGCAAATCAGTATGTTTGGCATACGAAACAGTGGAAAAATCAGATAGAAGCCTTCCTTTGTTGGTTCCAATGTCTGAGGTTGCCGGTAGAATGTCTATTCAGAAAGGCGCCAACTATCTTGAAAAACCTCTGAAAGGAAGAGGTATCCTTTTAGGAGGTGTACCAGGTGTACTTCCTGCTAAAGTATTGATCCTTGGTGGTGGTGTCGTAGGTACACAGGCTGCTTGGATGGCTGCAGGACTTGGTGCTGATGTCACCCTTATGGATGTGTCTCTTCCTAGAATGAGATACTTGGCAGATGTTATGCCTGCCAATGTGAAAACGATGATGTCCAATGAGTACAACATCAGAAACATGATCAAAGATGCGGACCTGATCGTCGGGGCTGTTTTGATCCCTGGTGCAAAAGCTCCACACTTGATCACCAAAGACATGTTGAAGGACATGAAACCAGGTACTGTTCTTGTTGACGTTGCTGTAGACCAAGGCGGATGTATTGAAACCTGCAAGCCTACTACACATGAAAACCCAACTTATATCATTGATGATGTAGTTCACTATTGCGTAGCCAATATGCCAGGTGCTGTTCCTTACACTTCTACTTTGGCCCTGACCAACGCTACCCTTCCTTATGCCATCCAATTGGCAGACAAAGGCTGGAAAAAAGCAGCTCAAGAAAACCCTGAATTGGTTCCTGGATTGAATGTAATTAATGGTGACATTGTTTACAAAGCAGTCGCTGAAGCTTTTGACATGGACTACGTCCCAGTTGAAAAATACCTTGCTGATTAATCCCAGCAATCAAAAAAAAGGCTGCAAATTGTATTGAGCAGCCTTTTTTTTTACCCCATTTTCTTTTTAATACTATCTAGGTCAGCCTTCTTGATCAGTTCATTCTGGATAATAACCGAAGGTGCTGATTTACAAAAATCCATACACTTGGTCTTAATCAGTTTGTATTTACCCTGATATTCATGCGATTTGACAAGATCTTTGATCTCCGATTGCAGCTTTTTACACCCCGCCTTCTTACAATCAGAACCATTGCAGATGAAAATAAATTTTCGGTAAGGAGACATCGGTTGTTAAAGTTTTATGGATACTCTTTTAATTTAATCAAGAAATTTCAAATCTGGAAACTAAGGAGTTTATAAAAAAGAAGTTCGGGCTCCCAAGCCCAAACTTCTTGATATCTCCACATTCCAATCCTAGAATCTTGCTTCTTATGTCTTGTGTCTTCAACCTTGTGTCTAGAGTCTAGAGTCTAGAGTCTCGCTTCTAGTTTCTCGCGTCCCCCATCACATATTTCTCCTATACTGACCACCAACTTCATACAGCGCATTGGTGATCTGACCCAAAGAACAATATTTAGCCGCTTCCATCAATCTTTCGAAGATATTGCCATTTCGCACTGCCACCAGCTGTAGGCTTTCAAGCTCCCGGACAGCTTTGTCCTGATACTTTTCATGCAATTGGCGTAGTGTCTGAATTTGCGCTTCTTTTTCTTCCTGAGTAGCCCTGATCACTTCCCCTGGAATCACTGTTGGCGAGCCCTCGGATGACAGGAAGGTATTCACACCAATGATAGGATACTCACCGGTATGCTTCAGCATTTCATAGTGAAGGCTTTCCTCCTGGATTTTACCTCTTTGGTACATGGTTTCCATAGCGCCCAGTACTCCTCCCCTCTCGGTAATCCTATCAAATTCCGCATAAACAGCTTCTTCAACCAAATCAGTCAGCTCCTCAATAATGAAAGCACCTTGAATAGGATTTTCATTCTTCGCTAACCCTAGTTCCTTATTGATGATCAACTGGATCGCCATTGCCCTTCTCACCGATGCTTCTGTTGGCGTGGTGATAGCCTCATCATAGGCATTGGTATGCAGCGAGTTGCAGTTGTCATAGATCGCATACAACGCCTGAAGAGTGGTACGGATATCGTTGAAGTCGATTTCCTGTGCATGAAGGGAGCGTCCGGAAGTCTGAATATGATATTTCAACATCTGAGACCTTTCATTGGCGCCATATTTCAGCTTCATGGCTTTGGCCCATATTCTTCTGGCCACCCTACCGATCACCGCATATTCCGGATCGATCCCATTGGAGAAGAAGAAGGAAAGATTTGGAGCGAATTTATTGATATCCATTCCTCTTGACACATAATATTCCACATAGGTGAATCCATTGGATAAAGTCAATGCCAATTGGGTAATCGGATTGGCTCCTGCCTCTGCAATGTGGTATCCAGAAATGGAAACGGAATAGAAATTCCTAACATTATGGTTGATGAAGTATTGCTGGACATCCCCCATCAATCTCAATGAAAATTCAGTCGAGAAAATACAAGTGTTTTGAGCCTGATCTTCTTTCAGGATATCCGCCTGTACTGTCCCCCTTACCGTAGCCAAAGTATAGGCTTTGATTTTTTCATAAACTTCTGCTGGCAATACCTGATCACCTGTCACGCCTAGCAACATCAGACCAAGACCATCATTCCCTTCAGGGATTGCTCCGTTATAGGCTGGCCTTGGCAAGCCTTTTTCTTTGTAAATTGCTTCAATTTTTGCATTTACCTCCTCTTCCAGACCATTTTCTTTGATGTAAAGCTCACATTGCTGATCGATGGCTGCATTCATGAAAAATGCCGTCATGGTAGCTGCAGGACCATTAATGGTCATGGATACAGAAGTCTTAGGATCGGCAAGATTAAATCCTGAATACAGTTTCTTGGCATCATCCAAGCAACAGATGTTCACTCCGGAGTTACCGATCTTTCCATAAATATCAGGTCTGAAATCCGGATCTTCTCCATAAAGTGTTACCGAGTCAAAGGCAGTAGAAAGCCTTTTGGCAGGCATATCCTTGGAGACATAATGGAACCTTTTGTTGGTCCTTTCGGGTCCACCTTCTCCGGCAAACATACGGGTTGGATCCTCTCCCTCTCTCTTGAAGGGAAATACACCTGAGGTATACGGAAATTCACCTGGGACATTTTCTTTCAATCCCCATTTCAATAGGTCGCCCCATGCCTCATACTTAGGCAAGGAAACTTTTGGAACTCTGGAATTGGAAAGGGAAGTATGGTAAGTCTGAATTTTAATCTCTTTATCCCTTACTTTAAAAATATAAAAATCATCGGCATACTGCTGCGCCTTCTGAGGCCATTCCTCAATCCATTTTTTGTTTCTTGGATCAAGTTCCAATTCAACCTGGGCGTACACCTCCTGAAGTTCTTTGACCAATCTGTCCTGATCTGCAACCTTGGCAGATTTGATCGCTTCAATGGATTTTTGAATGCTGTATAATTTCTGAGCAACGTTTTTTTGCTCATCCACCCATTTGTCATAATTCCTGTTGTTCTCAGAAATCTCTGACAAATACCTGGTTCTTGCAGGTGGAATGATGTAAATCTTCTCGGACATTTCCTTAGTTACCTCAAAAGAAGTCTCCAATTCCGCACCGGTCTTTTCTACCAGCTTATGGATAATTGCTTTGTACAGATTATTCATGCCGGGATCGTTAAACTGCGAGGCAATCGTACCGAATACCGGAATGTCTTCGTCTGCTATATCCCAAAGATTATGGTTTCTCTTGTATTGCTTCTTCACATCCCTCAAGGCATCTTGAGCGCCTCTTTTATCAAACTTGTTCAAGGCAATGATGTCAGCAAAGTCAAGCATATCAATTTTCTCCAACTGCGTAGCGGCTCCATATTCAGGAGTCATGACATACAAAGACATATCAGAATGCTCTATGATCTCAGTATCTGACTGTCCAATTCCGGAAGTTTCTAGAATAATCAGGTCAAAATCTGCTGCCTTGACCACATCTACCGCATCCTGAACATACTTGGACAAAGCCAGATTGGACTGACGGGTTGCCAAAGACCGCATATACACCCTTGGATGGTGTATGGCATTCATTCTTATCCTATCGCCCAAAAGTGCCCCTCCGGTTTTTCGCTTGGAAGGATCCACTGAAACTATGGCTATATTCTTATCCTTAAAGTCCAGCAAAAACCTTCTGACCAATTCATCTACCAAGGAAGATTTACCAGCTCCTCCAGTCCCTGTGATACCCAAAACAGGGGTTTTGCTCGATGAAGCAATCTTTCTGATTTCCTCGAGCATACCTTTAGAATCCTCAGGGAAGTTTTCTGCCGCCGAAATCACCTTGGCAATACTGGATTTATCTTCTTTGGAAAAATGCTTAAGACTCACCTCTTTTCCTACAGGAAAATCTGACTTCATCACCAAGTCATTGATCATTCCCTGCAAGCCCATGGCCCTTCCATCGTCAGGAGAATAAATCCTGGTGATGCCGTATTCATGCAATTCTTGGATTTCTTCGGGAAGGATTGTACCTCCACCTCCACCAAAAATCCTTATATGGCCTGCTCCTTTTTCTTTCAAGAGGTCATGCATATACTTGAAAAATTCCACGTGACCACCCTGATAAGAAGTTATGGCTATAGCCTGAACATCCTCTTGAATAGCACAATCCACGATTTCCTGAACAGAACGGTTATGTCCCAGATGAATCACCTCACAGCCTGTGGCCTGTATGATTCGCCTCATGATATTGATAGCCGCATCATGCCCGTCAAATAACGAGGCTGCAGTGACTAACCTGATGTGGTTTTGTGGTTTATAGATTTCTTGTGAATATGACATTTTATTTGGGTTTATACAGTACAGAACTTCAAGAAAAGCATTTTGGTTAAAAGCTCCTCCCAAAAATCGATTTTACTTTATTTCACGCTTGCGAATATAAGAAAAAACAAAAAGACAAGACCAATCTTCACCCCAACTTTCCAAACAAAATTCGGATTACACCAATTTTACACCAAATATCAGAATATACTACCAATATACTCTGTTGCCACAAAGCTAAATTCCATATTCACAGGGAAAATCAAAAAGAAAATAGGCTGTCTAATAATTATTTACAATCTCATTGGTCAATTTTCTAAGGTATCATATTGACAGCTGACTTTAATCATACTTTTTACCAGAATAAGCACCTTAATTTATGTCTTAAACAAAAGTTTCCTTTAAATTGAAGGTCATTACTCATTCAAATCTTAACCAGTTCCTATGAAACTATCGCTTTACCTTGGAAAATATAAGAACGTTAAAGTTTTCATTCACTGGACCTTTTCCCTGCTCTTACTTTGGATCATCATTTCCAATCTCCGTCAGGGAATACCTGGAGTGGATATTTTATGGACTGTAATTTTTGTTTTGGCCCTCTTTTGCTGTGTGGTCTTTCATGAATTTGGCCATGCCCTCGCAGCGCAGAAGTACGGCATACAGACCAAGGACATTGTTTTGTATCCCATTGGAGGGATAGCCAGGTTGGAAAAATTACCGGAGGACCCCAAGCAGGAATTGTGGGTGGCCATCGCAGGCCCCTTGGTCAACGTGGGTATTTTTCTGATTCTTTCAGCCGTTCTGAGTTTCACAGGTTTCAACATCGAAAGTCTGGAAGAGATCAAAATCAACCCTACCACGATCATTCTCTATTTGGCCTCAGCAAACCTGATCCTCGCAGTATTCAACCTGATACCGGCTTTCCCTATGGACGGGGGAAGAATTTTAAGAGCATTTTTGGCTATCCGATTACCCCGGGCACAGGCTACGCAGATAGCAGGGGGCATTGGCCAGTTTCTGGCTATTTTCTTTATCTTTTTCGGTTTGTTCAATAATCCAATCCTTGTTTTGATCGGTATATTTATCTTTTTGGGTGCAGCAGCTGAAGTCAGCCATACCCAGCAGGAAAGTTTCCTCAAGGGCTTTAAAGTCAATGATGCCATCATGATGAAGTTTCAGATCCTGGCATTTGATGCACCTTTATCCAAAGCCGTGGACAAACTCTTGAATTCACAGGCCACACATTTTGTGGTGGTCAAAGATGATGTCGCGGTAGGTACCCTGAGCAGAAATGAAATCATCAGGGGATTAAAAGAAGGAGATGAGAACATCGCTGTAGAAAAGGTGGCGGATTTCAATCCTCTGAAGTTTGAGACAGAGGAAAATCTTGACGATGTTTGGAAAAAGATGATGAGCGAAAACAGGAAAGTCGCATTTGTCATCGAAAACGGCCATTTTCTAGGTATTTTGGACCAGGAAAACATCAGTGAATTCATCATGGTAAAATCAGCATTAGGCAAATGATCAAAATTCCCAAGCATCCACATACCTATGAATCGAATGCTATCTTATCTGATTTGGGTTCGGATGAAAATGGCTTGAGCAAAGAGGAAGCGGAAAGACGTCTTATAGAATTTGGTCCAAATGAAATCCCGGATCCTGGGAAAAAGCCTGTTTGGAAAATCCTGTTGAAGCAATTCAACAACCTGATGGTTTACATCCTTTTTGTGGCGATGGCCATCTCTTACCTGACCAATCACTTGGTGGATGTTTATGTTATTTTGGCCATTATCATCATCAATGCTCTCATAGGTTTCATTCAGGAATATCGGGCTGAAGGGGCATTGGCGGCGCTTAAAAATATGCTAGTCCCAAAATGCAAAGTATTCCGCGAAGGTAGCCTCTTGACTATCAATTCCCGGGAAGTGGTACCAGGAGACATCATCAGCTTAGATGAAGGAGATAGCGTACCGGCAGATGCCAGAATTATTTATCAGAAAAACGCAAGAGCAACGGAAGCTTCTTTGACCGGCGAAGCCGTGCCTGTAGAAAAAACCACTGAGATACTACCTGAAGAAATCCCTCTGGGTGATAGAAAGAATATGGTCTGGAAATCTACCTTTTTATCCAGTGGTTCCGTAAAAGCTGTGGTTACCGGAACGGGATTAAACAGCCAAATCGGCGCCATTGCCATGTCCCTCAGGGATATCGCCCCTAAAAAAACAAATTTCCAGTTAAAGACCGACAAACTGGCCAAGCAGATGGCCATTATTGCCATCACTTGTGCCATCACTTTATTTTTTGTTGCTTATTTTTTTCAGGATGCACCACTTGACGACATTCTCCTTATTGCCATAGCGGCGTTGGTCTCCACTATCCCTGAAGGTTTACCCGCAGTTCTTTCCATTGTTTTGGCTATTGGATCATACAGAATGTCCCGAAAAAATGCCATTATCCGGGAAATTACTGCTACAGAAAGTCTGGGTTCTGTCAGCACCATTGTAACTGACAAAACCGGCACCCTGACTCAAAATACCATGACCATCAAGAAAATCTGGATGCCAGAAACCAATGATGTGCAGGTAAGTGGTGAAGGATGGGAAAGTGAAGGCAGATTCCATGGCACTGAAAATGACATCCTGGTAACTGAACTTCTCTTTGAAATCGCTGCCCATTGTCATAATTCCTCCATAGAAATCAATGACAAAGGGCAGATCATCGTCACAGGTGACCCCACTGAAGCAGCATTTTTGGTATTGGGAAATAAGGCAGGAAAATCCAAAGACCTGGATATCGTAGAGGATATTGCCTTCAACTCTGACCTGAAATACCGTTCGACCATGGTGATCAAAAACGGTAAAAAAGTGAGATTCTTTTTGGGTGCCCCTGAAGCTCTATTAGACCTCTGTGAAATTACCAGAGACCAAAGCGGTAACAAAATTCCCTTGAAGCAGGAGCAGTTAGAGGAGATTGAAGCAAAAATGAAAGGCTGGTCTGCAGACAGTTTGCGCGTACTGGCTTTGGCACAGAAAGAGGAAAACGGCAACATACATGAAGACCAGGAACTCGAATTTGTAGGGCTTGCAGGCATGATGGACCCCCCAAGAGTAGGTGTCTATGAGGCGGTTAAATCCTGTCATCATGCAGGCATCCGTGTGATTATGGCCACCGGTGACCATGCAGAAACTGCCCTGTCAATCGGTAAAAAAGTGGGTATTGTCCGGGAAGGTAGGGAAAAGGTATATACGGATGCCCAACTCAGCAAAATGAGTGAAGAGGAATTCGATCAAGCCGTCAGTGAGGCTGATGTTTTTTCCAGACTGACTCCTCTGATGAAATTGAAAATAGCCAAGTCTCTGCAAAAGCAAGGAGCCCTTATCGCCATGACAGGGGATGGTGTCAATGATGCCCCGGCATTAAAGCAGGCAAACATTGGTATTGCCATGGGAATAATGGGCACAGATGTGGCAAAAGATGCTTCTATGATGGTATTGGCAGATGATAATTTTGCAACCATCGTCAAGGCCGTCGAACAAGGAAGAATTGTTTTCAATAATGCCAGAAGAACCTCCTTTTTTCTGGTCACTACCAATTTTGCTGAAATCCTTACCCTAATCGTTGCTGTTTCCATGGGGATGGCCATGCCTTTGACAGCAACTCAGATTCTATGGATCAACCTGGTCACTGATGGTTTTTGTGACAAAGCCCTGGCAACCGAAAAGGGGAAAGGAAATGAGCTCCAATCACCGCCTATCGACCCCAAAGAAAATATCCTGAACAAAACCATTTACCCATTCTTGATCATCAATGTACTGATCATGACTACTTTGGCAATCACTGCGTATTTGTGGTACCTGCCGCATGGCATCGATAAAGCCAGAACAATGGTATTCATCACCATGGCATTTAGCCAGTTGTTCAACACCTTTAACATGAGGAACCTGACCGGGTCCTGCTTTAAAATAGGATTATTCAGTAATAAATGGGTTAATTATGCATTATTAGTATCTGTCCTCATACAGGTATTGATCATAGAGATCCCTTTCTTTTCCAATTTATTCAAGTTTCATACTGTACCGGTTGAAGAGTTCCTGTTTTGGGTCTTGCTATCATCATCTGTTTTCTGGGTAACAGAAATTTTCAAATATTTTAAATTCAAAAATTAACCATGCATTACCACTATGTCAGGGCTGAAGAAGCTGTCAAATTGATCAAAAGCCATCAACGGGTATTCATCCATGGCAGTGCCGCTACACCTACTTACCTCATCCAGGAATTGGCAAAAAGAAAAGATGAACTCAGACAGGTTGAGATTGTCAGCATTTCCACTTTCGGCCCAATGCCTTTGGCTGCTGAAGATTGCAAAGAAAGTTTTTTCATCAACACCTTTTTTGTCTCCCAAAATGTCAGGAAGGCGGTCAATTCTGAACAAGGGGACTACATCCCGGTATTCCTCAGTGAAATCGGACAGGTATTCAAGCGTAAGATTCTCCCTTTGGATGTAGCCATTGTACAGGTATCAGAACCAGACTCCCATGGCTTTTGCTCCTTGGGTATTTCTGTAGATATCGCCAAAGCAGCTGTGGACAGTGCCAATGTGGTCATCGCCCAAGTCAATCACCGCATGCCACGCACCCATGGTGATGGACATATCCATTTTAGCCGATTTGATGCTGCTGTATTTGTGGACCAACCTTTACATGAAGTGAATTATGCAGAGAAAGTCGGGGATTCTGAAACCAAAATCGGAAATTTTATTGCAGAAATGGTGGAAGATAGATCCACCCTGCAGTTAGGGGTTGGCGCAATTCCTGATGCAGTTTTGACAGCTTTGAAACACCACAAAGACCTGGGCATCCACACCGAAATGTTCTCCAATGGGATCATTGATTTATTGGAATCAGGTGCCATTACGAATGCCTACAAAAAAAAGCATAAAGGTAAAATCCTGACCTCCTTTGCTGTCGGTGACAAAAAACTATATGACACCATTCATGACAATCCGCTTTTCACCTTTCAGGAAGCTGAATATGTCAATGATTCCGCCATCATCAGGAAGAATCCAAAAATGGTCTCTATCAACAGTTGTCTGGAAGTGGACCTTACCGGACAGGTTTGTGCTGATTCACTAGGAAGTTATCAATATTCAGGTGTTGGAGGACAGATGGATTTTATGAGAGGCGCTTCACTTTCCGAAGGTGGAAAACCCATTCTTGCCTTAAGTTCAGCTACAAAAAAAGGACAGAGCAAAATTGTACCTTTCCTAAAAGAAGGAGCCGGAGTGGTTACCACAAGGGCCCACGTCCACTATGTGGTTACGGAATACGGCGTCGCTTATCTTTATGGCAAAAACCTCAAGCAGCGTGCTATTGCCCTCATGAACATTGCCCACCCTGATCACCGGGAAGACCTGGACAGAGCTATCCATCAACGATTTGGAGGTGGCGTTTTCAGTGGGATCTAATTACCCCTTGCATTTCATTAAAAGTTAAAAGAGTATTCAAACTATAATTTCAAACCTATGAAAAAACTATTTTTATCAACTTTAATCTTAATTTTTTGGGCATTTGGAGTATTCGCTCAAACATTGAAATCCCCAAATGGACTTCTTGAATTAAATTTTGAACTCAAAGAAGGCATACCCTACTATGAGCTAAATTACAAAAACAAGGAAGTTCTCCTGCCCAGCAAATTGGGATTGCAACTGAAAAACCAAAACTCCTTTTTGGAAGGATTTGAATCCAGTCATGCCGAATATGGGACATTTGATGAAACCTGGGAACCTGTCTGGGGTGAAGAGAAAAGCATCCGCAACCATTACAATGAGATGTTGGTGACTTTGCAGCAGGATGATGCCCATCAAAAAAGGATACTGAGTATCAGATTCAGGCTTTTTGATGATGGCCTGGGTTTCCGATATGAATTTCCTGCCCAACCCAACCTCGCCCATTTCGTCATCAAAGAGGAAAAAACCCAGTTTGCGATGACCGGGGACCATAAGGCTTTTTGGATAGCTGGGGATTACGATACGCAGGAATATGACTATACGGAATCCAGGTTATCTGAAATCAGGAACCTGATGGAGCAGGCTATCACGGCCAATGTATCACAGACTTCCTTTTCTCCTACGGGTGTACAAACTGCCCTGATGATGAAAACTGATGATGGACTTTACATCAACCTGCATGAAGCTGCATTGGTCAATTACTCCACTATGCATCTCAATCTGGATGACAAAAAAATGATTTTTGAATCCTGGCTGACTCCAGATGCCATAGGGGACAAAGGATACCTACAAGCACCAGGACAAACACCTTGGCGAACAGTAATTGTGTCAGATGATGCACGGGAAATTTTAGCTTCCAGGATTACCTACAACCTCAATGAACCGAGTAAAATTGAAGATACTTCCTGGATCAGGCCGATGAAATATGTGGGTGTTTGGTGGGAAATGATCACAGGAAAAAGCTCATGGGCATATACCAATGATTTCGCAGCAGTAGCATTGGAAGCCACAGATTTTAAGAAAGCAAAACCCAATGGAATTCACGGTGCAACCACTGAAAATGTCAGAAAATACATAGACTTTGCTGCACAACATGGATTTGATGGAGTTTTGGTGGAAGGCTGGAACATTGGCTGGGAAGACTGGTTTGGCAATTCTAAAGATTATGTGTTTGATTTTGTCACCCCATACCCCGACTTTGACCTGGAATGGATCAGGGATTATGCCCAAAGTAAGGGAGTGGAAATGATCATGCACCATGAAACCTCTGCTTCAGTCAGAAACTATGAAAGACATTTGGACAGGGCATATCAATTTATGAAAGACAATGGTTACAATGCTGTGAAAAGTGGCTACGTGGGCGACATACTGCCGAGAGGAGAAAACCATTATTCACAATGGCTGGTCAATCATTATCAATATGCTTTAGAAAAAGCAGCCGAATACCAGGTCATGGTCAATGCTCATGAAGCTGTCCGGCCAACGGGAATTGCCCGTACTTACCCGAACCTGATCGCCAATGAGTCGGCAAGGGGAACAGAATACCAGGCATTTGGAGGTTCTAAACCCAATCATGTGACCGTTCTGCCATTTACCAGACAGATCGGTGGACCAATGGATTATACCCCGGGTATCTTTGAAATGGACATCAGCAAAATCAATCCTGATAACGATTCCTGGGTCAACAGCACCCTTGCCAATCAACTGGCCTTATATGTCACCATGTATAGCCCCTTGCAAATGGCTGCCGATTTACCGGAAAATTACGAGAGATTCCCTGACGCTTTTCAATTTATAAAAGATGTCGCCATTGATTGGGATATCAGCCACTATCTGGAAGCTGAACCAGGTTATTACCTGACCATTGCCAGAAAGGCAAAAGGGAAAAACGAATGGTTTGTCGGAAATGTCAACGGTAACGCTTCAAGAATTTCTGAAATAGCTTTTGATTTCCTGGAACCTGGCAAAACCTATGTGGCTACAATCTATGCAGACCACCAAGATGCCCATTATAAAAACAATCCTCAGGCCTATACCATCAAAAAAGTAGCTGTGACCCATAAATCCAAACTCAGACAATTATCCGCTCCCGGTGGCGGATATGCGATCAGTATCAGAGAAGCTTCGAAAGAGGATGTCAGGGGTTTGAAAAAGCTATAATTTGATTTAATATAAAAGGAACATTGAACCTCCTTCTTTGTGTCTCTTTCACTTTACTTCTCACTTTATGCAAGTGAAGTGAAAGAGGCGTTATTATTTATACCTTAAGTGCTTCAAAAACACTCTCCAGTCTAAGATCAAGATTTGTATCAAATTTTCTCCCCTCAATCTCCCCAACATAACTTATACCTGTCACATTTGTGGTCATCACTTTCTCTGCTGACAATAAATCAATGGGCAAAAACTCCCCCTCCACGATATTTTCACCAGAGGACTTCAAATGTGATATCACATTTTTTCTGCCAACACCGGCAATACAGGAAGATCGAAGAGATGGTGTATAATACACCCCATCTTTTTTCCAAAAAATATTGGAAGAGCCGGCTTCAGAGACAATTCCTTCCGTATTCAATAAAATTACTTCATCCATGCCCTTTTGCTGTCTTTCCCGATTGGCCATCACATAAGTCAAAGCACTCAATGTTTTGCAATGACTCCATGGAGACCTCGGAATGTTTATGTTTTCGCTCAAATAGGCGCTTTTTTTTATGATTGGAGCCTTTTGCATCTTTTGGATCTGCAGATTCTCCTGTGTGGTATTTTGGATGGGTGTATATTTTCCTCTTCCCTCTCTGAACACATTCCACCTCACCCTCAAAACAGAATTTTCACAATAATACTGTTGCAAACAACTTTCAATTTCCTGTATCGAAGAAAGATTGTCTTTTTCTATACCCAATTGTTTCAAACCTTCCAATAACCTTGCTTCGTGGTCCTGAGAGAACCGTATTTTACCATGGATAAACACCATAGTTTCAAATAAGCCGTCGCCAAAAAGAAAGCCCCTGTTTTGAATCATAGGTTCTTCAGGCGACCAGATTTCCCCATCATGTTTATACAATAAAACTGTATTAATATCGGACATAGGACTGTTCATATTTGCACACTTCGGACATTCATCTGTAGTAGAATTTTTAAAAATAATGAAAAGCATGTTATTTTAACCTAAAAATTGGACGAAAGCGGTAAAAAGTATACCCTACACCGAAATTGTTATTACTTTAGCACATTAATTGAATTCAAAATAAAAAATGGGCGCAAAAAGCAGTGTTTTTGACATGATCGGACCGGTGATGATCGGCCCCTCTTCTTCTCATACCGCGGGTGTGGTGAGAATAGCCCGGGCTGCAATCAGGGTTTTGGGAGGAATTCCAGACGAGGCTACGATTACCTTTTACAATTCTTTTGCAAGGACTTATGAGGGACATGGCAGTGACAAAGCCATATTAGGTGGACTACTTGACCTGAAAACGGATGATGCTGGTATCAAAAAGGCCTTTGAACTGGCCCAAGAAAAAGGCTTGAAGTACACCTTCAAATCCATTGGAAATGCATCAATCTACCACCCTAATACCATTAGGCTTAACCTGAAAAAAGCAGATGAAAAAGTTGAAGTCATTGGGGAAAGTTTAGGCGGTGGCTTAATCAATATAGCTGAAATAGATGGGTTTAATGCCAATTTCTCAGCTCAAATGCACACCTTGATCATCAAGGCAGATGATGTTTCTGGAGCTATTGCCTTCATTTCCAGCGTCATTGCGCAAGAAAAAACCAATATTGCCACTATGTCCGTGTCCAGAAAAGGTAAAAATGACCTGGCCTGCCATGTCATTGAAATGGATTCCGGTATCCGATCGATAACCATTGAGTACTTGAAGAGTTTACCCTGGGTCAAACAATTGAAATATATTCCAGATATTGATTTATAAACTATGAAGCACATTTTAACCTTAGGATTTTTATTGCTCCTTACCTTTTCTTTTCAGTCCCATGCGCAGGAAATCAATATCCAGCAAATGGACCTGCAAACCTGCATCGATATTGCGCTGGAGAATAACCTGACCCTTCAACGAAGTCAGGTCAATCTCGCCACTCAGGAAGCCAACCTGATCGGAAATCAAGGCCAAAGGATCCCTACCCTCTCCACAGGAGCCAGTACAGGCTACAGATGGGGTAGGTCAATCAACCCGGTAACCAACTTGTTTGAAAACAACAGAATAGGGAACGTCAACGTCTTCGGTAATGCCAATGTGACCTTATTTGCAGGGCAGCAGATCAGCAATTCGATTAAACAAAACAAGACAGACATTGAAGCAGCCAAATTCAATGTCAAAGCGACTGAAAACAATATCACACTGAATGTCATCAACCTGTTTATCAATGTGGTATTTGCCAAAGAGCAGTTGAAGATCGCAGAAAACCAATTGGCCACTACAAAGGAACAACTGACCGTCACTACCAAATTGGTGGACGCCGGCTCTTTACCTTTGGCCAACAAACTGGATATTCAGGCACAAAATGCAACCAACGAGCTGGAAGTAATCAATGCTTCCAATACTTTGAGAATTGCCAAATTGAACCTTTCGCAAGCAATGCAATTGCCGTTCAACGAAAATATGGATGTGGTCACACCCGAACTTTCTCCTGAAAACATTGCCCTGACCGACAGGGGCGTTGATGAAATTTTTGAGGTGGCCCTCGAACTGATGCCTGAAATCAAAGCAGCCGAACTGGGCATTGAAAGTGCAGAAATGGGTGTACGAATCGCCAAAGGTGGCTATATGCCGACCTTAGGCATCGGTGCAAGCGCATTTTCTAACTATATAGACCAGTTTTTCATGGGTGAAAGACAAGCTTTTACGACTCAATTGAAAAACAACTTCTCCAATTCTGCCAACATGCAGCTGAACATCCCTATCCTTTCCAATTTCAGGAACAGGGCAAATGTCCAAAGGGCAAGGTTACAGAAAAGACTGAGTGAAATTCAGGATGTAGAAACCAAAAATCAGCTGAGACAGGATATAGAAAGTGCTTATACCAATGCCAACGCAGCAAGACAATCCTATCAGGCTTCCCTCATCAGGGTATCTTCCCTAGAAGAGTCTTTCCGCATCGCGCAACAAAGATTTGACGCCGGCGCTATCAATTTTGCCGATTACCAATTGGCCCAAAACAATTTCTTCAATGCACAGGCAGATCTGGTTACTTCAAAATATACTTACATATTCAGAGTCAAGGTTCTGGATTTTTACTTAGGAAACCCTCTTAAATTATAATTTACCCATATCAACATGGCCAAGAAAAAATCAAACAAGCTGATTTATATCCTTTTGGGAATTTTAGGTGCAATTATCCTTTTTGCCATCATCGGAAAATCAGCAGGATGGATCGGTGGACAGAAAGAAGTTACTGTCGAAACCAAAAAAGCTGCAAAAGTTTCCATCACCGAGAAAGTAAGTGCTTCAGGTGTGGTAGAACCTGAAATTGAAGTCAAACTCAGCCCGGATGTAGCGGGTGAAATCATCGAACTAAATGTTATTGAAGGTGATTCTGTCAAAGTTGGGGACCTTTTGGTGAAAATCCGTCCTGACAACTTCATTTCCGCATTGGATAGGGCACGTGCCAACCTGAATCAGAATCAGGCCAATGTCGCACAGTCCAAAGCGAACCTAAAAAGATCAGAAGCACAATTTGTACGGGCAGAACTCGAATTCAAAAGAAACGAAAAGCTCTATAAAGACAAGGTAATCTCTGATGCGGATTGGGAACAGGTTCAATCAACTTTCCTGACGGCACAAAATGATCTTGAAGCAGCCAAGCAATCTGTCTTGGCTGCTGAATACATTGTCAAGAGTTCTCAGGCTACAGTCAGTGAAGCGGCTGAAAACTTAAGGTTGACCAATGTGTATTCTCCTGTTAACGGCGTAGTATCCAAACTTTTGGTGGAAAAAGGTGAAAGGGTGGTCGGTACCCAACAGATGGCTGGTACAGAAATGCTAAGGTTGGCAGACTTATCCAAAATGGAAGTCAGGGTCAATGTGAATGAAAATGACATCATCCGAATCAATTTGGGCGATGAGACGATCATAGATGTGGATTCTTATTCTTCCTCCGGTAAAAAATTCAAAGGAGTGGTGACCTCGATTGCCAATTCAGCCAATACCAAGGCAAGTCCTGATGCGGTAACAGAATTTGAAGTAAAAATCAGGATTCTGAACGAATCTTATGAAGACCTGATCACAGAAAGAAACAAATATCCTTTCAGACCAGGCATGACCGCCAGTGTGGATATCATTACCCAGAAAAAAGACAATGTCCTGGCTATACCACTTGCTGCGGTGACCACTAGGGAAGACCAAATGACCGACAGCGCTGACGGTTCTACCAAAGCAAAAGAGTTGGTTTTTGTAATCGAAGACGGTAAGGCAAAAATGATCACCGTCAAAACAGGCATTTCTGATTTTGACAATATTGAAATCCTAGAAGGTATCAGTGAAGGACAAGAGGTGATCTCAGGACCATATTTTGTAGTGAGTAAAGAACTGAAGGAAGATGCCCTGGTCAAGGTGTCCAATCCAACAGAAACAGATAAAAAATAAGGGATTCAAATCCCAATGATAAAAAACCTTTGAGGTCTTTGTGCTTGGCATATAAGATCTCAAAGGTTTTATTTTTTCTCCGATAACTGGTTCACTTCCCACAACCAACTTCGGACATCCGACTTCAAACATCCAACATCCCCCTTCTCACCGGTCCTTCAGACCTCTCGTTCATCTTGGCGGTACCTTTTTCCTAGGGCTTCACCCTAGGCTGTAACAGAGCGGCCCTTCAGGCCTTTGCGGAAATCCACCTTTCCTCAATGAAACCTTAACACCTCAACTCCTAAATGGTTCAAAATTCCGACACCCCACTTCGGACATCGGACATCCCACTTAATGAAACCCTTAATCCCTTAACTTCTGAATGGTTCAACACTTCCGACATCGGTCATCCAACTTCCGACATCCCACTTTCAAACATCCCACAAACTCAACTCCTCATACACCAAGTGCACCGGAAGGCCCATTACACTGTAAAAAGAACCCTCCATTTTCTGTACGCCTATATAGCCAATCCATTCCTGTATACCATAGGCACCGGCTTTGTCAAAGGGTAAAAAATTATCGATATAATAATCTATCTCTTGTTCAGAAAGCACTTTGAAAGTCACTTTCGCCAAATCCTGCCTGGTGACCGTTTTACTTTTGGAATACAGCGTTATTCCAGTGATCACCTGATGTTCTTTACCTGATAATCCCCTGAGCATCCCTTCTGCTTCTTCTTTATTGGAAGGCTTGCCCAAAATCTGTCCATCCAGAATCACAACCGTATCTGAAGTCAAGACGATTTCATTATCGGAAATTTCCCTAGCAAATGCCTTGGCTTTTTTCCCCGAAAGGAAACTGGCTACCTGTTCCACAGGCATATCCTCTGGAAAATCCTCTGGAGTGTCTTTAGCCCTGACTTCAAAATCAAGCACCAAACCCTTCAGCAGTTCATACCTTCTGGGAGATTTGGAGGCCAGTATCAATTTTTTTTCACCGAGTTGGATCATGGACGAAATACTTGGTAAGGAAATGAAAACTCTGACTCTTCCACTGAGGCAAATAAAAGCCCCGAGAGCGTTTTTGGATAGAAATAGGTGGATTTTTGAGGCATGGTATAACCACTTTTACAGACATCCAGCACTTGATTCATGGAAATATCCTTGGTAATGACTGCACAATCCGCTTTCCCTTCTTCTACAGCACCCAAACAGCGGTGTAGGTTTCTTTCATAATCTATATTCTCCGAAAAGCGTTGCTCTTGCATAGGAATCCCCAATACTTTATCAATAAAAAAATAATGCAATACCATCAAATCTACTGTTTTGAGTACCTCTGGGATTTCCACAGCCATCTCCTTAATCTTTTCCGGAATCAACCTGATTTTATAGGCATTCTTGGCAAATACCAATCCAAATGCCCATTGTTTTTGCAATATCAACTCTGAAATTTCCTCCACATCATGAAGCTTTTTGACCACAAACCAGGATGCAGATTTTTCCAGTATTTGTTCCTCGCTCAACCCAATCCCCGAAAAAATCCTATGTGTAGGCAATATCCTCAGGTTTTTGCTCAGGGCATTGGTGAAATACATCATATGGTAATTATAACCTTCTTCCCCAGTATGCTCAGGGTTGGCTTCAGACATGGCTTTTCTGTAGGCAATCGCCCCTTCATAACGATGATGCCCATCAGCCAAAATGATCTGCTTTTCTCCAATCACTTCCAAAAACTTGCGGATTGTAGGCACATCATGAATAACGCCCAGCACCTCTCTTACACCCTGATAATCTTCCAAGTCATAGATGGGATTTGCAATCGCAGCATCCATATATGGCTCCAATTGATACAAAGGATCTTCATATAGGCCATGGGTAGGACTGGATTGAAATTGGGTAGCATGTAATAAAGATGTTCGGTCATTTACCGCTTTGGCGATGGTATTCTCATGACGCAGGACCATATTTTCATCCCAATCATAGGCTTTGATCTGTGCGATAAAGCCCTTACGGCAAGACTCTACATCCTGTCCTGGAAACTTAAAATACTGATAGTACACATATATCCCAGGAATCTGATCCTGCACGATAACTTGTTGCTGCTTCCACTCTTCCAACAACCTTTGGGCATGGAGGGCAGGTTCATCTCCTTTGGGAACTGATAGGTGTATACTGTTCAAAGGATTCGCATAAAGAGCCTCCCTTTGTTTGGCTGACACCACATCAAACAAAGGAGAGGTCAGTTCTTCGATACGTTGGGTATATTGCTCGTGGTACCGCCAGGCTTTGATCGGTAAGATTTCTGCCATCAAATCAGTCTGTTTTTCCAATTAGTCCTTGGATTTGGCGTTCCATTTTGACCTGAAACCCGCTTCAAAGTGAATTTATTGATTTCATACAGGTCAACCGCCAAACTGGCCAACAATTCCATTTCCGATTCTTCCCACTGAATTTCCAGTTTTTCGGGAGTGAAATATCTCTCTACAAATTTGGTGTCAAAATCACCACTGACGAAAGCTTCATGCTCCAGTACAAACTTACAGAAGCCCAAAGTAGTCTCAATCCCGGTTATCTGATAATCATCAATTGCCCTGATCATCCTTTGGATAGCTTTTTCACGGCTTGCGTCATGGGTGATCAATTTGGCAATCATCGGATCATAATAAATCGGTATATCCATGCCTTCTTCGAAGCCATCATCCACCCTGACACCAGGTCCCTGAGGACGTCGGTAGGTGACCAGCTTCCCAATGTCTGGAAGGAAGTTGTTCTTAGGATCTTCTGCATAGACACGTACTTCGATGGAATGACCGTTGATGCTCAGTTCATCCTGCGTAAAAGAAAGCGGATTGCCTTCAGCGATCAAAATCTGCTCTTTCACCAAATCCTTTCCCGTGATCATTTCTGTCACCGGATGTTCTACCTGCAATCGGGTATTCATTTCCAGGAAATAGAAATCAAGGTTCTCATCTACAATAAACTCGACCGTTCCAGCACCATAGTAGTTACAGGCCTTGGCTACTTTGACTGCAGCTTCCCCCATGGCTTTGCGCATCTCCGGTGAAACCACTGCTGAAGGCGCTTCTTCTATCACTTTCTGGTGACGTCTCTGAACAGAGCATTCCCTTTCAAAAAGGTGTACGATATTGCCATGGGTATCCCCCAATACCTGGATTTCAATATGTCTCGGTGAGGTGATGAACTTTTCAATAAAAACAGCACCATCTCCAAATGCTGATTGGGCTTCAGAAATAGCCCTTTGCATCTGTTCTTCAAATTCAGCCTCATACTTCACGATCCTCATGCCTTTACCACCACCACCTGCACTGGCTTTAATCAGAATTGGGTAACCAATTTCTTCAGCTTTGATTTTGGCTGCAGGAATATCCACAATGGCTTCATCTGTACCCGGAACCATTGGAATATCGTATTTGGCCACAGCATTCTTAGCTGCAAGTTTGCTCCCCATTACTTCTATGGCTTCAGGCGATGGACCTACAAAAATGATCCCCGCATCCGTTACCTTTTTGGCAAAAGTGGCATTCTCAGACAAGAAGCCATAGCCTGGATGTATGGCATCTACGCCCAATTCCTGACAAGCCTCAATAATCTTATCTGCGAGCAGGTAAGATTGATTGGAGGGAGGTGGGCCAAGGCATACTGCCTCATCTGCAAATTTGACATGAGGCGCATTTCTGTCTGCCTCACTATATACTGCTACTGTCTTGATGCCCATTTCTTTGGCAGTTCTCATAATTCTGAGACTGATCTCGCCACGGTTGGCAACCAAAAGCTTATTGATCTTACGCATATTCAGGGTTTATTTCTGTAAAAAAAGCCTTAACCCACGAAGTAAAGAAAATAAAATGAGTTAGAGAAAGAAATTCTGAAAAGGTGCCTGATTTTTGCAAGGATGGACAAATTGTATTACTTTTGGCCGATTTTAAAGCTTTTGCTAAAAGATCAAAACAGTGTAAAACCAAACGACTTAAGACATTGGACTTATTCGAAAAACTACATACCAATCTTGGCCCATTGGGCAAGCATTCGGAGCTTTCTGAAGGTTACTTTATGTTCCCTAAACTGGAAGGCGATATCGCTCCACGTATGAAATTCAAAGGCAGGGAAGTGTTGACCTGGAGCTTAAACAACTACCTTGGGCTTGCCAACCACCCTGAAGTACGAAAGGCAGATGCGGAAGCTGCAGCCAAATGGGGGGCTGCGTATCCTATGGGTGCAAGAATGATGTCAGGACAAACAGACCTTCATGAGCAACTGGAAAACGAGCTTGCGGAGTTTGTTGGTAAAGAAAGTGCATACTTGTTGAACTACGGCTATCAGGGTATCATGTCCGCTATCGATGCTTTATTGGACAGAAAAGATGTAGTGGTATATGATAGCGAATGCCATGCTTGTATCATCGATGCCTTGAGAATGCATTTGGGAAAAAGATACGTATTCCCCCATAACGATATCGAAAACTGCGAAAAGCAGCTGCAAAGAGCTGTGAAATTGGCCGAAGAAACAGGAGGTGGTATCCTGGTAATTACTGAAGGCGTATTTGGAATGACCGGTGACCAAGGCAAATTGGCCGAGATCGTGAAGCTAAAAGAAAAGTATCCCTTCAGACTTTTGGTGGATGATGCACATGGATTTGGTACCATGGGTAAGACAGGTGCCGGAACAGGTGAAGAGCAGGGTGTTCAGGATCAGATCGACCTTTACTTCTCGACTTTTGCCAAGTCCATGGCTTCTATCGGTGCTTTCATTGCAGGTGATGCGAATGTAATCCGTTATTTGAAATACAATATGCGTTCTCAGATCTTCGCAAAGTCCCTTCCAATGCTATTGGTAGAGGGTGCTTTGAAAAGATTGGAACTATTGAGGTCCCAACCCGAGCTGAAGGACAACTTATGGAAAATCGTCAATGCCCTGAAAAATGGCTTGATTGAAAAAGGTTTCAGCATAGGCAAATCCAACTCCCCTGTAACACCTGTAGTCTTGAACGGCACAGTTGGCGAAGCAGCTACTTTGAGCAAAGATTTGAGAGAAACTTACAATATCTTCTGTTCAGTGGTGATTTATCCGGTAGTTCCAAAAGGAATGATCATTTTGAGATTGATCCCAACTGCTGTACATACCCTTGAAGATGTGGCTGAAACCATTGCTGCATTTGAGGCGATCAAGGAAAAACTCACTAGTGGTCAGTACAGATCTTCTGAGTTGGCCATGTCCTTCGGTGAATAAAAAATCGCGAAAAAACGCTTGCAATTGTTGTTTTATAAACATTTTGACTATATTCAACGAAAAATTAAACTTATCATCAACCTAAAAATTAACTTTTAATTATGAACAGATTTGAAGAAATTAAAAATCTTGTAATGGGTCTTGAAGGTGACTTTGACAAATTCTACAGCAAAGGCAATCAAGCAGCTGGTACCAGAGTTAGAAAAGGTATGCAGGACCTTAAGACTTTGGCTCAGGACATCCGTAAGGAAGTTCAGGACAAGAAAAATGCTGGATGATCTAAACAGAGCTAGAAATAAAAAAGGTGGTCAAATCGGCCACCTTTTTTATTTTGGAGATTTTTTTAAATAATTATCGATAGCAACGTTCATTGTCAATCGCATCGGAAATACCTATCGGTTGACAAGCCAGGTTAATGAGGACAGCAACCAATCCCATCGGGATTGCCTATTGGTACAAAAAAAAAATCGCGATTGGCAAAACACCAACCGCGATTCATTTATTAATGATCAACTTTTATTTCTGCGGTAATTCCAAACTCACCTCAAATTTATTGTTTGCTCTTTCCACATCCGCCAATCGCATGCTTGGATCTATCTCCACACTTCTCACATCTCCGATCGGTCTGGAAAGCATTACTTCTTTGGTATAATTGGTCCACGGCCATTTCACGGTCATCGCTCTTGAAGGCTGTCCTGCCTCCTCCGGCTTCTCACCCCTCATAATGACCATAGGCAAATAAATGGACTCCTGAGAACCATCCTGATAGGTGACCACCACATCCAACGGCATAGGCATCATGCCAATTCTTTCCAAGGTGATTTTGGTCTGATTACCCTCTGCCTCCACACTCTTGACACCATAATCAATGGTCTTGGTAGAAGCAATAAAATAATCATAATACCAGTCCAGCTCTAATCCTGATGTTTTTTCCATAATTCTGATCACATCATGACCTGTCGGATGCTTAAACTTCCAATCATTCCACATCCTCTTCATTCCTTTTCTGAAATTCTCCTCACCCATGATGTAGGATAATTGCTCCACGAAAACAGCCCCTTTGGTGTAGGTCGCCGCGCCATAGGCAGAATTTCGGTTATAATGGTCTGCATGGGTAGTCAACGGCTCCTCAAAACCTGATTGTGCCAAACGGAAATATGAACGGTAATTTCCTTCCTGGATAAAACCTTCGTTCTTCTCAAATACGGCATTCATCACCACGTCTGTTCCCCAAGTAGTAAAACCCTCATCTAACCAAGGTTCAGAAGCCTCATTGAAGCCCAGCACACCATAATACCACATATGGATCAGTTCGTGCACCGTCACCCCTACCAAGCTTCTAAGGTTTCTATGACCTGTAATCAAAGTAGCCATCGGGTATTCCATACCGCCGTCGCCTCCTTGGATCACTGAAAACTGTTTGTAAGGATACTCACCGAAATTATCACTTATATACTTGATGGCATCAACAGTATAACCCTTTAATTTCGACCAGTTTTCTTCCGTTTTCTCACTTTTCACATATAGAAAATGAACCATGGTTCCATTGTCCATTTTCACCTTCTCATGGGTGTACTTCGGATCGGCTGCCCAGACAAAATCATGAACACCTGGCGCATAAAAATGCCAAGTCAGGGTATTCCCTTTTGGCGAAGGTACTTTGACCCCGGCATCTTCATATCCATGGCCAATTTCATTGGCATTGCGCAAATATCCGGTCCCCCCCAAAGTATAACTTTTATCAATGGTGATTTTCACATCAAAATCCCCAAAATTGCCATAAAACTCACGCCCTATATAAGGATTGGCGTGCCAGCCACGGGAGTCATAAGCAGCCATTTTAGGATACCATTGAGCCATGGAATAACGCACACCTTCAGCATTGTCACGACCAGCCCTTCGCACCTGTAAAGGCACCTGTCCTTCAAACTCCATGTCGAAAATAACTGTCTGCCCAGGCAGAATTGGCTCATCCAGGTTCACTTCCAAGATGGTTTCTTCATGGACAAAATCAACCGCCTTACCGTTTAAGCTCAAAGCATTCACTTTCAGGATACCGATTTCCTCGGGCTTAAGGTTAAAGATCCTGTCTCCTACCCTACGGTCAGGATCAGCAATGGTCCTAGACCTGACATCCATCATGCTATTCGGCTGAAAAGCATTGTAAAAAAGGTGGTAGAATGCCTGTTGTAAGGTGTCAGGAGAATTATTGGTGTAATGAAGTTTTTGTGTTCCTTTATACTGGTTCTTGACCACATCCATGGTCACATCCATTTCATATTTGACCTTTTGTTGCCAACGGGCAGTTTGGGCCTGAAGCGGGGATATCGTCCCCATCATGGCCAATATGCAGGCCATTAACCCTAATCTCTTTAGCATATCGTTACTATTTGGTATTTGATGGAAAAATAAGCTAAAAACTCAGTGTACCCAAACCAACAGTGGAATTATTAAGCGATCATTCGATCTTTCCACTTTTTAATGAAAAAAACCCAATAACAAAACAAGAGGTTTAATTTCACTTCAATATCAAGGTTAGGTAAAAAAAAATCCAGCCCATAAAAACATGAAGGGCTGGATATCAGTAAATTCAAATGAAAATGCGATGTAGAATTGCTTAAAGCACCAAAATCAATTGACTAACCTATCCTCTTTATCAAGTTTGGAGAATCTCGAAGCGTTGCTGATAAACTCTGGAACCAAAATTTTCAGATGACTTACCAGTACTTCTTCATCCCCCATTTGCAACAACTCTTTGAAAGCATCCACTTGGTCTTTGACTTTTAAATAATCCTGTGATAGGACCTGGGCAATCTTGATTTTAGGATGATGGGTTCCTAAAACAACTTCATAGTTGTTCAACAATTCCTCATATAATTTTTCTCCTGGTCTCAAACCGGTAAACTCAATTTCAATATCCTCACCCAGCTTTTTACCGGAAAGTTTGATCATTTTTTTGGCCAAATCCAAAATTTTGACTGGCTTACCCATATCAAAAACGTAGATTTCACCCCCATTACCCATTACACCTGCCTCAAGAACGAGCTGACAGGCTTCAGGGATCGTCATAAAATAACGGGTGATTTCCGGATGCGTAATGGTCAAAGGTCCACCGTTCATAAGCTGTTTTTTGAAAAGAGGAATAACAGAACCATTAGATCCCAATACATTCCCAAATCGTGTGGTTATATACTTGGTATGCCCTTGTTTACCCTCATTTGTCAGGTGCTTATCCAAAGCCTGCACATACATCTCTGCGATTCTTTTGGATGCCCCCATCACATTAGTGGGATTGACGGCCTTGTCTGTACTGACCATGACAAATTTCTCCACACCATAAGTATGGGATAAGTCGGCAATCACCTTTGTGCCCAAAATGTTACACTTAACGGCCTCATCTGGAAATGACTCCATCAAGGGAACGTGCTTGTATGCTGCAGCATGGAAAACCATCTCCGGCCTGTATTTTTCGAAGAACTCCTGCATCTTCTTCTTATTGCGGACATCTCCAATTAGCACTTCTCTGGAAACATTCAAGCTAACCTTAGACAACTCCTGTTCAAGTTCATACAAGGCCGATTCCGCCTGGTCCAGCATCAGTAGTTGGGCCGGTTCACAGCGCAACAATTGCCTGGAAAGCTCTGATCCAATAGATCCAGCTGCCCCGGTCACCAAGACGATTTTATCTTTAATCGAATCAACTACATGGTTGTTCCCTAAATTGATTTCTTCCCTACTCAGTAAATCTTCAATCCTGACATCTCGGATATCTTTGGATTTCAACCCGGTTTCAAACCAGTCCTTTGCAGGTGGTATGATTTTGCTCGGTAAACCCAAATCCAAACATGCATCAATGATTTCACGCTGTCGGGCGATAGAAAGGCTGTTGATGGCAATTACCACTTCCTGAACCCCTAATTTATCCACTGCTTTTTTCAGGCCTTCCACACTGTAGAAAATCCGCTTTCCTTCGATAAGCTTTCCCTCTTTTCCTAGATCATCGTCTATGAAAGCTACAGGAATCCACTCAGAATCACTTGTGTTTTTCAATGCATTAAAAGTCAGGATACCTGCCTCTCCTGCTCCATAAATGGCCACTTTTCTGTTGGGCTTTTTATAGCGGTTGTTCATATAATAAAAAATCTCTTTCACCATCAATCGATAACCGATCATCAATGGAAAAGCTAAAGTTGAGGCGATCAATGCTACTGAAAAAGGCAAAAACAAGGTTGAATCATAAAGTCCAAAAGTGCTGTTTGCAAGCTTAACTGACCATAACAACACATTGGTAACGAAAAGCATTTTCATCATATTGGACAGGTCTCCTGTCCCAGTGTGCCTCACAATACCCACATAGGACTTGGAAATCAACATGGCCATCACTGCCAAAACTGTAAAAATCATCACGCTTGGCAGGAATTGAAAACGGTCAATTGTCCCCAACTGAAAGTTGAACCTGACAAAATAAGCAAAGAATGCCGCATGAGATATGATGACAGCGTCAATAAGGATGATCAGCCATCTGGGTACAATTTTCAGACTTTTAAAAAACTCCATTTCCTTTTTAGTCTACGACCTATTCTAAATAATACTTTCAGTTACTTTCAAAAGTGGCATTTGTAAACTGACTTTTCTAGTAGTTGAAAATCAAATCAATTTATTCCCGACAAACAATATTTATTTTTCAACACTCATCAATGGTGGCTGTAACTTGTTACCCACCCATTTGCATCCATCCGGCACATCTTGATGGACTATACTACCCGCACCGATGGTGCACCAATCCCCAATAGTCACGCCTGGCAATATGATCGCATTGGCACCGATCAGCGTTCCATCACCGACTTTAATACCTCCACATAAGGTAGCCTGCGGCGCAATATGCACAAAGCTTCCGATGGTACAATCATGGTCCACAGAAGCACCTGTATTGATGATGACCTGATTGCCCAAGACACAGTTGACCTTCACAATCGCTCCTTCCATGACTACACATCCATCCCCGAGAACAGCCCTCTTAGAGAAAATGGCCGAATCGTGTATGATGTTGGCAAAGCGGACCCTTTTTTCCAACTTTTTGGAAATCAACATCCTTGTCTGATTATCTCCAATAGCGATAAAAAGATCACTTTTAAAAACATAATCATCAGGGATTTTTCCGATAACCGGATATCCCAGGATTTCTTTAACTGATGGATCATCGTCAAAAACACCATGAATTTTCTCGAATGAATCGATCAAATCAATGATAACTCTTCCATGTCCAGACGCCCCGTAGATATACATAACAAAATTTTGTTTAAGGAAATAAATAAATCCATTTCCAGCAAATGTTAATCAAATAGGCGAAAAATATCTCAAAAAAACAAAATTTCACCAATTTAAAATTTACCTCATTTTTTAATAAAAAAAGCCAAAAACACACTTAAAAAACATAATTATATATACCACTTATGAAAGAATGTATTTTTCATGTTTTTTGATTTTTTTTCATTTTTTTCATTTTTTTTGTCGAAGAGGGTAAATCATTGGTCCAAATATAGAAACAATCTCCCTACTGCCCTTTATCCTACCAGTTGTCCTGCCTCTCCTAAAACAGGACTTGCCAGAACTAAAACGTTATCCTGCTTCTCCAGAAGCAGGACTGCTGTTCGGGATTTGCAATCCCGAACCATGATAAAAAGGATTTACAATCCGTACTTTTACTTGATTAAAGAAGAGGCGGATCGCATATCCGCTGCATCGCTTCACGAAATTGCAAAATTCTTGAAGCATAAATCAATACATTAACCCAAAGTGCCAGAGGGGAATTGTTTTGAGGAAACCTGTTTCTATGTCATCTTTGACCACGAATCCCTTGTCAGCATTTTTGATTTGTTTAAGCCCCTTACTTTTACCCCCTACCTCAAAATCTACTCCTTCAATGATGAAATCAGCCAAATCAGAAGCAAACACCTGATGATTTGCCTTCAATTGATTCATAAAAAAGGTCTCCCGCACATTCCCCTTGTTTAGATTTTCCTCTGCAAAACTGTAGACCAGATTAGTATTGTCCAGATACACCTTATCGACCTTTCCCAAACCTCTCAAACCCTCTGTTTGTGCCCTCAACTGCATGATCATTCCCGCTTCTTCCATATACAGCAGATAATCGGCGATGTTATTCCGGCTGATACCTAGCATTTCGGCAATTTTACTCATATTGGGTTTGAAGGGAACACTTTCTGCCACAACTGCCAACAATTGCTTTAATTTCCTTCCCGTTGAAACATTCATTTGGGCATAGCTTGGGATATCTATTTCTAAAGTCTGGTTGACCACCTGCTTAAGTTTTGATCCAAAGTCTTCTTCCCTGGAAAATGGATAATATCCATTTCTCAGATAGTCTTTAAATAAAGGCAAAGGGTGGGGAATTTGAGGAATGCTGACTGTGTGGTCCAATATTTCATCCAAAGCATACCGTGGAACATCCTCCTGATGAAAGAACTTCAGGTATTCCCGGAAGGAAAGACCCTGCATGTAATACACAACAGCCCTTCTGCTTAAGTCAGCACTTCCTTTTTTAATATCAAGAACGGAGGAACCCGTAAATACCAATTTTAATTCCTGATGATAGTCATAAATCAACTTTAGCTCCTTAGACCAGTCAGGGTATTTGTGAATTTCATCAATAAAGAGGTTTTTTCCTCCTGCTTTTACAAAGTCATTGGCGAGATCTGTTAAACGGTTTTTTGCAAAATAGAAATCTTCTGCAGTGACATACAGTGTCTCCCGAGGATTCAAATTGTTTTTAATGTACTGTAAAACCAAGGTGGTTTTACCAACACCTCTCGGCCCGGTTAGCCCGAGCATTCTGTTTTGCCAATTAATCCTGTCATAAGAATAGCGCGTAAAAGCTGTATCCACAGCTCCTATCAACTGATTGGAATATTGAAATAAGGCCTCCATTTGCTTATTAATTAGCAAATATAACAAAAAGCGCACTCATGTAGTGCATTTATGTATATTTTTTGCACTATTGAAGTGCATTATAATAATAAATGGGGAGTGGTAAGTCTAAAATGTAAAGTGAGGAGGTACGATAAACAGTGAACAACTTGTCCGCCGTGTCAGATTTAACGATGACCGAATTATGATTATGTTGTCATGGTTCCACCGTTGTCCTGCTTCTCCAGAAGCTGGACTCAATTCATTTCAAATTAATTTTCTCATCAATCTGAAATTCGTGTCAATCCGCAAGCGTCTGCGTCTAATTCATTTCCTCAAGAAGCCATGATGTTCAAAAAACTTTCAACATACATTGCTGGCTAAAATCATCAAAAATTATTTTTTGGCATTGAAGTAATTCAGTCTAGATTGACCAAAATTGCCACAAAGCGGCAATTTCTTATCAACCTGCCTTAGAAGAAAAATAGAGTTATTTCCTTTAGTCACTTTTTGCCTTGATGCAAAAAGTAACCAAAAAAATCAAGCGCAATGATCCTTCCTCGCAAAAGGCCTACGCCGGCCCGGCATTGCGCTTCCTCCCCGCCCTTCTAATGAATTTATAGAAAGGTTTGAGTTTAAATATTTAAATCCCAATATTTAAAAGAGAAATCTACTTCTCCAGAATCTGGATTCTACTGTTCTTGATTTACAATCCTTTATTTATTTGATTAAAGAAGAGGCGGATTTCAAATCTGCTGTTTCGCTTCACGAAATTGCAAATTTTGAGAAGCAAAGGGAGTCTATATGAACGAAATAGAATCATTAGATTTCTCTCTGCGTTCGAAACGACAAGGATAAGCTCCTGACACTAGCAACCCTTCTTTGTAAATGAACCATTCTTCACTCTTAATTCATCATTCTACATTACCATTCCCACTTTTTACTTTTGCCTTGGCTCTTGGCTCTTTTATATCTCGACAACCATGACAACTCGACAACAAATTCTTCACTCTTAATTCTACATTCTACTAAACCGCCTTCCTCAACCCCTCTTTCACCTCCAAACAGTCCTTAAGCCTCATCACTACTCTTTCCAGATCCTCCCCTGTCATATTGGAACCGCTGGGTAAGCATAGCCCCTGATCAAAAAGCTTCTCTGCAATATCCCCCCCATAATAAGGCGCACCCGCAAAAGACTCCTGTACGTGCATGGGTTTCCACAAAGGCCTGGCCTCAATCTGATCTTCTGCTAAATGTTGGATAATATCATTCCATCCAACACCCCCCGTTTTTTCCGGATCAACCAAGACACAGGTCAGCCAACGGTTGCTGAAATGACCCTCAGGTTCTTTTAAAAAAGTTATTCCTTCGATTCCGCCCAAAGCCTCCCAATAAAAATTATGGATCTTCCTCCTTTGCTGAATGCGCTCAGGTAGCACTTCCATCTGCCCTCTTCCTATTCCCGCCAATACATTGCTTAACCGATAATTGAAACCGATTTCCTTGTGCTCATAATGCAAAGTATTCTCCTTGGCCTGTGTGGCCAAAAATTTGGCGCGGTCTATATGGGATTTGTTTTGGGACAAAAGTGCACCTCCACCAGAGGTGGTGATGATTTTATTCCCGTTAAAAGAAAACACGCCGATTTCCCCGAAAGTGCCACATTTCTGGCCATGATACTCGGAACCAACTGCCTCTGCAGCATCTTCCAGAACAGGAATATCATATTTTTTTGCGATGTCCATGATCTCCTTCATTTTAGCTGGCATGCCGTATAAGTGAACAGGGACTATGGCCTTGGGTTTTTTGGCAAAAATCTGGATTTGACCTTTGATTTCAGGGAACTTTTCGGCAATACTGCCATCCATACAGGCTTGAATAGCTCTTTCCAAAGCTTCCGGACACATATTCCAGGTATCTGTTTCAGAATCCACAAAAACAGGAATACCTCCCAGATACTTCACCGGGTTGGCAGAAGCACAAAAAGTCATAGACTGACAGATGACATAATCTCCAGGTTGTACGTCCAGCAAAATCAAGCCCAAGTGCAGGGCTGCGGTTCCAGAGTTCAGGGCTAGAGCATGACCACAAGCCGTGTATTTCACCAAAGCTTCTTCAAACTGATTTAAATTTCCACCCACAGGTGCAATCCAGTTCAGTTCAAAAGCCTCGTTGATATACTTCTCTTCATTCCCCCCCATATGCGGAGAGGATAACCATATCTTTTTAGTGTTCATTCTAAGGGTTAAACGACAAGAAAGTAAAGCATTTTTTTCATGGTATTCAAAAGCCTACGAAACATTTTTTTGGTACACTAAAAAAGGTAAAAAGCCCCAATAATAATGCTGAAAATCAACAGATTTGAAACTAAGTTTTGTCTTAAAACTTTAATAAAATTTTTATTTGGATACAAAACCACCATCCATACCCTTGACAAACAAGACTTTAAATCGATAGATGAAGATTATAAATTCAAGCCATAACATTACAAATTCCCTAAAGCGATGAAGACAAATAGGCAATCCCTACAGGATTGTCAGGCTTAACTTAAACGCTAAATTTCTACCAATGGGTAATCCCTACGGGATTGTCCTGGGATCTGTCGTTCCAACTACACAACCTATCGGTAAAATTTATTGGCTGTTCAGGTTTTGTAATCCTTTTATCCGATCACAAGATCATAAAATTCCGGGAAGTGACGAAAAAAATAGACAATCCATCAGGAGATTCATCAGGAGCACATTGTGCCAGCGGCACAACCTATTGGTAGAAAAAAGGCCCTATATTGGGCAACGGTCCCATAGGGACCGCCTATGAATTTTACCACAACTTGTCCCGAAATTAGGGAATAGAAACATTGTACAGATAGTTTCTCCTTGATAGAATATATGGGTTGATTAGGATATGTTATTCTCTTTTAACCGCAAATAGCGCTAGGAATTCTGCTGAGATTTAATTGATGTTTTCTTTCAATCTCCGATGATACAAATTAAATCCCAAACAGGTCAAACTTAAGATTCGAGCCAATTCATGAGCGTTAAGCTCATGTTTTTCAATCCATGCTCACAAAGCCTTATGCAGAAGAAATCTATGTTTCTATGACCATTTCAGCCTACCAACAAGAAAATAATTAGTGTAATTCGTGCAATTCGTGGTCTAATTAATTCTTTTACTTATTCAGAACCGGATTCTATTCCAGCACCCTATGTTATTTATTAGAAAGGATTTTTTGCCGTACCAGAAAGCGGACAGCAACATAAAGGAGGGCTAAAAATAAAAGGATGATCATGGTCTTCAAAAGCGTGAGTTCAAGACCATGGAACCAGAAGATTACAGAAAAATTGATAAGAAATTGACTGATGGCATAAATTCCAGCTACTTTCAAATGGGGAATCTGCAACTCATTGGCCATATATTGATACAGATGCCTACGGTGGGGTCTGAATATGTTCTCTTTCTGCCACAGGCGGATCAAAATGGTAATGACCGCATCTATACCATATACGGCAACAAATAAGATATAATAAAGATCACCTGTAAAAAACATCAGTTCCAGCAATAAAAACCCGATCACAAAGGCCATGCTGATGGATCCCACATCTCCTGCAAAGGCTACAGCCTTCTTCCTGGCGTTATAAAAGGTAAAGACAAGTACTGATAGGCCCATAATCAAAATAAATTCCCGAAAAGCTTCCAGTTCGGACATCCAATAAAAAGTACCCAACAGCACCAAGGCATAAAACGCTGTAATACCATTAATGCCGTCCATAAAGTTAAAGGCATTGACCCACCCTGTAAAAGCAATAAAGATCACCATCAAGATCCACCAAGGCAAGGTCAGTAAGCCTCCTCCCCATAACAATATTGCCAGCCCTATAAAATGGGCCATTAACCTGAGTCGTCTCGGAAGAGGCTGAATATCGTCCACAAAACCTGCCAGGGCACTGATGATCAGGCCCAGTAAGGGCCAAATGCCGATATAGCCCAAAACAAAGGCCGTGATGGCGCCTACCACAAAAATAATCCCTCCGCCTCTTACCGTTACCTTGGAATGGGAACTGCGGTGATTGGGCACATCGGTGATGTTCCAGCGCTTGGCCAAACGCAGGTACAGCTCGAATACCAAAAAGTAAAGAGGGAGTAAGATCAGGGCAAGGGTAATCATTGGGGGATGAGGAATGTTAATCGTTAAATGTTTAGGGTTAAGGGTTAAATGTTCAAGCTTTATGAGTTTAGTTTTGCTGATAATTGAGAATTTTTTATGGAATGCGGATTATGTGGAATAAGCCGATTTGATCGAAACTTGCCCTGCAAGGCAGGATTTACTCCATCTCCGATCAGCGTTTTTCTGCACAATCCGTGTCATCAGCATTCTATAAAAAAGTATTAACCGTGTACAAGACATGTTCCATCTTCAAAATTTAACCTCCTTAAAGCTATCCTGATGCTCCAAGAACCATCTGTAAGTATTTTTTATTCCTTCCTCTAATCTGATTTTGGCTCTCCAACCTTCTCTAGCAAGTTTGCTCACATCCAAAAGCTTTCGGGGGGTACCATCCGGCTTGGTCGCATCCCAAATGATTTCTCCTTTGTGCCCAACTGTGTCCTGAATCAACAAAGCAAGATCCTTGATGCTTAAATCTTTGCCTGTTCCAACATTATACAAGTTATCCTCCAGTTTATTTTCCAATGCAAAAACCACCGCTTCTGCCATATCATCCACATGCAAAAATTCCCGCATCGGAGAACCGCTTCCCCATAGTTCGACAGGCCTATTTCCATTTATTTTTGCTTCATGAAATTTTCTGATCATGGCCGGCAATACATGAGAAGTTTCCAAGTCAAAATTATCGTAAGGCCCATATAAATTGGTGGGCATTAGGCTAACATAGTCTTTCCCATATTGTCTTCTGATGGCTTCACAGGCCTTTACCCCTGCAATTTTAGCAATAGCATACCATTCATTACTGGATTCTAAAGGAGATGTTAATAAGTACTCTTCCTTGATGGGCTGGGGGGCTAACTTCGGATATATACAAGATGAGCCGAGAAAAATAAACTTCTCAACATCATGCTTTATGGAAGCGTCAATCAGATTGTTCTGAATCTGCAAATTCTCCATCAAAAAGGGATAAGGATAGGTCTGATTCGCCATGATACCTCCCACCCTTGCAGCGGCATCAATTACAATATCTGGCTTTTCGACTTCAAAAAAGGCATTCACATCCCTTTGAATTCTCAAGTCAAGTTCCTTACTGCTTTTTCCAATGATATTTGAATAATCCAAAGATTGGAGCTTTCGGGCAATCGCCGAACCTACCATCCCCTTGTGGCCAGCAATATATATTTTAGCTTCTCTGTTCATGTGAAGATATTTGATTTATAAAACCTGCCAGGTTTATTGGATAAATTTTACCTATGTAATTTTTGTATTTCTCAAAACCTGGCACGTTTAATTTTATTCAAAATAGTTTAAGGTTTTGAAGCCTCCTTTCAACAGGTATTCATCCTGCTTGAACAATTGAATATCAGATTGCATCATATCCGCTATCAGGGCTTTCAGATCATATTCGGGCTTCCAGCCTAGTTTAGTCATGGATTTGGAAGGATCCCCTATCAGCAGGTCAACCTCCGTGGGACGAAAATACTTGGGATCTACTTTGATAATTTCCTTCCCCATCAAAGCCTGCAATGAACCGTTCATTTCTCCAACTTTTGACTGGTAGCGTGCTTTATCCACTCCAGCCAATATACCTACTTCCTCTGCCCCTTCTCCTTTGAAGTCAATTTCCAGTCCGATTTCTTCTCCCGCCATTTTGATAAAATCCCTAATGGAAGTGGTAATACCCGTAGCAATGACATAATCATCGGGTTCATCTTGTTGTAGAATCAAATACATGGCCTTGATATAGTCTTTAGCATGTCCCCAGTCCCTTTGACTGGACAGATTGCCCATAAATACGCAATCCTGCATTCCCAATGCAATTCGGCTTAATGCCCGGGTGACTTTCCTGGTCACAAAGGTCTCTCCTCTTACCGGGCTTTCATGGTTGAATAAAATCCCATTGCTGGCATGCATGCCATAAGCCTCCCTATAGTTCACCGTAATCCAGTAGGCATATAATTTGGCTACCGCATAAGGTGAACGTGGATAAAAAGGTGTTTTCTCACTTTGTGGAACTTCCTGTACCAGTCCATAAAGTTCCGAAGTGGAAGCTTGATAAAGGCGGGTTTTCTTGGTCAAACCGAGCAACCTGATGGCCTCTAGCAGGCGCAATGCTCCCAGTCCATCCGCATTGCCCGTATATTCGGGAGTTTCAAAACTGACTTTCACATGGCTCATGGCTGCCAGATTGTAAATCTCGTCGGGCTGAACTTCCTGAATGATACGGGTCAAATTCATGGAATCCGTCATGTCCCCATAATGCAGGATAAAGTTTCGATTTTCAACATGCGGATCCTGATAGAGGTGGTCAATACGGTCTGTATTGAACAAAGAGGCACGTCTTTTTATGCCATGTACGATATATCCCTTTTTCAGTAAATATTCTGCCAGGTATGCCCCATCCTGACCGGTGACACCTGTTATTAATGCAACTTTTGACATTGTATTGATATTTTTATTTTTTTGGAATGCTGAACTTGTCTTGAGCATTGGGATAACGCTTTAAAATGGAACGCAGAGGATGCTGATTTAGGGGTTTTTTTCTGTTTTCTATCCGCGATTATCTGCATAATCCTCGTCATCAGCGTTCTATCTTTGCGTTTTGTTTTTGTTTAGTCCTCAAAAGACCGCAAGGTCCTCATCATCCCCTCTCGTGCACTCAGCGGCAAAGGTTTCTGAAGGGCTTCCATTATTTTTTGGTTGCTTACCACATAATTCTCCGTCAACTTCTGTAACCTCTCCGTATTCAAAGGAAGCTTCAAGCTGTTACCAAGCAGAGCCACTTTCTCTATCAAAGGCCTCGAAACCTTCCAGATCTTGGCCTTCTTTCCCATGGATGCAGCAATCATTTCTATCAACTCATTGGTTGAAATGGCCTCATCATCGGCTACTTGATAAATTCCTGAGGGCAAGTCCTGATTCAGTAATTCCCTCAGCACAAAAATCAAATTATCCACCGACAGAAAAGATCTTTGGTTTTCAAAAGCCCCCAAAGGCCAGGGAATACCCTTTTTGGCCAACTGATACAGCAGGTTCAGGTTCCCCTTATTCCCCGGCCCATGAATCATGCAGGGGCGGAGAATATAGATCTTTTTCCCTTCAGGTAATTTTTTGCTTAAAATATACTGCTCCGCTGCCAGTTTGGATTGCCCATAAGGCGTGGCCGGCTTAGGACTTACATCCTCCGTAAGGTATTCCCCTGCAACTTTATCTGCCACGGCTTTTACCGAAGAAAAAAAGACAAAATGCTTTGCTTCCGATTGCAGGAAGTAATCAAAGATCTGCTCGGTCAACCTTAGGTTAATGTCAAAATAGGCCTGTGCCGAACTGGTGTTTTTGGTATCATGGGCCTTCCCGGCCAAATGGATAATGATGTCCACAGCGAGAATCCTATCCAGCTCATCCCAGGAGAAAGTTTGGACAATACCTTCGCTTTCCTCTTGCAGGATATCCAGCCCATACAGCGCCATTTCCCCTTTCCATGCGCGAACCAGGTTGCGGCCTACAAATCCGTGGATGCCGGTTATTAATAGTTTCATGCGTTTTATAAAAACTCCTTAATCTTTAAGCCCTTATGAAAAAGGTACTTAGGCAGGTTGAAACCCAAGCCATTTTCACTAAAGGCCTTCTTCAGCTCCTGAGTGATGATCAGAGTGCTTTTCAGACCAGAAGTGCTTACACCGCCAAGGGCCATGCTTACCAAGACTTCATCTAAGAAGTAGGATCTGGCTTTTCCTACTTCGAGGACGCGCAACATAAACTCCACATCGGCAGCAATTTTATAGTCGGTTTTGTACAGTCCGAATTTTTCAAACACCTCCCTTCGGCAATAGAAAGTAGGATGGGCCGGGGTCCAACTCTTGGAAAAAAGCCCTTGTGTAAAAGCTTTGGATTTCCACCTGCGGACAACCTTGTTATCTTCATTTACAAAAATCAGGTTCCCGTAGAGGCAATCGATCTCCGGGTACTGTGCAAAGGCCGCGGCCACTTTCTCCAAAGCTTCCGCATCATAAAAAGTATCATCCGAATTCAGCGTGCCGATTATGTCCCCTGTGGCCAGGCGGATGCCTTTGTTCATGGCGTCATAGATCCCTTTGTCTTTTTCGGAAACCAGCTGATGCACCCGGTTGGGCATGGATTGGATGAGGCCCACGGTGTTGTCTTTGGACAAGCCATCTACCACGATATGTTCAATATCGGGATAAGATTGTCGGTAAACGGAATCAATACAGTTGGCCACGGTGGCTGCGCTGTTATAGGTGACCGTAACGATAGAGATTTTCATGGGGGAATGATTATGGCTCTTTTCGGAATTCGGGCAAACCTGCCAGGTTTTCAAAATAGAATAAAAAGAACAATTTAAATTTTATCCGTTTTGAAATCATAAACCTGGCAGGTTTTTCTTTTTAATGACAGATCGGTATTTCAGACCTCGCGGACAAGTGGGCTTCATTAGGTTCCCGGGACAGCATCCTGGGCTGAAATAGAGCGGCCCTGCAGGCCTTTTTCAGCTTAAATGGTTTCCCTTAAGTTTTTTAACTTGAGGAATCTGTTATCTCTACGAAAGCGTTCCCGAGCCTGAAAGGCTGACCTGTGACATCCCAGACTGTAGCTTGCGGAAGTCTGGGATCATCATAGGGTAATCATCTAGCCAGAGGCCTGAAGGGCCGATCTGTTCTACAACTCTATCTTATACTCCTCCTTAATATACGCCCTGATCTTTTCAACATCGCTACCACAAGCCCTTTTGATTTCCCAGACCTTGGCATCTACCAGGGTGCGGTACCACCAACCCTGAAGGAAGTGCCAAAGAAAGCCTTCCTTCCCTTCCAGAAATCCAAGTTTGAAAATATATCTGTAGAGAAAATAAGCAAAAGCCCTCCAAAAAAGCGGTTGCCGGGCATATTTCAGTTTCTTCCGGCGCTTGGCAGCGGCCTGTTCGCTCAATTGGGATATATCCTGATGTGCGGAATTATTCAAAAGCCCCAATTCCATATCCAATAAATCTATGGCTTCCCGATGGGCATAAGCCACGTGTTTCTGTGTCCACCAACTCAGGTTGTTCAGGTTATCGTCAGCGAAGTCATGGTCAAACTCCACCGACATTCCCTCTAGCAATTGTATATGCTCATCCATCCAACGCTGTTCGCAAACCGCCTTCCGGTACCTGAACAGACGCAACATCTTGATCCCTCCCGTTCCTCTTTTTATTTCCCTGCCCAAAAAGACCCTTCTAAAGGGCAAGATTACCCCTGTTATTTCCTCTGATAATTGGGGAACTTTCAACAGCATTTCCTGTGCAAGTTCAGGTGTGATATATTCATCCGCATCCAAACGCAAAACCCAAGCAGTTTGGATAGGCAAATTTTCTAAAGCCCAATTGAACTGCTTTGCTTGGTTATCAAAGGGATGCTGTACTACCTTGGCCCCTAAGCTTTCGGCCAACTGAACCGTTTTATCCTGAGAATAACTATCGACCACAAAGATTTCCTTGGCAATATTCTGCACGCTTTCTATGCAGCGCTGAATATGCTTAGACTCGTTATAGGTCAGTATGATTACGGTTATATCTTCCAAGGACTAGTCTTTAATTTCTCTTTTCTTAATAAATTTTGCCGGATTGCCTCCTACTACTGTCCAAGGAGCTACGTCTTTATATACCGATGCAGTAGCCCCAACTACAGCTCCTTGCCCAATAGTAACTCCCATACCGATATACGCTGAAGCACCAACCCAGGCCTGATCTTGGATAGTAATGGGAGCGGTAACCAAAGGATGGTTTGGCTTTGAAATATCGTGTGAGGCGGCGCACAGATAGGTTTTTTGGGAAACCGTGGCATGTGCTCCAATGGTAATTTTGTCCACATTGTAACAATCCACCTCGGGAGAGAGACAAGAAAACGCTTTCATTTCCAGGTTCCAGGGCATATAGACATGTACGGAGGAATAAACCACTGCTTTTGAATGCACCTTTGCCCCAAAAAGTCTGAGCAAAAACAATTTCCAGGAATTCCCAATACTTCTTGGTAATGGTCTAGCAAATACAGCCCATACCAGATTCCAAAAAAAACGGGCCAATTGATTTTTCCGGCCTAATTTATTCTGATAAGTGGACAAATCTACCCTAGACATAAACAAAATCAGGTTTTTCTCCCTCTTTTAAAATCCAACAGTACAAAGCTACCATTTGCTCCGCTACACTTTCCATGCTGTATTTTTCTTCCACCAACTTTCTTCCATTTGCTCCCATCACCTGACGGCCTTCTTCTGAAAGCTCCATAGCGCTTTTTAAGGCCTTGACCAAAGATGGTAAATTATTGTCCACCCACCAACCAGCCTGATGGCTTAGCAAGTCTTCCCAAGGGGTGCCTTTGGAGGCAATGACAGGAATCTCCCGCAATAAGGCCTCAGGAACTACCATGCCAAAGTTCTCCGACTTGCTTGGCAATGCCAGGTAATCCAAAGCCTGTAATGCTTTTTCTTTTTCTTCTCCCCTCAAAAAGCCCGTAAAACGGATGTTCTGTATTCCTAAATTCTTTGCCAACTGAGTCAATTCATTTCTGTAAACTGCATCCCCATCTCCAATCAGGACCAATTCCCAATCCGGTTGCTTGGCACCGGTTTCAGCCCAAGCCTGCAGAAGCATTTCCAGGTTTTTGATGGGGGCAAAACGGCCTATAAACCCTACCTGTTTCTTGGTTTTTTCAGCTTGGGCAAGGCTTTTGGGGATGTTAATTTCTATAGGATTGGGAATAACGGCTATGGGGTTTTGAAAACCCATTTCCCGGATATACAGCATCTCCTGTTGGCAGGTGGCATGCAGCACCGTAGCCATTTCCAGGTCCCTTCGCTGATACAAAGGCATGGCAACTTTCTTAAAAAGCGAAGAGATCTGTAAAGCCTCCGGGTATAACATGCCTCTGGGACTGATCAGATAAGGTTTCTTTGTTTTTCGGGCATGGCTGGCAATGGCATGGCTAGGATACTCCCATAAACCATGCCCATGGTAAAGCGCGTAATTGCTGCTTTTCAGGAAGGTCTTTAGGGCAGGAGAATAATTCAATCTAGGAATTCTGGACACCGCAAGTGCATGGACAAAATCAGCATTCCCGATCATTTGATCCTTTCCCTTTTTGGATGCATAGGTCAAAATCTCAGCCTCCACACCGGAATCTCTCAGACCATTCAACAGCGTCCAAGTGCTGAGCGATGGCCCACCGGAATAGACATCAAGACCGGAAATGGTATGCAGGATTTTCATGCGCTTTTGTTTGAATAAGATAAAATGGCTTTTGGCTTTTAATAATCAAATAGGCCTTTAATTTGCTGAATCAATTTTAAACAATGGTCTTGCTTAAGCCGAGCAATCACTTTTTTAACTAATCTTCTTTCTATCACAAAAACTTTATGAATTCTTACTTCACTTTCCCTTGCCAAAGGAGAATCCAGCATTTCTCTGTCTAGGGAAAAAGAAAAGCCATCATTCCTTATATTAGAAGACACCTGAGCAAGAATTACATCCTGGGTTTGATTGACACGATCAGATGAAATCACTATGGCCGGACGTACTTTAGAATGTTGGCCATCAGTAAAAGGAAACGGCACAAGTACTATGTCTCCTTGTTTTAAATTCATCTATCCAAAAAAGATTCCCAATAAGCATCCTCTTCATTTTCCCAATCTTCATGCAAAGCTGTCGAAGAAAGCCTCATGGCATGTTGCGTCAAGTCCAAATCCTCCACTTTTTCTTCCTTTGAATACTCAATTGGCATAAAAAGAATGATCGAGGTAAAGGAATACTTGTCGTCCTGTTTAATAGAAGCGGTATAACTTTTATCCAAAGTTAACTTCGTATATGCTATTGCCGTTAACTCTTCCATCACTTCTTATTAATTATTTTTTTATATTCCTCTATTTTTTGATCCAACAATTCCCTAAGACTTTCGCAGGTCTTGAGATCAAGATACAATCCAATTTCATGTTCCCTTATTATTCCTGTTTTGGAATTAGAAGTAAGGGATTTCATCTCACCCAACTCTCCCTTATCATTCACGTCAAAAACCATTCCTTTGGGAATAGCATTCCTCTGGGCAAAGAAATTCAAATGAAAATAACCACTTGGGGTTATTCCAAGACTGGCTCCATCAGTAAAAACTTCCCTGTATTGCTTACTTTTCAGGTTATGTATCGTGATTTCTCTTTTGTTTGCCATTGCCTACTTCCTTTCTTAACAAATTAAACTATTTCAGGTTGCAGTTCAAAATTAATTTCCGAAAGCTTTATTAGGAAGATTTTAAAAACACGGAACTTATCTTTAGCATCAGTATTACGCCTTCTATGGATCGCGGATACTTCGACTTCGCTCAGTTTTTTTATAGAACGCACCTGCCTTCCTGCGGTCAGCAGGCAGGGATTAACGCGGATTTAGCAGATGATCGCGCCCGCCTGAACGGAACGGGCAGGGATTTTTCACATCTCGAATCTGCGTTTATCCTTTTAATCAGTGTTTATCAGTGGTCAATTTCCGTGAGCCTGCGAACAACCCGTGTTCTATCCATTCAGTATCCACGGCGCCACAGGCCGCTCTACACGCCTCCCCTCCAGATATTCCACAATTTCCACAAAATATCCTGCCGCAGCCTCCCCAGATATATTCTTTTGACTCCATTCCTGTATGGCTTTCCGATGTTCAATACTCACTTTCCCCTTCCCCAACCATTTTTTCAATACCACCTCCAGATTGTTTTTCCCGGAAAAAGAAAACACTTCCCCTCTGATTTCTCCATCCAATAAAGACTCAGCCCCACAATTTTCACTGGCAATGACCGGCGTTCCCGCCTGAAGGGCTTCATTCACCACTGCCCCCCATCCGTCATATTTACTAGGTAAAATTAGAAGGTCTACTTCACATAGGTATTTCTTAACCAATTGATTTGAAACATTTCCAAAATATTCAATTTTATTTTCGTCTTTTATTAACTCCTTCAACTCTTCTTTCAATGGACCTCCACCAATTATTAAAAACTTACCGAAAAAATTATTTAAACCTTTTACCAACTTCACTAATGGAATTATATTTTTATTTCTATTTATAGTTCCTACGTACAAAATCTGACATACTTTTAAATTATTTCTTTCAACTGCTTTTTCCCCAAAAACCTCAGTAAAATATCCCCAAGAAAAAACTTTGTTGGCAGGCATCCCACATTTTTGATAAAGTTTCTTGGCCTTTTCCCCGGTTACCAAAAGTCCTTTGATCTTGGAACGATGCTTTCTGATAAAATTACTGTACTTCAAATACCGTAGTTTCCCTTTTATACCTTTTACATCAAAAGGCTCAAGAAAAAAAAAGGCAGTATACCTTAAGACAAACACCTGTTTATATGCGAAAGCTATCATAGACACTCCAAAAAAGCCCGAAAAGACATGGATGGCTTCGCTATCATTTGTAATAAGATTTTGTATTTCTTGATCACTGGGGCCAACCATGATCCTTGAAAGACCAAAATCCGGTCTGTGCCAACCTTGTGATCTTCTTGCCGGGTTGAATTCCTCCTTTACCACCAAGGTCACCTGTTCATGAATGGCTAATTCCCTTAAGAAAGCGGATTGGTGAATGCTCAGGTTCTTTTGCCAAAAAATAAAATGCATTTTAAAATCCTTAAATGATTCTGAAATTTTTATAGGTCTTAAACAACTGGATATTCCCGAGTAATAACCATAGGTAAAAAAAGAGGTAACTTCCTGAGGCCAATAAATAACCCTCAGCCATCATATGCAAAATAAACAGCACCAACAAGCCACCCAAGGTAGCTGCCATCAATCTATTTTCCTTGTCCCTGATCAACATCCATAAATTTCCCAAAAAGAGCAGGATCACCACCCCAGCTCCCAAAACCCCGGTCTGCGCCAAAACCGCGAACCAAGAAGACCCCGGTTCTGAAGTCCCTGTCTCTACGTTCACATGGCCTGTCATATTAGCAAAGCCTATCCCAATAATGGGACTGGATTGGAACTCGGCCAATCGCATGTCCCAATTGGATCTACGGGTTGCATATATATCCTCATTTCTTTCGCTATACTCAATCTTCTTTTGTATCCCATCGGTATAACCTTCCCAAAGTGGAAAACTGAAAATAACCCCTAAAGGAATTAATGTATACAAAAGGAACAAGCGCCCCAATCGATACTGATAATATTTAAAAAAGAAAAAGGAAGATCCACCTAATGTCGCCAAAATAGCTGACCTGGAACTGGCAAGCAAGAGACTAATAAATATCAGTACAATCGCCACAATTAAAAGGTGTTTTTTGATCTTGGAGAATTTAAATATATGAAAATCATATAATTTATTTAACGCAAAAATAATGGCTACCCCTAAAAAAGGCCCTAAGGTCATAGAGTGTACCATAAATCCAGTAAATCCACCCCTACCTTGAGGGATTTCTAAAGGAAGAATATATACGAAAAATGTCAATGCCCCCAACAACAGCAACAACTGATTGGAAATCTGAAAGGTCTTAGCTTTGAAAAAATTCAAAGAGGGAGACTGAAAAAAAGGGCCTATCAGAGATACAATCAAGATAAAACTGAGCAAACGAAACGGGGCTTGTATATACCCCGGAATATCATTGGCCAAAATGCTAAATCCTGCAATAAGTAAGAACAAAAGCATCAAGGGATTGATTTTTATACCTTTTACATTAAAAATAAAAACAACAATAAAGCCAGCGAAAATGGAGTAGTAAATAGGCTGAGGAATGGCAGGGGTAAGTATAAAAGCCTGGTTTAAGGTTATTAGTGCTGTTAAAATACTTAAATATTTACTTAATGTGATCATTAAAAACAAAATCTATTTTACTGAAAATAAAATCATTTATCCAAAAAAACTTATTTCATCTTTAATTAAATGAATTAAACCTAATATAAATAACTTCAAATATTTAAGATTGGGAATCAATTGAAAGGCTTCCCTTTTTAAAACTAATATGTAAATCTTTTTTATTTTTTATTAGCAATTTGTAAATGATATAAGTTGTTAAAAAATATAAAAAATTAAACATCAAACTAGAAACTATAATTGCCTTCGCCCCATCAAAAGTTTCAAAATAGATTAATAAAATTCCTAAAAAAAGAATTCCAAATTCCCTAAAAATAGATAAATATAACATTAGCCAGTTTTTGCCCATTGAAATAAAAGATTGAACCAAAACCCCACTTATGCTAATAAATAATGAACAAAATACTGATATTGAAATTAAGACACTTAGTCCCTCAAAGGATTTCCCATATGTATTCTCAATAAACCTTGAAAAAATAAGTACAAAAATTATTATAGTAAAAGTACTTGTGAAATTTACAAAAATTATTCGATTAACTATTGAATTAAATTTATTCAATTCTTTTGAATTAAAAGATAAATGGGATAAAACAACATTATTTAAAATACCAGGAATAAATAAAACTATTGCATTCCATTGAGTTGCTGCAGAATATAGTCCTAACTCACCATAGTTTGTGAAAGAGATAATAGAAAGACTGATTAACCAAGAGGACATCGAATAAATACCTTCTCTAAGAGCTATAGGGCTTGAAAACTGAAGAATTTCTTTGTAGAACCTTTTATCTAACTGAACCTTTTCCTCGTTAAAGGCTCTTGTTTTTTTTCTAACAAGTTGATAATTCATCCCCCAGTTGATGACCTGGGCAAGCAAAAGCGCCATGAGTGCGCCTTCCAAAGAGAAGTAATAGGTTAATGCAACGCTGAAAAAAAAAGTTATTCCCCCTACATAAGCGTTGATTTTTGCCAGCTCTTTAAAATCCCCTAGCCCAGCGATAATACCTGTTTGTGTGGTAGTCAATCCGTTAAAAATGATTAGCGCAGATAAAATCCTCAGCGGCATGGCCAAATGAGCTGCTTCCAAAATACCCGAGGCCAAATAATCTGCAAAAGCAAACAACAACACCGCCATAAATCCCGAAAAAATCAAAGTGATCCGAATGGCATAGCGATTGAAAATGGGGATCAGTTCCTGCTGTCTATTTTTATATTCCGCCACATATTTGGTCGCTGTATATCCCAATCCGAAGGTTGAAAAAATACCAATCGTCAGGATGGTGTTTCTGATCATTCCATACTCTCCAAACAAGTCCTTCCCAAGAAACCTGGCCACTACTATACCTGCTACCAAAGCCAATCCCCTACCAACCACACTCCCCAGCAAGGACCAAAATGAATCCTTCAAGAGCCTGCTGCTAAGCATTTTGGATTTGATTTCTTTGGCTTTGGTCTTAAGCATCTTCAAAAAATTAATGGGATTTAATCGGAATTTGATTCAATTAAGGTTGGTTTTGTAATAATCAAGATTTAAAGAAGGATTACGGATCGTTTTTTTCTTATTAAACTTCAACTTCTCCCAATTATCCGTGCCTTCCAATCCCAGTAGGTTAGATGAAATTTTGTAAATTTTCGGAATAGGCTACAACTTTTCCTCAGTTATCATGCCCTTTCATGGCTATTGCTTTATTTCAAGTTGGATCTTTGTCTCTCCTTAATGAATCCCTTAACTCCTTAATGGTTTTCTCTGTATTCTTAATAGACCTCTCCTTCGTCAAGGTGACAAGGATAAGCTTTTGACACTAGCAACCCAACCAGGTACATACAACAATTCTTCATTCATAGACCTCTCTCCCGTACAGCTGTCGGGATCGAGGTGACAAAGTGAGGCCTTTGACACTAGTTAACCTTTTTTGTAAATTAACCATTCTTGAATCTTAATTCTTCACTCTACATTACCAACCCATCTTGGCTCTTTTTCCTACCCTACATCCTGGCCCGTCACTAAAATGATCCAAAGGGATCATTTCTTAACGTTCCGTCCTCTTGGCTCTTAAAAATTAGCTCTTAATGAAATCCTTAAAGACCTTAACTCCTTAATGGTTCCACTCTTCATTAATAATTCTTCATTCTACATTTCAAACCCCTTACCCGAACCATTTTTTCCTTATACTCGCCAACACTCCTTTACTTTCCTCTTCCCCATAATAACCATACCCGTAACCATACCCATAATTGTACTGCATCTCCTTCTCATCCACGGCATTGAAAATAATATAGGAGTTTTGGAGTTTTTGAGCTGTCTTGAGGTGATTGATGTGGTCGATACCGGATTTTAGGGTATAGTTATAGCGCACCACAAAGAACACCGCATCGGCCAAGGGGAACATTTCCAAGGTCTCTGAAACCATCCCGATCGGTGGCGTGTCCAGGATAATGATATCATAAGCCCCCCTTAGTTCTTCCATTAATTTGGACATCTTGCCATTCCCAATTAATTCTGCCGGATTGGGAGGAATGGGCCCGGAAAGCAGTATATCCAAATGCTCATATGCTGTACCCTTGATCAATTGCTTCCAGTCATCCTGCTGCCCACTCAGGTAATTGGACAAGCCCTTGTCATTGCTTAAGCCAAATTCCTTGGCGATTTTGGGTTTACGCAAGTCCGTACCGATAATCAAGGTCTTCTTTCCTGCCAAGGAATACACCGAAGCCAGATTGATGGAACAAAAGGTCTTCCCCTCCCCTGAGGTATTGGAACTCACCAAAATCACTGAAGGTTGGTCTTTGGGCAGCACAAAGTTCATATTGGCCCGCAGGGAACGAAAAGCTTCCGTAATCCCGGAATTTTTATCCATAAAGACCACCAACTCATTGTACAGCTTACGGAATGCTACCGAAGCCAAGATCGGCACCTGTGCCTTTTTCTCCAGCTCCTTGACATCCTTGACCTTATCACTCAAATACACCTTTGCTAACACAAACAGTAATGGAATCAGCAAACCCAGAGAAAGGGCAAGGGCATAATTCCGCATAGGACGAGGACTAATGGGATCAGGCAAAGGCCTGGCATATTCGATAATCTTATTGTTGGGGGTATTGGAGGCCTTGGTGATGGCCGCTTCTGCCCGCTTCTGGGCAAGGAAATTGTAAATCCCCTCACTGAAAGTAAACTCTCTTTGGATACGCAACAAGTTCTGTTCTTTGGCCGGCAGCCTACTGAATTCTAAATCTATAGCCGAAATCCTTCTCTCCAGGTCCCTGATCAAGAAGGCTGCGTTTTCATCCACATTGACCAGAAGTTCCCGGACGGAATTGTTCAGGTCCTGCAGCTTACGGTTCACTTCACGTACTGCCGGAGAAGCTTCCTTCTGCGTGGTCATCAGGGAAGCCTTTTGGTTTTGAAGTTCCAGCAAATTCTTGATCAGGTTGTTCAGGATAGGATCATCGATACCCAAACCGGATGGCACTATGATCTCATTGTAATCTTCCTTGACCAGGTAATTCTGTAGGTTGCGGTAATATTCTCTTTTCAGCTTCTCCTGTGCCAGTTCCCTGTCCAGTTCTGCTAATCGATCAAATACATTGGTACCCTGTGAACTGATATTATAAATACGGTTTTCAGATCTAAAACCTTCTAACCTATCTTCTATAAAGGAAAGGGTATCTGATAGCCCTGCCAATTGTTCGTCTATAAAATTGATGGTATTGCTGGAAGTTCGGTTCTTTTGGTTCAGTTCATTTTCCATATACGCTTCCATCAAAGCATTCAGGTAATCCATACCTTTATTAGGAAGATTGGAATCGATGGAAAGCTGCAGGATGGAAGATAATTTTTCTACAGGGGCTATGCCAACTGCCCCTGCGTATTGGTTGATCAGGCTTTGCTTGTCTCTGAGTTTCACCAGAATCTTGCCCTCATTTTCTCCCGATGTCAGTGACACCTTGATACGCATATATGGTGTCTCTACCCATTCTCCGAATGCATGCTGTGATTTTTCCTGAACAGGCCGATTAATTTTGGTAATATCGGAATTGTTGGATTGGGTTAGGCCATATTCCTCATCTGGAAAAGCAATGTTAAAACTGTTTTTATCTGTCCATCTGACTTCAATTTCACCATTGACCAACTGTGGGTGTTTCCAGTCCACTTCTGCTAAAATTGGAGCGGTAGGATACAATTCAGCTTTGCTGACATACCCTTCATAAAGGTATTCCACCTGAAAATCGAGTTTCTTCAATGCCAGTTCCGCGATAGGCCTCGAACGGAGAATGATCATCTGATTGGTCATATCCAGTTCGGAGTTATAACCAAATAAGCGCTGATCGAAAAGGTTCATCCCAGAATCCTCCTCCTTGACAAAAAACTGGGAAGTGGAACGGTACACTTTTGGGCTGTATCTATTGATCAAAAATGCTCCCAGTATAAAAACGAAGAGCGATAATCCTACCCAGTACCAGTTGCGCAGGTAGCGCCGGACGATGTCCTTGATCTGGTGCAGGTCATCTTCATCCTGAAAGGGCTGCTGGGGGGAATTATATGGCGTATTTGGATTCATGGAATTAATTGATAATGTTCAGCACCAATAGGACTGCGGATAAAGTGGTGACAGCCAGGGAAAAAGTCTGGACGAAATTGACACCTGTTCCCAGTTCCCTGATTTTCATCGGTTCTGCATAGAGCATGTCGTTGGGTTGGATAAAGAAATATTCTGAAGTCAGGATGTTTTTATTGTTCAGGTCGATTCGGTACATGCGGGTACCTCCGGGATATTGTCTTACCAGGACCAGGTCATCTCTTCTGGCCACTTCTGTCAGGTCTCCCGCGTGGGCGATGGCTTCGTAAATGGTCACCCTGTTTTGAAGGATATTATGCTTCCCTGGACGGCGAAATTCACCTAAGGCAGAATAGCGGATACCTCCCAACCTGACCCTCACAAACATGTCTTCTCTATTTACAAACTCAGTCATGCGTCCTTCTATAAGAAGTTTGGCTTCCTGAAGGGTGAGACCTGAGAGCTGCACTTCTCCCAGCAAGGGTAACTCTACCATTCCCCTTTCATCCAGGTTAAAACCGGTCATGAAGAAAGCATCTCCACCAGATATGGCTCCCTGCATCATCATATTCCCTCTGACATTGTCTGAATCAAAAAGGGAAAAAAGCTCATTCAGTTCCTTGCTTGATGTACGGATACTGATGTCCACAATATCATTGTACTGGAGTTTGTACTCCTCTACATCATAAGGCATCATTTCCGAGGCGTACTTGAGCGGGCTCTCTGCGGCATCCCTTTCCTGCATGTAGATGATGCGTTTGTTGGGCACGCAGCTGGCGAGGTTCAAGAGCAGAAGGAGAATGGGGAGTAGGAAAAGTTTGAGTTTTTTTATGAGCATCTTTTGAGTGATGAGTGGTGAGTGTTAATCGTTAAGTGTTAATCGTTAAGAGTTAAGCGTTAATTGTTAAGGGTTAAATGTCTAATATGGGTTTTATTACTAACCATTACTTTTTATAGTTCTTGTAACCTTTTCCATCACTGTTTTTTAACCTGAAAATCAATCCATTTATTTTAAACTTAATTGATTCGGTCATTTTTAAAATTTCATTAAGTTCTTCTTGATTGATAAAATCTGCATCAAAGTCCCTGTAACCTTGAGACCTTACTTCGCCATTTGAGCCTTTTGCAATGTAAAGAAAATTAATAAATTCCTTATTCCCACCCCTCTCGAAACCCTCGGCTACCCTGTGAAATACTATTCTAATAGGAAGTTTTTCAATCTGTTCTTCAAATATCTCTTGCCATAAGTTGATTTAAGGTATTTTTCTCTATGCATGGCATCTTGTTGATTTAAACAAGGCAAAAACTTGTCCCGAAGAATTTCGGGAGTAAAAGGCAAAAGTTGGAATCTTGCCTGTTGTCGAGTTGTCTGGTTGTCAGAAATATGAAGAGACGAGGTTAAAGGTGAAAGGAGTTAAGGGTTCAAGTGTACTTTATAAGATTCGTAAAACTATGAACGACTTGTCCGCCGTGGCGGATTGAACAAAGTAGGTTCCGTGTTCAATTGTTCAGTGTTTATGTTCAAGTGAACTTTTGAACTTTTTGAACAAAATATGTTCAGTTAGGAATCTCTGTCTCAAGATACAAGCCATGGAAAGAAGGCATACTTTTAATACAAATCTTTTACCTTTTTTAATATTTCTGACTTAACGGTTTCCCAAGAAATATCCTTTAACATATAAGGCATATCATCCGATTCAGCATCATCAAAAAATGTCAGACTTTTCATTACTAAAAAGTCTGACCCGTCAGGATATTTCAACCTGAAATATTCCATCAATTTCTTTAAAGGAAATTCTTTTAGCAGAAAAAATAGATCTATAAAATCTTTTTTGCTTCCTCTTCCTGCAATTGCATTTAACTTCATTGCACCAATATCCTCCTTCGATGCCAACCGAATTTTACCTTCTAAAATTGGAGATTTTAATAAGGGATATGGGTAATTTTCAAAATCAACCTTTATCCCATTTACACTATAAATTAGAATATTTCTGCTTTTTTTAAGTATTTTAACCCGTCCAAGTTTATCCAAAAAGGTAGTTATCTCCAACTCATTTAATTCGCAATCGCCAAACAAATCTATATCTATTGAATTCCTATGACCAATCTGTAATGCCAAAGAAGTACCACCTACTAAGGTAAATTCATTAAATAATTGCTGGCTCATGAGTCCCTTCAAAATCCCCAAAAGCTCGGAATTGACTGCTTTCTCGTATAACATCTAAAATCAGTTTTCTTCAAGTCAAAAAAATGACACAAAAACGATAAAGTAACATCATCAATTGACCTTATATTCTGGGCAACATTCTTAATTTCATCCAATCCATAAATCTTCCGAAGCAATTTCCAATCTTCCATAAGACCATATTCCAAAACACGTTCAATGATCAACTTTTTTGATTGAATAATATCAAGAGATTTTCGGTCCACATCCCAAAATAGAACCGAAGAAAAACCGGACAATTTGCTGTTTAAATTTAAATTATTCACTTCACAGGACTGGTTTTGTTATTTAATCTTGGCTTTAATGGTTTAATTTAAAAAGTATGTTTAATAATTAAAATGCTTCTTTAAATTAATTTCTTTCAAAAAACTCATCCAAGGGTATACTTTTTATCTCCCCACTTTCAAAACCATCAATCCGGCTTTCTACTTCCTCCGCCCAAAGTCTACATATCGCAACATCAGGCTCAACAAGACTTTTCAAAAGTACATCAATAATACTGGCCTTCTCCAATGGCGTCAATTTCAATAAATCTTCAAGTATTTTGGCCTTGTTTTCTATATCAAATATTTTTCAGGTTTTCGTTTTACACCAATATACTTGTTTCAAATGAAACATGTTTAGTATTGGGATTTATTTCAAGTTACGGGTTTTCTGAGGAAAAGTCGCTTATAATTGTCGGTTTCTATTGTACTGCGCTTACAGCGCTGGACTGTTGATTATTGAAATTAAAGCTCATATCTTTTTCAAGTTCATCTTGGAATTCGTGAAAATTCGGAAGCCTTGCGCCTAATTCTTTTTCCTCTTGATGCTTCAATTAAGCTAATGACTTCAAAACTTTTTACCTCATTAAAAACCAGAAGAATTTGTGAAATTCCTGCCTGGCAGTAGACAGGCGTGTAATTAGTGGTTCAAAAAAACCTACTCGCGCAGCTGTTCTATGTGATCTCATGTGTCTATGCGGTAAAGGAAGATCTACTAATTATCCCTCATTTCACCTGTGCTTGAAGCGCTGGACTGTTGATTATTGAACTTAAAGCTCATTTGTTGTACAAGTTCATCTTGGAATTCCTAACGTCAGCATACCTTCGTGACAATTCGCAAGCTTCGCGCCTAATTCTTTTTCCTCTTGATGCTTTAATTATGCTAATGACTTCAAAACTTTTTACATCATTAAAAACCAGAAGAATTTGTGAAATTCGTGGTTCAAAAAATTCAAATCTCCAACACAACAAGACACCCTGACTCACGAAACTCCCAATTCCTCATTTTTCATTCAAAATTCTACAGAGCTTCGCCCTTTCAGTCCCATCCTGAAAGTATTTTATAGTCATAGCATACTGGCAGGAGGTGACTTAGCTGTCGTTGTTTGGGATTATTCTTGGGCGTAGGTTACGCACCAAAAAATTGTGGCTATGGTTAACGTTTAAAAACAAACAGGAGTCCAATCAAATCCTGTTGTTTATCCGACCGCAATGTTAACACATAACTGAAGAAACTAAAAACCTTATTTTGATAACCAATACAACAATTAAGTATATCGTTTGCTCATTTTGCGCATGAAATACATTTTTATTGTTCTGTATTGACAGATAATATACTTAAAAACCATCTACTATTCATTTACTTTTTTTGTAATGTTCATTTAATGCCCAAACCTACCCATTCTCCTCTTCTTATAAAATCCCTTATTCAGGGTATTTTTCAAAAACCTATTAAATTCAAATCCAAACCAGAAAATACAGAAGAGGAAAAACAAACGAAAAACTTATTAATTTTAGACCCTAATATGACCAATCAGAATTTTTAACTGATGCAAATGTCTTACGATTCAAATCTTAAAAATTAAAATATTCATATTTATTTCAATAAAATACAATTAAAAATGCCCAAAACCTCACATTAAAGCCGTATTTCCCCTATACTTCCCCTATGGATACGGTATACACTCCCCGTAGATACTCCGTTAAAACGACAAAATCCAAGAAACCATTGTATTTTTCTAAGAAAACAAAGACCCCTTCATAAAATACAATTTTTTACGGCTATCCTGCTTATCCAGAAGCCGGACATTACTCTTTACCTCACCTCAACCCCTCTCCTAAAAGTAGAGGGGCTATCCGTTCCAATAGCAGTAATCATTGAACCAGGGGCTCATCCTATCGGCAGCAAAATGACAGCAAAAAAAGCAATCAGCTATCCATGGATTAATGAATTCTTACTGTCTTGAAGTTATCCTTGTCACTTCGAGATTTTAAAATTTGGCATTTACAGAAAGGCAAAGACATCTTTTTACTACGTCATTCTGAGGCGCAGCCTGCGAAGCCGAAGAATCTCCTAAACTATGGGAGATTCTTCGCTCGTTCCTCGCT
>NZ_JBHLWI010000004.1:0-228735 GCF_042432905.1 Fontibacter flavus | reverse complement strand
GTGGGGGACCTTCCTCTCAGAACCCCTAAGGATCGTCGCCTTGGTAGGCCGTTACCCTACCAACTAGCTAATCCTACGCATGCCCATCTTATACCGATAAATCTTTAACAAAAACATGATGCCATGTCTTCGTACCATGAGGTATTAATCCGGGTTTCCCCGGGCTATCCCTCAGTATAAGGTAGGTTGCATACGCGTTACGCACCCGTGCGCCACTCTCAACAATCCCGAAAGATCGTCTACCGTACGACTTGCATGTATTAGGCCTGCCGCTAGCGTTCATCCTGAGCCAGGATCAAACTCTCCATTGTAAAGTTTTTTCTGGCCAGCCATCACTGGCTGACCTTGATTCTGTATCTACAGGTTTTTTTTATTCCCACAGGTCTTAAGACCAATGGTTTCTTGTCGTTTCGTATCCATCACTTCAAAGAACTTTTACCGCCCCTTCAGACAGTATCGCTGACCCTAAGGCCATCATCTTTTTTTTCCGTTCCTTCCGAACAGGAGTGCAAAGGTAATAAGCTTTTTGCTTTTCGCAATAAAAACTTTGAAAAATATTTTCTCAGTTCGTTATTTTCAAGTTTGTTTTCCCCGTTTGGGATTGCAAAGGTGAGAAGGTTTTTCTAATTACCAAAATACGGATAAAAATAAATTTTATAATATGACTAAAATCACTGACTGTCAGTTTGAAATTTTATAAAAAAATATCCTGGCCATTGATCGGCCAGGATAAAGTCGCATCAAATAAATTATAAAGGTCGTAAGACAATATTTCTCCAGTAAACTTTAATTCCCCCACCATCGTGGATCTGAAGTAAAATACCTCCTTCTCCTTGACCAATTTTCTCATCAGTAAAATCAACCATCTCTACGCCGTTGAGATAAGACACCACCCTGTCTCCATTTACTATAATCTTCATCTTGTTCCAATCCCCATATTTCAGGGCACTGTCCTTTTCTTTATCTGGTTTGATCAACCATCCCCTACCATATGACTCATATATACCTCCAGTATCATGTCCTGGAGGGGCCACTTCAACCTGCCAGCCGGAAACTTTTGTCCCATCTACAGTAGATCTTATAAATACACCACTGTTTCCATCTGCTTCCTGCTTAAATTCCAAATCCACTTCAAAGTTTTTGTAGTGCTTATCAGTACCCAGATAACCATAATCCTTATCCGGCCCACTTTCCGAAACCAACAGACCGTCTTCCACATACCACTTCTCCGTTCCATATATAATCCATCCACTCAGATCCTTTCCGTTAAACAGAGAAATCTCATTATTCTGCTGACAAGAGAAAAGCGCTGCTGATATGCTCAGCGCAAAAGCAATAATCCATCTTTTTTTCATAGGGGTCTTATTTTAATGTTTTTAAACCAAGCTTCGCTGCCATGATCCTGAAGTGAAATCAATCCTCTTTTGGCAATAGCATAATCAGGAAAATCATCCCATTTACCGCTATTCCTTCTAGCTGTCCAATCCTCTGAATAAGGTACAAACTCCAAGGTCTTTTTTCCATTCAACCAATAGCTGGCACCATCATTTCTGAATATAATCTTAGAAACATTCCATTCTCCTGCTGACTTCACCACTCCTTCCACATCTCCAGGATACATCGCATAATCTGATGCAATAGATTGCCAGTCTTCAAGCGGACTTTCAAAACCAAGTTGGTCTATGACCTGATATTCAGGACCTGTCTCATAAGGAGCTTTATATTTTGGATCCTCTACTACATGATAAAAGACCCCGCTATTCCCTCCGGGGGCAATCTTCCAGGTAAATTCTAGCTCGAATTGCTCAAAGTCCATAGGGGCAAAGACGATATCTCCTCCGATATCCCCGCCTGTCCCCAAGGCTTTCAATGCTCCATCTTCAACGATCCAACCTTCAGGAAAATCTGTTCCATTAAAAGCCCTCCAACCGGCAGGATCCTCTCCATCAAACAATAACATCCAGCCTAATGCCTTCTCATCTTCAGTCAAGGAATTGTCGGGTAAAACAATTTCCTCCACTATCTCCTCTTCTACTTCAGTTTTTTCAGGACTACAGGACAAGATCAAAAAAGGCAAAGCCAATGCCCATGCTATTTTGTTTTTCATCCTCATATCAATTTCATGTTTACAGGATCCCAATTGATGAATTTATTTTGGAAATAACTATCGTTACACAATAAAGCTGGAGCAGCTGCACGGAACCCAAAAACAGGATCTTCAGCTACTGTACCTCCTGTCCTAATGGCCGTGAACCAGTTACCAAAATGATCATAATGAGCCCCCTTCCAATTTCTCTGTGCTGTGAACACCAATTCTTTTGGAGGTAAGATGGTGGCCCTAGTTTCGGTTTCACCTCTCAATCTTGCCTGTTCCTGTAAAAATGGATCATCTGAAGTCATTGTCTGATTCATCTTCACTACGACTTCCTCCCATTTTACATCCATAGATCCTTTTGTCCCGACAATTCTCAAATAGGTGGTTCCACTTGTACCATCCACAAAATTACATCTTAGAGACAAGTTGAAGCCCGAGTGCTGAGGAGTTTCAGGATAATCAAAAGTTCCCAATAACACATCCGGAACCTCTCTTCCATCTTTCCAATACCTCAATCCGCCCATTGCCGATATTTTGTTTGGACCAAGGGAATCGGTAATAAAATGTAAACTTGAAAACAAATGGACAAAAAGATCACCTGACATCCCTGTTCCATAATCCAAGTAATTTCTCCAACGGAAAAATCTCAATGGATCCCAATCTTTTTTATTGGTATTGGAAATATATTTTTTCCAATCAACAGTCTGCTCATTCCCATCTTTTGGGATCGCATATTGCCAGGCACCTTCAGGTGACATCCTCGCCCAAAAACCTTCCGCATAGACAATGTCCCCAATAGCACCCTCCGCTAACAGTTCTTTTGCTTTTTCATTTCCCAATGAAGATACCCCTTGACTACCCACAACCATCACTTTTCCTGACTTCTTCCAGGCATTGATGACATCCATTCCTTCTTTTACGGAGTGGACCATAGGCTTTTCACAATACACATGTTTGCCGGCATTGAGCGCATCTATACTGATCTGCTTATGCCAATGGTCAGAAGTGGCAATAATGACGGCATCAATATCCCTTCTTTTAAGAAGTTCTGTATGATCTTGGGTAACAAAAAGATGATTGCCCCAACGTTCCTTTGCTGAATCCAACCTGCCTTTATATAAATCACATACAGCTACCAATTCAACATTAGAATGCCTAAGCGCTGTATTGGTATCCTCAATACCCATAATCCCGGCACCTATTAAAGCTAATTTAATGGTCGAATCATTTGCAGGCGAGATTGGCTGATCTCTTTCTATTATATTTTTGGCTTTTGCTTCTCCACTGAGAGCAAGAGGACTTAAGGCGGCTACTGCCCCTGTCGCTCCAAGTTTTTTCAAGAAGTTCCTTCTTTGTTGCTTCATGGTATTTGGGGTATTTATAAATTTTTGAAGGCCAAAAGTTAATTAAAATTTTTAAAAAAGTCCGCTAGGATGATGTATAATTTTACAAACGGTCAGGATTTATTTAAGAGGTTAGCCTTAAGGCCAAATCCAAAAAATAAGCTCTGGCCAAAGATAATCTACTCCCATACCATGAAAACATCTCCCCATCTACTACCAGAACTCTAGTGTTCGGCAACAAGGATGAGAACTCTTTCACATGTTTCTCCTTAAAAGGATAGGGCTCTGAACTCAAAAATAAAAAATTAGGAGATAATGTCTTCAGTTCCTCTATTGTTATTTCTGGATAACGGGGTTTGGAAATCACGTTCTCAAAACCAGCCCTTCCCAGCATGTCATGGATGAAGGTTTGCGGCCCCACTCCCATCAAGGGATCTTTCCAGATCAGATACACAGCTGTCCCATTGCGTATGTTGACCAAAGCATCCATATCCTGCCTGATCTGCTGAATCAAAATAGCTGCTTTTTCAGCAGTCCCCGTTATGGCCCCTATACCCAACATCATCCCAAATGCATCCTCTAAGGTATAGATATCACTCATCCAAACAGGGTATTTTTCCGACAAGCGTTCAATGCCCTCCTGATAATTTTCCTCTTTGTTTCCGATAATCAAGTCTGGTTGCAGCGCATCTATCTTATCAAAATGAAAGTTTTTGGTTCCTCCTATGATTATCTTTTCTTTCTTCAGCCCTTTTGGATGTACACAGAATTTGGTAACACCTTTAACCCTATCCCTCAAACCCAAATCTACTAAAAGCTCAGTCTGCGATGGTACTAGAGAGACAATCAGCTTTGGTGGGAGGGGGAGGGAAATGCTACGATTGAGTTGGTCTATGAATTGGGGCATGGTGATTTGTTCATTGAATTCATGAAATTAAAAAATAATATGGACATTAATCTTGAAAGAAACTTGCATATTTTAAAAAAAATAAATATAAAATTATATTTTTTCTGTCATTAATTACTATAAAAATAATTTCAAAAAAAAGATTTTTGTTATTTCAAAATTATATATTGTTTTTCTTCATAGTACAGGTAATATTTTTTTAGTTTTTTATATTTCTCGATATAACGAATATTTTGTATTTTAACTTTTATGCTTTAATATTAGATATGTTTAATTCTTAACTAAAATTTTATGAAAAAAATTTAATGAAACTGACAGGATTGTTAGGTGTTTTCTATCTTGGTTTGTTCGCCATGGAACTATCTAGCACAAGTAGTGAGAAAGATTTTTTCTTTAGTAATACCTTTACCAAAGGTATCTCACAACAGCAACTTCCCGATGTTTGTGGACCATTGATGGGAAATTCTTCAGGAACGAGGTATTGCTGTGCTAATCAGGATGCTTCAGCATGTTATGCGGCAGTTTGTGGTGGGGGATCACAACAGTAACTTAATCAAAAATAGAAATGGGGAGTTTGATTATTTCAATCACATTCTCCCCATTATTTTTACTAAAATAAAACTTAATTTATGAAAAGATTTATAGTCCCATCTTTATGTCTATGCTTCATTTTGGCTTGTTCTAATCCTCCAAAGGAAAAAGTTGAATTCGATATTAAGACAATTCATCAAGAAACTCCTGCTGAAGAGTCCATTTTAAATCTTTCCGAAAAATACAATCTTCTTGAAATTATAAAACTTGAGTCGTCTGATACTTCTTTGGTGGATTATGTAAATAAGGTTCTTTTAGATCGTAATAGGGATGTAATTTTTATTAAAGGGGGGAAATACAGTTTTTAAATTTGATATGAGTGGAAATTTTTTATCGAAGCTATCAAAAGGAAAAGGAGGGCCTGATGAATTTGTGAATTTAACAGACGTTGTTTTATTGCCTGAACAAGAAAGAATCTGGATTTATGATTCAAATAAATCTAGGATATTTCAGTTTACATATGATTTAAATCTAGAAATTTCTTATACAATTGGTTATCAACTACTCGGGATAGAGCGTTTTAAGGAAGGAATTATAGGTACTCCTGGTTATGTAGAAATCTTAGATAATTTTTCACTGTTCTATCTCTCTGGAGAAAGTTTTGCTACTGGATATAAATTAACAAGCAAAAAGTTAGAGTTTAATCCAGAGAAATCTAGATATCTACACGTACTTAGGCATGACTTTTTCTCCCAATCACCAGAAGGTTTTAATTTTGTCAATTCGTTTAATGATACTATTTATAATATTAATGAAAATTTTTACGTAATCCCGAAATTCTACATTGATTTTGGAGATAAGAAGATTTTGGAAGAGGATCTTGTGGGTCAAGGATATTCTTCAATAGTTGAAGTTTTCCAACATATAAATTCCACGGAAAAATCATTTAATATTGGAAATATAGTTGAATTGAAAGACAATCTTTTGTTTAGATTTTTTAATCAAGGTCGTTCTTTTGTCTCAATTTATGATAAGTCAAAGAAGGAGTTAAAGTCAGGAAGAAAAATCTCATTTGAATATCAAAATCAACAAGTGACTTTTAATTTGGATGAAGAAATAACATTTGGTTCCGTAGGTAATAATAGTGCTTATATGATTATTCCAGCTGAATCAAGCGTTTTAGGAGAGTACCAGACCCTTTTTCAGGTGAAAGACGGTGATAACCCCATAATATTGCTTTTTGATGAAAAATAGAATCATATTCATTTTGATATTTTTAACCGGATGTACTTCTTCTAAAAGAGAAGTTGATCTTAATGTTGATTCAGAGGTCAAAACTTTGCGTGAACTAGTGAATCAGGACATGAATAAGAATCGTTTTTATGAAGTATTGGAACTCCCAGGATCAACTAAAATGAAAGATGGATTGATTTTGGTCCTACCTTCCAGTTCCTGTTTCAATTGTTTTGAAGAATTGAATGAATATCTAAAAGAATATTTTTCATCGAGATCTAAAAAGGGAATGTTAATATTTAGAAACAAAAAAATCGAAGAGAGGGAAATAAGATTTTCCATACAGAGTATTCTTTCTTTTGATCGGGTTGAAATCCTTGAAACTGATCTAGCTCCCTTTTTGAATCAGCACGAATTTTTTCCAATCCTCGGATTTTTCAGAGATGGGAAAATTTGTTGTTTGGAAGTATTTGACCAAGGAAATATGGAAAAACTTGATGCATATTTTCAATTTTTAAATTTCACAGATTGATTTTTTCGAATTTCAAATTGTTTTTGTTTTCTTAAACATACTTAAGATTTTTGAAATTAGTCATAAAATATCCGAAAACAGGCAACTTATCTTTTAAGTTCAAGTCGGTTGAGATGAAAACATTCCATTTCCAAAGAATTCCGCAGTGAATGTGGAATTAAGGATTATAAATTATGTATAACAAAACGTTCAAAATAACCCATACTTAATCAAAATCAAATATTAATTTTTTTAACTTTTTACTCATTTACGGATAACCATTATTTAATATATCTAAAATCAAACCCCGGGTCAAACTCCACCAAAAACTTATACATCAATTCAATCACATTATTGATATCTTCCTTACTGGCAGTTTCTACTGTGGTATGCATGTATTTCAAAGGCAGAGAAATCAAAGCGGAAGGAACCCCTTCGTTAGAATAGGCAAAAGCATCAGTATCAGTACCTGTACTTCGAGAGGCAGCAGCTCTTTGGAAAGGGATATCATTTTTCTTGGCCGAGGCGATGATCAGGTCCAACAATTTTTTATGCACCGCAGCTCCATAGGTAAGTACCGGACCTTTTCCTGCTGTCTGATCCCCACTGCTGATTTTGCTGTACATAGGAGCGGTGGTATCGTGACATACATCGGTGATGATGGCCACATTAGGTTTGATACGGGCCGCAATCATCTCTGCTCCCCTTAAGCCGATTTCTTCCTGTACGGCATTGACCACATACAAAGCAAATGGCAATATCACTCCAGCCCCTTTAATTTTTCTGGCTACTTCTGCGATCATATAACCTCCGATACGGTTATCCAAAGCCCTTCCTGAATAAAACTTACCATTCAACTCCTGTAGTTCATCTTTGAAGGTAATCACACAACCGACGTGGATGCCCAAAGCCTCCACTTCCTCTTTGTTTCTTGCGCCAACATCAATAAAGATATTATCCAAGGTAGGGGATTCTTCTTTCCCTTCTTTTCTTACATGAATCGCCGGCCATCCAAATACCCCTGGCACAATACCCTTATCAGTATGGATATTTACCCTCATGGATGGGGCTATCATATGGTCAGAACCACCGTTTCTCCTGACATAAATGTATCCGTCAGCATTGATGTAATTTACAAACCAGGAAATTTCATCCGCATGGGCTTCTATGACTACTTTGTAGGGATGTTCTGGATTGATCACCCCAACGGCAGTTCCGTAGTGATCGGTAAAATAGGTGTGAACAAAGGGTTTTACGTAATCCAGCCAAATCTGCTGACCGGATGCCTCAAATCCAGTTGGAGAAGGGTTGTTGAGGTATTTATATAGAAAATCCGTTGATTCTGACATTTTGGTATTGAAGTTTGAATTTGGAATTTGGATCTTGGAATTTGAAGTTTAAAGAGGAATATTCCCATGCTTCTTCCTAGGCAGTTTATCTACCTTATTTTCCAGCATTTTGTAGGCACGGATCAGTTTTTCGCGGGTTTCGGAAGGCATGATGACTTCATCCACAAAACCTCTGTGGGCTGCACGGTAAGGATTGGCAAACTTAGCAGTGTACTCATCAATTTTTTCCTGCAATTTCTCCTCCGGATTTTCAGCTTCGGCAATCTCTCTCTTAAAGATGATCTCGGCAGCACCTTTGGCACCCATCACGGCAATTTCAGCTGTTGGCCAAGCAAAGTTCAGATCGGCCCCAATATGCTTGGAGTTCATCACGTCGTATGCACCACCATAAGCCTTCCTTGTAATAACAGTTACCCTTGGCACAGTAGCTTCAGAGAAGGCATACAACAATTTGGCTCCATTGACGATTATACCATTCCACTCCTGATCGGTACCAGGCAAGAAACCTGGAACATCCACCAACACCAGCAAAGGAACATTGAAAGAATCACAAAAACGTACAAATCTGGCTGCTTTGATCGAGGCATGGTTATCCAGTACTCCTGCAAGAGATTGTGGCTGATTGCCTACTATGCCAATGCTTCTTCCTGCAAGGCGCGCAAAACCTACAACGATATTGTCTGCATAGTTTTTGTGTACTTCAAAGAAAGAACCTTCATCCACAATACCGTCAATCACCTCACGCATATCGTAGGGATGATTGGGATTGTCAGGAATGATATTATTTAGAATTTCCCTGGACTCATCATCCTTCATCTCATATTCATAGACAGGCGCCTCATCCTCACAGTTTTGAGGAACATAACTGAGCAGTTTCTTGATATGATTGATACATTCGAGTTCGTTGGCACAAGCAAAATGGGTTACGCCACTTTTAGTACTATGGGTGCTGGCTCCTCCTAATTCTTCTGCAGTAACAGTCTCTTGGGTAACGGTTTTGACCACATTTGGGCCTGTAACAAACATATAGGAAGTGTTTTCCACCATCAGGATAAAATCCGTAATGGCTGGGGAATAAACAGCCCCACCCGCAGATGGTCCCATGATAGCAGAAATCTGGGGCACCACACCGGATGCTAGGGTATTTCTATAGAAAATATCCGCATAACCACCCAAAGACACCACGCCTTCCTGGATACGGGCACCTCCGGAATCGTTCAATCCTATCACCGGAGCACCGTTTTTCATGGCCAAGTCCATGATTTTACAGATTTTTTCTGCATGGGTTTCTGAAAGTGAGCCACCAAAAACTGTAAAATCTTGGGAATACACATAAACCAACCTACCATTCACTTCACCATAACCTGTTATTACGCCGTCTCCAAGGTAATATTCTTTGTCAAGACCAAAATCCTTAGCTCTATGCATGACAAATTTGTCTATTTCCTGAAAAGTACCTTCATCAATCAAAAGATGAATACGTTCTCTTGCAGTTAGCTTTCCTTTTTTATGTTGAGCAGCAATCCTGTTTTCCCCACCACCCAAAAGTGCTTCCTCATTTTTCTTCTTCAGCAGTTCGATTTTTTCCTTATTGCTGGGCAGCGTGTAAACACCTTTTATATTGCTTTTCATATCTATCTAATCTTTTGGTTCGTCCAAATATAAAGAGGGGCGGTTTAGCTAGAAAATAAAACTTGATGAAGATGCCATAAAATCAAAACTCTGAGATTAAAAACAGAGTAGTCAATGCTTTTACGATAAACTTTCTATATTCGCACAACAAAAATTTAGCTTGGCATGGCTCCGAATAAAGCAGCAATTATTGACATGGGCACCAACACTTTTCATTTGTTGTTGGTTGAATTATATGAAGATAAGTTTGAGACTTTGTATAAGGAAAAAATTCCAGTTAAAATAGGACAAGGGGGAATTAGTCATAATACCATTCATCCCGAGGCACAAAAAAGAGCATTCCATACGCTTCAACATTTCAAGAACCTTATCGACGGCGAAGGAATTACTAAAATTTTTGCTTTTGCCACAAGTGCTGTCCGCAATGCTGACATCGGACATGAATTTGTTTCCAAAATCCAAGAACAATTCCATATTTCTGTCAATGTGATTGACGGTGATCAGGAAGCGCAAATGATATATGAAGGTATACGATTCAGTGGTTCACTTAGGGATGAAATCTGCCTAATGATGGACATTGGGGGTGGTTCGGTGGAATTTATCATTGGAAACCAACATGAGGCTTTATGGAAACGTAGTTTTGAAATAGGCGGACAACGGATGCTGGATTTATTTCACTACCATGACCCTATTTTAAGGGAAGAGGTCGAAAACCTTACCAGCTACCTTGAAGATAAGCTTCTGGAATTGGCTATGGCGATCAAAACTTTCAATCCAACCTGTTTGGTCGGATCTTCGGGAACTTTTGATACCCTTACAGACATTTATTTTGAGTCACTACATCAGAAAAAATCAAGAAGTCAACAGGTATTTCAACTTCCCAGAGCAGAATTTGAGGTAATTGCAGGAAAACTATTAACCTTGAATAAAGAGCAAAGACTTCAAATACCAGGTATGATTCCAATGAGAGTGGACATGATTGTTGTAGCGTCCTGTCTGATTGAATACATTCTGAAATTAATACCTGTAGAGACCCTGATCTGCTCTAACTACGCACTCAAAGAAGGTGCTATTGCCCAATTGATGGGAAAACATTCTCTTGCGGCTTTGCAAAGCAGGTAGACGACAAATAATTCACATTACTTATTGGACCATACCATGATTTTCTCCTACAACCAATTATTCGAATTCACAAAAGGAATTTTAATGCAGATTGGATGTCCTGAGAAGGATGCCCTTCTCGCTGCGGATGTACTGCTTTCTGCGGATCTTAGAGGAGTGGATTCACATGGTGTGGCCAGACTTTCCGGATATGTAAGACTCTGGGAAAAGGGAAGGATCAACCCTATCCCTCAGATAAAAATTGTCCATGAAACTCCTAGTACCGCAGTGGTGGACGGAGACGGTGGACTTGGCCTAGTGGTGGCTCCCTATGCGATGCAAGTAGCTATCGATAAGGCAAAAAATGCCGGAACTGGATGGGTTTCGGTAAAACATTCCAACCACTATGGCATTGCCGGTTACCATGCCATGATGGCTTTGGAACATGACATGATTGGCATCTCACTCACCAATGCCAGCCCACTGGTCAGCCCAACATTTTCAAAAGAACGACTTCTAGGAACAAATCCCATTTCTGTAGCTATACCGGCAGACAAACAACCTCCATTTGTTGCTGATATGGCAACCACTACAGCGGCAAACGGAAAATTGGAAATACTACAAAGAAAAAATCTAGACGCTCCATTAGGTTGGGTACAGGATAAAGAAGGACATCCAACCGCAGATTCCAATGGAGTCAAAAAAGGTGGTGCTTTACTTCCATTAGGAGGTGACCGGGAACACGGATCCCATAAAGGATATGCCCTTGGTGCAATCGTAGACATTTTTTCTGCTGTCTTGTCTGGCGCAAACTATGGACCATGGGTTCCACCATTTGTAGCATTTCTAGATCCTGATCCAAATCCGGTAGGAGAGGGTATCGGTCATTTCTTTGGAGCCATGAGAGTTGATGCTTTTAGACCTGCAGACGAATTCAAATCACACATGGACAATTGGATAGAAAGATTCAGAAAAGCCGAGACCACACCTGGTCATGAAAAAGTTATTATTCCAGGAGATCCAGAAAGAGAGCTCGAGGCAGAAAGAAAAAAATCAGGAATCCCTCTATTAGCTCCCGTTGTTGAAGACCTAAAAAACCTCGGCGAAAGGTTTGGGGTCTCCTTTTCATGATCAATTAGGAATTAAACCATAAAATCTTTCCGGAATTTTTCAAAGGCTATTATTATACCATCCATCAAAACAGATTTGATTGATTTTGACCTTTTTGTAAATTGTGAGGGATAATATTGTCAAAACCTATTAAACCCAAAAGCTATGACTCCCCCTTCCTTAAACAGGAGACAATTTCTAAAAGGCAGTAGCGCCACCCTGGCTTTAGCCAGTATGGGCCTGATGAGTATGGATTTCATCAAAACAGAGAAACCACTTCAAGTTGCCCTTATCGGTTCTGGCTGGTACGGCAAGAGCGACTTATTTAGACTTATGCAAATAACTGAATGCAATGTAGTCGCCCTCTGTGACGTAGATAGCAAAATACTGAAAGAAGCGGGAGAACTTGTCAAAAGCAGAAGCAAATCAGGCAAGACTCCTAAATTATATAAAGATTATCGAGAACTGCTCAAAAACCACCAGCTGGATATCACTGTCATAGGTTCACCTGATCATTGGCATGCACTGCAAGCGATCGCCGCTATCAAGGCTGGATCCCATGTTTATTTGCAAAAACCAATTTCTGTAGATGTCATAGAGGGAGAAGCCGTTTTGGCGGCTGCCAGAAAATATAACAAAATGGTGCAGGTAGGTGTGCAAAGAAGAAGTACCCCTCACTTGGTTGATGCCAAAAAGCAAATCCTGGAAAGCGGGAAATTGGGCAAAATCTCGCATGTGGAAATATGTTGTTACTACCATATGAGAGCTAATGGCAACCCACCAGAGCAAGATGTGCCAGATTTTTTGGATTATGAGATGTGGACAGGCCCTGCTCCGCTTAGACCTTACGATGGACTTCCCCATACCAGATGGTGGAGAACATTCATGGAATATGGCAATGGAATAACCGGAGATATGTGCGTGCACATGCTGGATTGTGTCCGGTGGTTATTGGGCTTGGGTTGGCCAAGAAAAATCACGGCGACAGGGGGCATATATGTTCAAAAAGAGGGAAAATCAAATATTGCAGATACACAAACAGCCATTTTTGAATTCGATGAATTGAATGTGGTTTGGCAGCACAGGACGTGGGGGAATCCTGTTGACCCTGAATATCCATGGGGATTCAAAATTTTTGGTGAAAAGGGAATGTTGGCCGGCAGTACTATGAAAGCAGAATACTTTCCAAATGGCGAAGGAGATAAAATCCTTTTCGATGTTTTATATGAAAGGGAACAATATCCAGAAGACCTTAAAGAAGACAGAATTGAACTGAATGCCGCTCCAGCAACAAGGAGACAAATGAAAAATCTGATTGAGTCCATCAATTCTGGTAAACTGCCTGTAGCGGATATTGAAGAGGGGCATATTTCTACCGCTTCCTGTATCCTTGCTAATATCGCCATGGATCTGGGCAGACCAGTAATCTATGACCCCAAACAAATGATCATAAAAAACGACCCTGAAGCTACCGCAAAATTGAGAAGGCCTTATCGAGGCCCTTGGGTGCATCCTGAACCTGATCAAGTATAAACTTAAATCCTCAACAAAAAATGTTGAGGATTTTTTTTGCCTTTTGTAGCACTTACCCTGAAAGAAACGTCTTTTTAATAGAATACTAAACCAACTATTTTATGAAAATCAACAGTAATCACATGATGGGATTCAGAATCTGGATAAGCTTATTGGCGTTGATCCCTCTTTTGACATTATTCTCCTGCTTGGATAATAATGATGAAGGTCCCGTCCCCGACACTGCCTTTGTCAGCATTTACCATGGTTCCCCTAACGCTCCTGAACTGGACATTTATACGGAATCCAGAAGGATCACCAATAGTCCTTTGGCTTACAGCCAATCATTTCCCTACAGTCAGTTTTTTGCTGCTGACAGAACGCTTAAATTCAATCCACACAATGCTTCCAATACCTTATTGGAAACTGAACATACTTTTGAAAAAGATAAAATTTACACCCTGTTTATTGTAAATGAAGTGGCTGATTTGGAAGTCTTACAAATAGAGGATAGCTGGGAAGACCCCGATGGAGACCATGCAATGGTTCGATTGGCACACTTATCTCCTGATGCAGGAGAACTCGAAGTGCTGATCAATGATGAATCACTGCCTTTCGGAAACAGTAATCCTTACCTTGAGGTGACAGAGTTTTTGAAAATGGAAAAAGCAAAAGTCAAAGTTACCGTAAAATCAAAAATCAGCGGTGAAAAGCTGGTCGAAGTCAATGAAATTGATTTGAGGGGGAATAGGGTTTACACACTTATGATCAGAGGCTTTGCTGATCCAAGCAAGGGGAACAATCAGCTCAGCGTTCAATTGATCACCAATTATATCAAGTTTTAATTTTTTTTAAGGGCGCAACATCAGCGCCCTTTTTTTTTACCCAAATAAGTCTGAAGAAAGATACCTATCTCCCCTATCACAGGTAATACAGACAATTAACCCCTCCTCAATTTCCTTAGATAATTCTATAGCTGCATGCAAAGCACCTCCGCTGCTCATCCCTGCCAAGATGCCTTCTTCTTTGGCCATTCTTCTGGTCATTTGGGTGGCTTCTGCCTGACTTACATCCATTATTCTGTCCACTTGAGCAGGATCAAATATTTTGGGTAAAAATTCAGGTGTCCATCTTCGAATACCTGGTATGTTAGAACCGTCAGTAGGCTGCGTGCCGACAATCTGAACATACCGATTTTGTTCCTTTAGGTATTTGGAAACTCCCATGATCGTACCTGTGGTACCCATTGCAGAAACGAAATGTGTTACCTGCCCTTGTGTATCTTTCCAAATTTCTGGCCCTGTGCTGTAATAATGGGCCATGTAATTATCAGGATTGGAGAATTGATCCAAAATAATATACCCCTCATTCTTAGCCATTTCATCTGCCAATTCCCTGGAATATTCAATTGTCTTTTCGGCAGGAGTTAATAACACATTAGCGCCATATGCCTCCATGGACAACACCCTTTCTCTGGTCGAATTATCCGGCATAATCAAGGTCATTTCCAAACCAAGGATATTGGCTACCATGGCAAGGGCAATACCTGTATTCCCGCTTGTCGCCTCCACTAATTTATCACCTGGTTTGATCTCTCCTCTTTCAAGAGCTTTTTTGATCATGTTATAGGCTGCCCTATCTTTAACACTTCCTCCCGGATTCTGACCTTCGAGTTTACAGAAAATTTTCACATTAGGATTGGTCGGGATACTTGCAAGCTCAACCAAAGGAGTATTGCCTATCAGATCAATTAATTTCATCCTTCGTTCTTTATAATGTACGTATCAGTTTGATCGGATTCAGGATTGTACATTTTTGCCTGGTAATAAATCTTACTCTTTGGAGGAATACTTTTCGTTAACCAAACATTGCCTCCTATGGTCGAATGTTCACCTATAAAAGTTTTGCCTCCTAATATAGTTGCCCCAGCATAGATCACCACAAAGTCTCCAATGGTGGGATGACGTTTTTTATCCGCATCTGATTTTTCTACGCTGAGAGCACCTAAGGTTACGCCCTGATAGATTTTCACACAATTACCAATGGTTGTCGTTTCACCAATGACTACACCTGTTCCGTGATCAATGCAAAAGCGCTCTCCTATAGTCGCTCCGGGGTGAATATCCACTCCGGTTTTACTATGTGCATATTCTGTAATCATCCTGGGTATCAAGTTCACTCCCAAAGTATGGAGTAAATTGGCCACTCTGTAAGCCACTACCGCATAAAAACCAGGATAGCATCTAATAATCTCTGTTTTGGACTTTGCCGCAGGATCTCCATCAAACATCGCCTGCACATCTTGTTGAAGTAGGTCATAAACTCTTTCCAAACCTTCAAAAAACTGATTGGCGATTTCAGCCCCTTCACCAGAATGCAAATGTTTGTTCCTGATCAGAATCCTGCTCAATTTATGTCTGATTTCTTCTATTTTCTCCCCTATCTGATCCTCTTCTTTTAACAACTCTGAAGCAAAATCCGGAAAAAGTAGGCCTAGAATGTTTTCAAAAAAAGTATGGACAACCTTTGGGGAAGGGCATTCAGGACAATCCTTGTGGGATTTGCTCAGTTTTTTGATCAATGAATCCATTTATATTACGGGTTTGAAAGACTACAGAACAAAACCCACTCGAATGACATAAGGTTCATTATAAGGAGACCTTCTGTTATCATGGATCAGGTTATACAAGAATGTAAAATTTGCTCCCCCTCGATTCCCAAATGGTGCAAAGTATCCTGCTCCTAGAAAAAACCCTGGCACCCAAGTCCTTTCAAACCTGTCTGTGTTTTGATTATATAGGTCAAAATTCAGACTCTCCAATTCTATATGTCCAAAAAAATTGGGAAAAACATTATACCTACCGAAAACCCTGCCACCGTACAAACTGCTGTTCCCTCCTATAAATCGTCTATCGTTAAAATATTGGTATGTCGCCCCAAGGCCACCTGACAGTTTATTGGTAACCATGGCTCCCACAAGTGGGGATACATCAATATAGGTGATTGTACCGAAAGACATGGCAAAATTACCACCGTAATATAGCCTGTCCTTCAATGGAGGCCTGTTCCCTTCATCTATTACCCTTTGTCCACAAACCTCATTCGCTACTATCAAAAAAAACAATCCTACTAAAAAACTATTCTTCAACCACAACATACAAATCCTCTGTTTTCTTTTTCATCAAATATCTTTCTCTGGCAAATTTCTCGAGCAATTCAGAATTGCTCATCAATTCTTCACGATCTTCCTGGATTTTTTGTTTTCGCTCCAAATAAAATTCTTTTTGTTTTTCAAGCTCCTTTACTTTGGAGCTTAATTTAAACTGGGAAACAATATCATTGGAATCAATCAGAATCATCCAGATGATGAAAAACATCGTGAAGACAAAGTAAAAATTTTTGGTGTATTTGAGATATTTGCCCATTTTTCAAAGTGATTGACTTAAACAAAGATATAAATTGAAACCAAATAATTCCACTTATCAGGATCTTATCTAACTGAATTCAATCCAATAACAAGAAGAATTACATTGATAATTATATTGAAAACCAAGTGCCTTTAGGAAATCACGATCTGCAATTGTAGAATTCTCCCACTTTCTATCAAAAAAGGAACCGGATTTTACCCGCGAATTTTTATATTCCTCCAAAATTGAGTCATGATATGCAAAATAAAATAACAAAAATCGGGTTTTGGGCCCTGGCCTTGATGCTGGGATTTCAAATTCCTAAAGGACAGTCCCAACAAATAAAGGCAACTTCCTCAAAAGCCATGCAAGAGGCAGTCCAACAGCACCAGCAAATGCGGAACAGCTCCACATTCAGAAATTATCCTGCGAGAAATATCGGTCCAACAAATATGAGCGGCCGGATAGTGGATATCGAAGTAAGCAAAGATTATAAAACCTATTATGTGGCTGCTGCCTCCGGGGGAGTATGGAAAACAACGGACAATGGCCAATCTTTTAAGCCTGTATTTGATCATTTAGGCTCTTTGGTGATTGGAGACATGGCAATTGCCCCTTCTGATGATAACATCATTTGGGTAGGTACTGGAGAGAATAATTCAAGCCGGTCAACCTATGCGGGCTCAGGTTTATACAAATCTACAGATGGTGGAAATAGCTGGCTATTTATGGGCCTCCCCTTTTCACAGCATATCGGACAAATCCAAATTCACCCTTCCAATCCGGATATTATATGGGTTGGATCAATGGGCTCTCTTTATTCCAAAAATGAAGAAAGGGGTCTTTACAAAACCATCGACGGTGGAAAAACATGGAGAAGAACCCTTTATGTTGATGACAATACCGGTGTGATTGACATCAAGATACATCCTAAAAATCCGGATTTACTTTTGGCGGCAACTTGGGAAAGATTCAGACAATCCCATGATTTTACTGGAAATGGAAAAGGATCAGCTATTTGGAGATCCGAGGATGGTGGAGATACTTGGAATAAAATAACAAACGGATTTCCTGCTGATGAATTTGTAGGTAGAATAGGTTTTGACTTTAGCCAAAGCAATCCAGATGTCGTGTATGCTTTACTGGATAATCAAAAGCCTATTGACAGGCCAATCAGACAAAGACAAAACACATCCGAAGAGCTTAATTTGGATAGTTTCAAAAAGATGACAGCTGAAGATGTCCTCAAAATGGATGATGAAATACTTGAAAAAATCCTTAGAAATAACAGATTCGCCTCAAAATACGAAGCCGGCAGTGTCAAGAAATTAATCAAAAACGGTAAAATCACACCTGTCCAAATTGCCAATTACCATGGGGATAACCAGGATGCCAATGCTAATCTAGTCAATACATCCATCATTGGAGCCGAAGTTTACAGGTCTGATGATACGGGCAAATCCTGGAAAAAAGTCAATGAATCCAATTTGGAAAGGCTATACAATTCATATGGTTATTATTTCGGAGAGGTCAGGGTAGGTACAGCATCGGAAGATGAATTGTTTTTGTTAGGTGTTCCTTTATTGGTTTCCCGGGATGGTGGAAAAACCTTTGCCAGAACAGATACCGTTGGCAATGTGCATTCCGACCATCAGTCTATGTGGATTAACCCAAATGATTCGAAACACATCCTTTTAGGCACTGATGGTGGACTTTATGTCTCTTATGGCAGTGGAGAAAAATGGGATCATCTAAATACGCAGTTAACGATTAGCCAGTTTTACTCTGTAATGGTAGACGAAAAAACACCTTATCATGTGTATGGAGGAATGCAGGACAACGGGGTTTGGTATGGAAAATCAACCAATAAACCAGAAGAGGCTTGGACTTCCCTGATGGGAGGAGATGGTATGGTAGTAGCTGTTGACACTAGAACAAATGATATTATATACACAGGTTTCCAGTTCGGCAACTATTTCAGGATCAATACTGCCACAGGAGAAAGAAAATTGATCACCCCATCTCATGATATCGGAAGCGCATCCAACCGCTGGAACTGGAGAACACCAGCCATTCTTAGCAAGCATAACCAAGACATTGTCTATATGGGCTCCCAATACGTCTACAGAAGTCTGGACAGAGGAGACACTTGGGAAACCATCTCCCCTGATCTGACCAAAAACCAAAAAAGCGGGAATGTACCTTTTGCTACATTGACTGTAATTGAAGAGTCTCCACTTGAATTCGGAACCCTATACGCCGGATCAGATGATGGTAATATCTGGATGACCCAAGATCATGGCAATAATTGGCAGGATATCAGTAAAGGCCTACCTCAAAATAGATGGGTAAGCAGCATCACCCCTTCCCAGCATCAGGAAGGTGTTGTCTATGTTACCTTAAATGGATATAGATTTGATGATTTTACACCATATATCTACAAAAGCAATGATTATGGCAAAACTTGGAACCCTATCTCCGGCAATTTACCGACCGAATCCATCAATATTATTAAGGAAGACCATCATTTTGCCAACCTTTTATTTGTCGGAACTGACCAAGGACTTTATATCTCTCAGGATGGCGGTTCAAGTTATGAATTGATGCAAGGAAACATCCCTAATGTTGCTATCTATGACTTGGCTGTTCAAAAAAGGGAAAATGATTTGGTGATCGGCTCACATGGCAGAAGTATTTACATTATGGATCTCAACCCTATATATGAAGTGTTGAGAAATCAAGGGCAGGTAATTAAAATACTAAGCGCATCTGAAATCAGGTTCAACCCTAGATGGGCAGCATGGTCCGAAGGGATAATCACAAAACCAACACAAAATATTCTGTTTTATTCCAATTCGGATGTAAACATCAAAATTGAAGTCCTGAATACTAAAGGCGAAAGTTTGAAATCTTGGGATGTTTTGGCAATAAAAGGCTACAACAGCACTTATTGGCAACATGAGAATCTTGGAAGAGGAAAATATCAGATCAACATTACAAGTGCTAATAATTCGGACAAAATGGACTTTGAGGTAAAATAGTGAAGTGTAAATAAATTAGGTTTAACATTCTTCTTACTGAAACCATTGTAGCGGGCGGATCTTCAAACTTTAGATTTCCCCGTTACAAAGGTTTCAATCTTAGAAAGAAAATCGAAATGAAGGGTGATTATTTGAAAAATTCCATAAAGGATATGAGAAGTAAGAACCACCTTTATCCATTCCTTAGTTTTATATTAAGGCTTTTTTAAAATAACCTAAACCCTGCTGAAAGTATCAGTTGGTTCTGCCGCTGATCAGTTTGAAAACCGATCACTGATTTTGAAATCTTGCTGAGAGAATTTTCATACTTCAAGTCCAAAATCAGATTACCGATATCCAGTCCAATTCCTGCCTGATATCCAAGTGAGGAAGACCGGTAATCCAGTTCAACGGCATTTTGAATTGCATCTTCTAATTTATAATCCAACAGTATAGAAGCCACTGGCCCTGCCTGTACCCTGAAAAATTTAGCGAGTTTAAAGCCAAACATCATTGGAATATCAAATCGATTAAAATTCACATCAAATACATCATCGCTTCCGGATGTGTTTTCAATAATCTGTCCTCCCGTTTGGGTGAAAAGAAATTCAGGCTGAACAAAAATGGAAGATCCTCCCATCCTGACAAAGGCACCTAAATGATATCCAAGCTTACTATCACCACTAGAGAAACCTTCTCCGTTTACGCTTACATTACCTTGAGAAACTCCCACTTTGGGGCCAACAGAAAAATCCTGCGCCATTAAAGAAGTGAAAGAAAATAGGATAAGAATCAGTAATAGGAGTTTTCTCATCAAACACTTGTTTTTAAATCCGACATTGTTCTATTCAATCAACGGAAAAGAACTATAAATATTGAATTCAATATGTCTTGATTTTAATTCAAGTCCATACTACCCGTGCCGAAATTTCTGGCAATGCTGTATAATTCAGAGAAATCCATTGGCTTAGGTAGTAACCTGTCAAAAGATATCGCACTGGTCCTTTTAAAATAATCTATGTCACCCGCTGTAAAACCAATAATTGGGATCTTACTGATATTGTCATGAAGTTTGATTTCAGCCAATAATTGGATTCCATCCATCAAAGGCATCATGATATCTGTAATAACTACATGAAAATCATGCTCCTTGGTTAATATATCCAATGCCTCTATCCCATTATTTGCGGTCAAAACGGTGTCATTTTCCTTTTCAAATACCTTTTTCAGGATTAGCCTATTGATTGCATCATCATCCACTACAAGGACCTTCATAAATTAATAGATTGGTATGAGGGCTAATGTACATAATTTTTTATATAAAATACATTTTTTAATGGTCATAAATAAAAAAAAGAGGCTGTCCCAAATTTGGGACAGCCTCTTTTTAAAATGATTTATAAAGATGATCAACCACCTTCCTGAGGCGTACCAAATACCCCTACCAGATCCAATAAGACCAAAGCAATGACTATAGGACAAACCCATTTGATAAAGAAAATCCAGGCCTTTCTTGCTCCTCCTTTGAATCCTGGAGCACCAAGAGCAAGTTCATTGGCAAAATCCCCAATTTTCTTGGCCCAACCTGTATAAAGTGCCAACATCAAACAGATGACCACTACTGCAAACGTTCCAAAGAGGAAGTCCATGATGGAGAAAAATCCTACCTGAGTATTACCCAAGAAATTTAGTGATATTGTATTGAATACATTGCCTTCAATGGAAGATAAAGCCGAAGGAATAGATAATGCCATGGCGGCAATACCGATTGTCCAGGCAGCTTTCTTTCTGCTCCACTTCTTCTCGTCAATGAAATAAGCAACAGGCACTTCCAACATAGAAATACTGGATGTCAAAGCGGCCACTAGCAATAATAGGAAGAACATTGCACCGATAAAATTCCCTCCAGGCATGGCATCAAAAACCAATGGAAGAACTTCAAATACCAAAGCTGGTCCACCTGCAGGATCTTTACCTGGAAGCAATGCAAACAACGCCGGAAAAACCATCAAACCACCCATCAAGGCTACCATACTATCCATACCTGCAATCCATCCAGAGGATTTTACTATGTTCCCGCTTTTTGGGAGGTATGATCCGAAGGTAATCATCAAGCCCCACCCTACAGACATGGAGAAGAAAGCCTGACCCAAACCTGTAAAATTACTTTTGTATTGATTTTGGAGAAATCAGGATACAAATAGTACTCGATACCTGCTCCGGCTCCTTCCAAGGTCACTGCTCTACCTGCAATAAAGATGATGATGATGAAAAGAATAGGCATCAAGAATTTTGCAGCCTTTTCAATCCCTCCTGATACACCACCAAGAACAACACCTATAGTCATTAGGATAAACAAAAAGCACAATGGCACCACATACATTGGCGTTTCCTGGAATTCTGCAAAATCAACTGGAATATTGATCAATTCTGTAAAAATGTAACCGATGGTCCAACCAGCAATAACAGAATAATAACTGAGTACGCAGAAACAGACCAAAATACAAAGTACACCAGCTATTTGCCAAAATTTATTACCTCCTGTTGCCTTGATCGCTCCAATAGGGTTTTTGCCTGACAACCTACCTAAGGCAATTTCATTCAGTAAAAGAGGTAGCCCAATTAAAAGGACACATATTGCATACACGAAAACAAAGGCCCCTCCACCATTTTCACCGGTTAAATATGGGAAACGCCATATATTACCAAGTCCTACTGCTGAACCGGCTGCTGCCATAATAAATCCCAAACTGGAACCCCATTGGCCCCTACCTTGAGTTTCTGAACTCATCGCCATAGTTTATCGATTAGTTGTGTTTTAATGAAAATTTAACATTTAAGAATCGGCTAATTTAATTTGTTTTGATAAAATACCAATTCCGTCCATAAAACTTTTAGGAGAATAACCGAGCTCTTTTTGTGCCTTTTCTATCAAGAATCCCGTTTTCAATGGACGCTTTGCAGGCTGTGTGAAAATATTCGAATCTACCTCTTTAATCAGGGACTTATCTAAGCCAAAATAGTCTGCTGTCATACATGCCATTTGGTATGGATTTAACAAGTCCTTTCCAGAAATATTATATATTCCTGTGGCTTCTTTTTCCATAATCAGAATACAGCCATCCGCCAAATCCTCCGCTAAAGTAGGAGTTCTCCACTGATCATTGACTGCTTGTACTGTCTTACCTGACTCTAAAGATTTCTTTACCCAAAGGATGATATTTGACCTGCTCATGTCCGATGCAATACCATACACTAATACCGTTCGTGCAATTGCCCACTTAATGGCAGATTCCTGAACGATTTTTTCAGACTCTAATTTTGTCTCTCCATAGTAATTGATAGGGTCAGGCGCTGCCGTTTCATCATAAGGACCTTCGTCTCCATTAAAAATGAAATCTGTCGATAAGTGAATCAAAAAAGTTTGATGTGCTTTACAAGCCTGAACCAGATTTCGTACTGCTTCCACATTTGCTCGTCTACAGCCAACTTTGTCTTTCTCACATTCGTCCACATTGGTCATAGCTGCTGTATGGATGACTACTTCCGGCTGGTGCAAAGCAAAAACCTCTTGTACTTGGTTTTTATCTGCCACATCCATTTCAATCCAAGTATATCCCGAAGTCCAATCATCCGGAAGTCGTGATTTCCCCTTTCCCGAAGCAATTACTTGATAGTCGGTTCTTTCAGCTAATTTTTGGACCAATTTCTGACCCAAAAGACCATTTGCCCCCGTAATGAGCACCTTTTTTATCATAAATCATTGTATTCATACCCAAATTCCTTGGTGATTTTGGATTTGGGTAAATGTTCAACTTTAATGGTCATCAATACAGGATTTATAGGCTTATCCCTTGCTCCTGTCTCTTCTGAAGCTATCCTTTCCATCACATCCAAACCCTTCACTACTTTCCCGAATACTGTATATTCCCCATCCAAATGAGGTGTTCCACCAATGGTAGTGTAGGCCTCAATCTGTTCTCTGCTAAATGGTTTATCTAAACTGATGCTGTAAAACTGTTCAAGATTCTTCTTTTCTTTCAACATCATCAGATTCAATGAATCGTACTTTCCCTCTTCATACAATCTGCTATATTCGTCTTTTAGCTTAAGGTTACTCCCCAATTGTATATATTGAAAAAACCTCTCGGATAATTGCTTCATATCCGTGGTAAGTTCATCCTTATCATAAATCTTGCCTTGGACTATGTAAAACTGAGAACCACTTGACCTTTTCTCAGGATTGATATTATTGCCCTGACGCGCAGCGGCAATCATCCCCTTACTGTGAAAATAGTCGGGCACAATCTCTGCTGGTACAGTTGGCCATTCATTTGGGGGCAATTGTTCTTTTGTAAAAACATCGCCTCCCTGAATCATGAAATTTTCAATTACTCTATGGAATTCCGTTGAATCAAACCTGCCTGCTTCTGCCAACTCAATGAAATTTCTTTTATGCTGTGGAGTTTCATCAAACAAAACAGCATACATATCTCCGTGCCTGGTCTGTATTTTAATGAGGTAATCTTTCTCAGATTTACAGGAAAACAAAACCAAAACTATCAAGGGCAAAGCCCAAATCTTTAATCGCTTCATTTTTTCAGTTCGGATTTGATGGATTTCAAAATTTTGTCACCACCACTCTCTAATACGAGCGTAGCAAGTTTTACCCCCAATTGTTCGGCTTCTTGGGGTGCTCCTGTTACCTGATGAACAATTCTCTCAGCACCGTCAAGGCTAACAATCCCACCTTTCAAGGTCAAATCATCTCCTTCCAAATCTGCCAATGCAAAAACAGGGATACTGCAACCACCTTCTAAAACTCGCAGATAACTCCTTTCTGCTAATAATCTGTATCCGGTAGGTACATGATGACAGGCATCTATAATCAAATGCCTAAGATTTGGATCTAAGTTGGCCGAGGACTCAATAGCTACACTTCCCTGCCCAACTGCCGGAGTAAACTCATCCAACGAAAGTTCATGTCTGATCAGTTCATCATAACCCATCCTATGTGCACCTGCATAAGCAAGCAAAAGCGCATCACATATACCGGACTCCATTTTGGCAATCCTGGTCTGCAAGTTGCCTCTAACCTCAACTGTTTTTACATGAGGATAAAAATGTTTTAAAGTAGACACCCTTCTAGTTGACGAAGTACCTAATACAATTGGCCTGGAAGCATCTTGGTAATCGATGTCCGAATGGTGGCTGAGAATAATATCGTTGACCTTTTCTCTTTCGGTAAATGCTATCAGTTCAAATCCTTCCGGTAAACTGGACTGCATATCTTTGGCACTGTGCACAGCAATGTCAATGGAGCCTGATGCCAATTGCTCTTCAAGTTCTTCCGTGAATACCCCCTTACTGCCTATTTTGGAAATGGAAACATCCAGAATCTTATCGCCTTTGGTTTCAATGATAACGATTTCTGAATTCTGCCCTTTTGCCTTCAATAAATCCGCAACGTGATAGGCTTGCCAAAGTGCCAACTTGCTTCCTCTGGTACCTATCCGGACTACCTTATTGTTCATTTTTTGATTTTCTTTTAGTCGATCTTTTGTTAACCGATTCTTCAATATATTTAACAATTTCTCCTGCAATATCTATTCCTGTAGCTTTCTCTATTCCCTCAAGCCCCGGACTGCTATTCACCTCCAAAATCAATGGCCCCCTTTCTGATTGCAACATATCAACACCTGCTATATCCAAACCTAATGCTTTTGCGGCACCAAGTGCTGCAGCCTTTTCTGCTCTTGACAGCCTGATTACAGTAGCCTTACCTCCACGATGAAGATTGGACCTGAATTCTCCCTCTGCCCCTTGCCTTTTCATGGCTCCCACAACTTTACCATTCACGACAAAGGCCCTTATATCTGCTCCTTTAGCTTCTTTGATAAATTCCTGAACAATTATCCTGGCTTTTAACCCATGAAAGGCTTCAATAACTGACTGACCCGCCTTCTTTGTCTCAGCCAAAACAACTCCCAAGCCCTGGGTTCCTTCCAACAATTTGATGATCAGTGGAGCACCGCCTACCCTTTCAATCAATGCTTTTTCTCCACCTTTGGAAAAATTGGTAAAAGCGGTTTTGGGCATACCCAAACCAGCTTTGGAAAGAATCTGAAGACTTCTGAGTTTGTCACGGCTACGGACAATCGCTTGTGAATCCACTGCAGAAAAAACCCCCATCAATTCAAATTGCCTCACAACAGCCGTTCCGTAAAAAGTAACGGATGCACCAATCCTGGGAATGATAGCATCTACCCCTAAAAGTTTTTCGCCTTTATATATAATATATGGACCTTCCTGCTCAATAATCAGGTCACAGGCTGAATGATCTACAACCAAAGCCTCATGGCCCGCTGCCTTGATCGCCTCAATCAATCTTCTTGTCGAGTATAGGTGGGAATTTCTGGATAATACCGCAATTTTCATTTTAATGATTTTTTTGACAAGTTGACTTCTTCTACATCCACTAAAAACCTACCTCTCAATAATTTCCTTCCCAATAGTATAGGATTTCTCATTCTTGACCTATCAGTCAGCGTAAATTCAGCTTCAAATTCTTCGCCAAACATAATTACTTTTGTACTTACTTTATACCTAACCTCCGCTTGACCGAAAGAATTCTTCACTTTTTTCTGGGTAAAACTCTCCGTCTTGATCAACTTTCCAGTGTATTTCTTGTCCTTTGGGTCCAAAACCTTGAAGTAAAGCACTTTCTTACCCTGCTCTTCCTTTTCTTCACAAAAATCACAATGAATGGAAGAAGTATATGCCCCAGTATCCACTTTACCGGTAACATTCTTTAGCCCCCACTCAGGAAGGGTTATCCTTTCTCTTCTGCCAATAATTTTCTTCATCAGCTTGCTGTTTGTAGTGGTTTCATGATCCTGGCAATCTTAAAAGAAAGATCTGTGTATAAAATCTTCACATTAGCATTCCTTTCTATATAATAATAGGCTTGGTTGAGCAACTCATATATTTTACTGAGCTTGTCTTCATCCAGTACATTGACCCCTAATTTGTGGATAAAATCCCTGTCCGAATCTGCACTTCGCATCAGATCGTACACCTTTGATTTATCCAGCATAACTTCCCTGATTACATTGATACCGCTCAAAAGCAGGGATTTTTGTGCTTCTTTATCTTTTGAGCTGAACAATTCAACAAAAGACATCATCTCATTCACCTGAATAGAATAACATGCCCTAAACCAATCCCTGATCAAGACCGTGTTTTCATCCTCTACCTGATCCACCATCCTGTAAGCTTCCCGCATATTGCCGTCAGCCAATGGCGCAATCTGAGTGGCTGCTTCTCTGGAGCACAGATCTTCATTGACCAGATGGGACATAATCTCCTCATCTGTGAAAGCCCTGATCATGATTTTTTGTGTTCTGGATAAAATGGTCGTCAACAACTGTTCTGGCTGAGAGGTAACTAACAAGAAAACTGTCTTCTGAGGAGGTTCTTCCAAGATTTTCAACAAAGAATTGGCAGAAGAAGAATTCATATATTCAGGCGCCCAAATCAACATGATTTTATATCCTCCCTCAAAGGACTTTAATGATAATGTTCTGATGATTTGTCTTGCTGCAGCCTTAGAAATATTCAGCTGCTTTTTTTCGAAATCATTTTGGTAAATCCAATCAGAAATATTCCCGTACGGTAAATTGATGGCAAATTCCCGAAAAGATCCTACAAAATCTATTTTCTTCTTATCTTCTTCTTCCTCTTTAGAATCCCCTGTCCCCGGCATTGGGAAGGCAAAATTCATGTCAGGATGAACCAATTTAGCCATCCTTTGACAGGAAGGACAAGTGCCACATGCATCATGGTCTTTCGCTTGTTCACAGTGCAGATAAGTAGCTAAGGCTAAAGCCATTTTTAAATTGGCAGAACCTTCAGGTCCATGAAACAATAAAGCATGGGCCAAATGGTTGTTCTTAACCGCCTGGATGATCTTTTCTTTGACTTCTTCAAGTCCGGGAATATTGGAAAACAGCATAAAAACCTAAGCTTCTTTGTCCCAAATACGGTAATGTCTGGTCAAATCAAAAACCTTTTGAATGATTTCTTTTTCCTGATCAGAATATTCCAATCCCCTCCTGTTCATCACAGCCTTTGCTGTCTCTTCAAATTTCCTGACCTGAAAAGTGGTAAAACCCGCAGCTCCTCCCCATGAAAAGGATGGTATAAAGTTCCTGGGGAAACCATCACCAAAAATGTTGGCTCCTACCCCCACAACGGTTCCGGTGTTGAACATGGTATTAATACCACATTTGGAATGGTCACCCATCATCAGACCGCAAAACTGCAGGCCGGTATTCGTGAATCCTCCTTTGGTATAATCCCAGATTTTAACTGGCGCATAATTGTTTTTAAGGTTTGAATTGTTGGAATCCGCTCCGATGTTACACCACTCACCTAACACAGCATTTCCCAGAAAGCCCTCATGCCCCTTATTGCTATATCCAAAAATAACAGCATTTGAAACTTCACCCCCAACTTTACAATGTGGCCCCACAGTAGTATCGCCACGCATTTTAGCACCCATGTTAATAGTCGAACCCTCACACAGCGCAAATGGCCCCCTGATTAAAGCTCCTTCCTGTATCTCTGTATTTCTGCCTATATAGATAGGGCCTCCTTCGGCATTCAAAACAGCAGCTTTGATTTTTGCCCCTTCCTCTATGAAAATTTCGGATTCATTATACAAAACAGTATGTACATCTTGACAGGCTTGTGACATTCTGCCCACAGTCAACAATTTGTAATCCTTTCGAAGTTCAGCACCGTTGAATTGGAATATATGCCAGGTTTTCTGGACAATCGTCAATTCACCCTCAAATTCCACCGCGGCTAAGGTTTTGGCCCTATCAGGCTGGAAGCTTGCTGGCTGATCGGCATAAAGCGCCAATAGTATATTTTGAAAATAGAGAGCCTGTCCCGTTTTCAATTGCTGTATGGCCTCCCAAAGTGCTGGATTTGGGCAGAGAGCCCCATTGACCAATAACGCTGGGCCATCTTTTTTAGAGAATTTGGCAGAAAGGTAATCCTGTGTGAGAAAGCCTGGTTTGATTCTACTGTATCTTTCCCATTTTTCGGAAATTTTAAGAATACCGATTCGTATATCTGCAACAGGTCTGGTAAAAGTAAAAGGCAATAATGCTCCCCTGATTGCGGGGTCATCAAATAAAATAAGATTGTCCATGACACAAAAATAAAAAAGTCTTCCGGAAAACAACTTCCGGAAGTCCTAACTCCTGTATAAGGATGTGAATTATTAAAGGGCAATATCCAGTTTTACTCGAAAACTAAATATTAAATCCTTTGGTTTTTTAGCTAAATTGGGACTATGAAAAAGGAGGAAGAACATAGTCTTCAAAACTTTTTACCTTTGGAGACCATCTGCCATCTCAATGTATCAAAGGCTTTGTGATGGTCCTGGATGATTTGTTTGGAGGATTTAAATAAAAAATCTCTCGGCTTTTCTAACCGAGAGATTAATATTGATAGAAATAAATTAAGATTATTTCTTTGCGTATCTTTTGTTGAATTTTTCAACACGACCCGCAGTATCCAACAACATTTTCTTACCAGTGTAGAAAGGGTGAGAGTTAGAAGAAACTTCAATTTTGTAAACCGGGTATTCTTTACCGTCTTCCCACTCGATAGTCTCACTAGTTTCGATAGTAGACTTAGTGATAAACTTATATTCACTTGAGGTATCGTAAAATACGACGTCTCTGTAGTTAGGATGAATGTCTTTTTTCATGGTATTGCTATTTATCTTTGATCGCTTTTTCCAAATGAGGCACAAAGTTATTTCTTTTTTGAAATGTTTCCAAAATTCTCCAAAAATTATTTGGATTGAAAGATTACTCTTTTAGATATATTCTCCAATTGATGGCTAAAATCAGTTTTAAATCAGTCATAACTCATCCTTAAAAAGCAAAAACCTCTCTTTTCATGACCACCAATATTCTCAATAACTTTGAAATTCATCCCCAAAATTATATTTCATCAATGCCTTCCGGGTGTGGTTCCTGGCAGCTCTTCTGACCAACCCACCGGAAATACCAATCCCAATATTGGCCAGTGTTAAGGGAAGCAACGTGTTGCTGGGAGTAGAAGACTGAATTTGAGGAGTCAGGACATCTCCTACAAATACCGCTGTTGACACCAAGCTTGCAACTCCCAGTACCGAACTCCAATTTTGGTTTCTTTGAGATTTCCGCATTAAATCAGCAAATTCAGGATAATCCAACATATATTGATTTAGCCTGTTTTTAGTCAAAAGATTCGGTCCATCGTAAATATCGATTTTTTCTCCAAGGTAATTATTGCGAAAATCCATAGTCAAGTAAGGCTTCGTAATATCATCTTGCCTGATGAGATAATTATGCTTGTTTATGAGTACGTTGATTTTTCTGACACCTTCTCTGTTCATAGCCCTGCCAACTCCTACACCTATCGCCCCCATAGTGGAAAAAATTAAATAATTTCGAATAATTTGATTATTCAGGTTATTTCTGTTGTCATAAAAGTATCCAAAAGCACCCAAAACCACTACCTGCCCTGCTAGTAATAACCCAGTACCGCTCATGGCTTTGGCATGTGTCTGCATAAAGTCATTGGCATTACCGGGCATAATCTCCATGTATGCCCGAACTTCTGAAGCACTGATCTTTTCCCCGACAATAAAATAAACCGGGTTGCCGAGAAAGTTTTCTTTTAAACTGATAACAGGATAGTCAGTATATCGATTTTCTGAAAAGTAATCAGACGCTTGACCAAGCACTTGCCCTATTTGAAAAAAACCAAAAAAGGCCAAAATGGGAACAAAAACTTTAAAAGTTATTTTCATGGCTATGAAATTTTGAAGCAACCAAATTAACATTTTAAACGAAATTATTAATACCCAAAACAGATAAATTAGAGGAAAATGCAATCTCCTTACAAATCTTTACACCAAAAAGACAGCGGCATTCCAAACGGGGCAAGGGTTTTATATTGGATCTAGAAAATCTATTCAGAGATTTTAGATAATTCAAGACATAAGATCTACCCGTTTTTGTTAAAAGAAGCTATATGTATTATGAAAACACAAAAAATAATTCAGCGAATAAATGCATTTATTAAAACTTTGAGTTTACTTTGTAATTCAAAGTACTTTTGAAATGAAAAACCCACAACAAGATTTAGCAGAAATCAAATCCATGATGGAGCGTAGTACACGGTACTTATCCCTAAGTGGATTAGCTGGTGTATTAGCAGGAATATATGCACTCGTCGGTAGCGCTTTGGCCTATTATTGGCTTTATTTTCCGAATTCGCCTGTAGGAAATAATCAAGCGTCCCATTTAGATAAAGTGGTTTTGACCAACTTGATTTTTACCGCAATCGGGGTACTGATACTTTCCATTGCCACAGCTTGGCTTTTGAGTCAAAAGAACCATAAGAAAACAGCAAGTCAACTCTGGACACCTGCAGGCAAACGATTTATGCAGGCCCTTTTTATTCCCGTTGTTATTGGTGGGCTATTTTGCTTTGCTTTAGTACATCAAGGATTTTACATTTTCATTACCTCGGCTACTTTGATTTTTTACGGTTTAGGCTTATTCAGCGCTTCTCATTTCACGCTTAGTGACATTAAATATCTAGGTTTTAGCCAGGCAGCATTGGGGATCATTGCTGCTTTTTTCCCGGAATTTGGATTGATTTTATGGGCCTTGGGATTTGGTTTACTCCATATTGTGTATGGAAGTGTGATGTACTATAAATATGACCAATAAAGTGAAGGGGATTTACGACAAAGCTTTTGAAAATGTCATCCGACTCAGGGTCATGTCCATTCTGATGGTCAATGAGCAATTTGACTTTAACTCCTTCAAGGAGCTCCTTGAAGTAACGGATGGCAATCTTGCTTCCCATCTTCGCTATCTGGAAAACCAAGATTATATTATTGTGGAAAAATCATTCTTAGGAAGAAAACCATTGACGAATTATTCGGCTACACCTATTGGAAAAAAAGCTTTCCAAGCGCATCTGGAATTCCTTGAAAACCTGATCAACGAAAATAAAAACTAAAAAATTTACTTATTCACTTTGTTTTGCAAAGTACTTTATATAAACCTAAAAGTAAAATGGCTATGAACCCTAATCCCCAACTCACAAAAAATCTGATCCAAGCATCTTTCATCGGCGCTGTCATTCCATTGATTTATATCCTCTTCATCATTGCTACTAAAGAAGATGTTTTTGAAAAATGGATGCTGATTCCTTTGCTCCTCATCCCTTTGGGAGGAGGATTAGGAGGTACTTTCTTTTACCTGATAGGCTTTAAATGGATTCCAGAAGGTAGAAAGAGATTATTGGCAATAATATTCGGCACCCTGATTTATTTCCTGTCTCTATGGTTAAGCGCTGTGATAGCATTCAACCTGACCGGCCATTGGAACTAAACCACATACTGTAATTTCTCTACCCAAAAACATTTATCCCCTAAAACCATGAAAAACAAAATCCTCGCCCACCTTGACAACCCAGGCCAACTTGAACGCCTATACCGGTCAAATTCTGCCTCCTTCAAAAAAGAATTCATCGCCCTTTATCCCTCCATTAAAGACAAACCATTTTCAGAATTTTGGATTGAACGCCTGAATCATGATACAGAAACGATCTCATGGGGCTCAAAAAAAGAATTATGGTTTATAGGATTTGCCTGTATTGTCGCTGGCCTCTTGGCTAAATTTCCAAGTATATTTTCTCTGAATGAAGAGTTCTATTACCCTCTAAATCTAGGATTGATTGTATTCCCATTGCTGATAGCTTTCTTTTCCTGGAAAAATAAATTATCCCTTAAAAACAAGACCATAATAGGAGTCATTATCGCTATTTCCGCTGTTTTTATCAATCTATGGCCTGGGGAGGCTGAAAGCGACACTTTAATTCTGGCCTGTATTCACCTCCCTCTTTTGCTTTGGGTAATACTTGGGGCTGCATTTACCGGAAACCAAATAAACAATCATCAAAAAAGATTGGATTTTCTTCGCTTCAATGGAGACTTGGTAGTCATGACAGCCATTCTTGCGATTTCAGGAATGCTCCTCTCAGGTATTACTATTGGACTTTTCGAACTCATTGGCTTAAAAATCGAGCAGTTTTACATGCAGAACGTGGTGATCTTCGGCTTACCTTCAATCCCAATTGTAGCTACTTTCCTCAATTACTCGAACCCACACTTGGTCAATAAGGTATCACCTATCATCGCTAAAATCTTCAGTCCCGTGGTTTTGCTTATGTTGATCATTTACCTCGGAGCCATTGCGTTTTCCGGCAAAAATCCATATACAGACAGGGAATTTCTCTTATTATTCAATTTACTTTTGATCGGTGTCATGGCGTTGATATTCTTTGCTGTTGCAGAATCCGTGCAAAAAGTAAAAACCAACTTTGGCATTTGGGTTCTCCTCTTACTCTCAATCGTCACGATTATTGTAAATGGCATTGCCTTATCAGCCATTATCTTCCGAATTTCAGAATGGGGTTTCACGCCAAATAGACTTGCGGTTCTGGGCAGCAATATCCTTATCTTGATCCATCTGTTAATGGTCACTTCCATACTTTTTAAAACAGTTCAGCAGAAATCAGATGTGAGCAATGTAGGTACAGTTATAGCTAAATATATCCCTATATATTTTATATGGACAGTTGTGGTGGTCTTCATTTTCCCCTTGATTTTCGGTTTCAATTAGTCCACAATTAAGTATAACCGGATTTCATAACTCAAAGACCCATACAAAGAATTGGAGGGCATTTCCTTCATCTTTGTATGGGTGTTTTTTTTGGAATTTTGAACTGACAACTAAAACAAGCATTAACCTAACTTGGACAGGGGTCCGTCAATTAGACTTTTGGCATTTGAAATGGACAAAGCAGATCGAACTGGAATATGTTTCATTTTCCTTGACTTTTTTTAGCTTTACGTTCCTGTAGCTTATTCTTTTATGAAAAAAATAATTCTTTTCTCCTTTGCCCTTTCGGCACTTTTCTCACAGCAGATTTTTGGACAGGGTGCCTATGTACCATTTAACAGAGATTATTATCACCTCATAGAGCGATATGAAATTTTGGATGGCAAAAATAATTCTACTTTCCATACCGGATTCAAACCATACAGAATAGACCAAGTGGGAGCTTTTTTGGATTCACTTTCTTATTCCGGCTTGCTAAAGTCAAAATCAGATAGATTTAATCTGGAATACCTGAGTAATGACAACTGGGAATTTGTAGGGCATCATACTGAAGATTCAGATCAACCTTTATTGAAAAAATTATACCGGAAGCCATCAGATTTTTTCCATTACCGTGACTCTATCATGGATATTCATGTCAATCCGGTCGTTTATTTAGCGGCAGGCAATGAGCCCGGTTTTGACAAATTTCGTCTGAGGAACAGTCGTGGCATTGAACTTAGAGGTAGTGTAGACCGAAAAGTGGCTTTTTATACTTACATGACCACCACACAGGTGATTTTCCCTTCCTGGATAAAAAACTACACGGAACAAAATGGAGCTGTTCCAGGAGAAGGTTTTTGGAAAAGGTATGAGGAAGAAGGCTATGGGTATTTTTCCGCTATGGGACATATCAGCTTCAACCTGACGAAAAATATCCAAGCACAGATCGGACATGATAGAAATTTTGTGGGAGAAGGTTACCGTTCAATGATCCTATCTGACTTTTCCAATCCCTATCTTTTTGCCAAATTCAATACTAAAATCTGGAAATTCAACTTAACAAATGTATGGGCCCAATTAAATGCCGACGTCATTTTTGATGGACAGGGCAGACCTACTGATGGTAGATATCCACAGAAATGGTTCTCTTTTCACCGCTTGGGGATGAATATTGGCAAGAAACTCAATATAGGTTTCTTTGAATCGGTCATGATGAACCAGTTCAACTGGAATTACCTCAATCCGATAATTTTCTACCGTTGGGTTGAGCACCAATTAGGTACTCCTGATAAAATCATGCTCGGTATGGATGCCAAGTGGAATTTCACGCCGGGTATGCAATTCTACGGACAGTTCGGATTAGACGAATTCGTTTTTGGAGAGTTTTTCGGAATTGATGGCAAACAGTCCAGCCGCAACAAATATGGCCTTCAGGCAGGATTTAAGTATATCAATGTCTTCAAAATCTCAAATCTGGATTTACAATTGGAATACAATCAAGCAAGACCTTATACCTATCAGGAAAAATTTGATTACCAATCCTACACCAACTACAGGACACCGTTGACCCATCCTCTGGGTGCGAATTTCAGGGAGGCAGTAGGCATCCTTAGGTATCAACCTACCCCAAGGCTTTTTGCCAACTTCACTGGTATTTTCCAGTTTTTCGGAGATGATCCTTCAGAAGATGTGAACTTTGGCAAAGATTTGCTCAAAAACCGGTTGAACCCGAATACAGGCATAGGGCTTTTTGGCAACCGAATCGGACAGGGCATCGAAAACAGAGTCGTAACGGGCAGTCTTAACCTGAGCTATATGATCAAACAGAACGTTTTTCTGGACCTTAGCCATACCTACAGAAGAAGAACTGCTCAGAATTTAAATGCACCAGATGTAAGTCAGTTTACCCAAGCTGGAATCAGAATCAATATGATCAGGAATGATTTCAATTTTTAATTCTATTTTGTGATCTGAAGTTTGAGCTTTAAGATTTGGAGTTTACTTTTTGAACCTTGGAGCTTGGATTTTAAAATTTGAAGTTTGGGACTTGAAGTTTTAATTTTGGAATTAGGGATTTCTGGGCCCTAAGCGCTCAGTTCTATATTTCATTTTTTAATTCCGTAACTTGCGGCAAAAATCTCTTTAATTCTTCATGAATACTTATCTAAGGATATTGTCCTATGCACGGCCATTCAGAAGGTATTTTCCAATTTATGTGGTTTATACGCTTCTGGCCATCATTTTTGGGCTCTTGAATTTCACTTTACTCAAGCCATTATTTGATGTGATTTTTGAGCAGGTGGAACCTGTAGATCTTTCCAAATACCTTGTAAAGCCGGATTTTTCCTTTTCTATAGATTATTTTCTGCACCTATTTAACCATTACTTTCTACAGATTTCAGAGACCTACGGGAAGTTTGGCACTCTGCTTTATGTCTGCATCATCATAGTTGTATCAGTCTTTCTTGCCAATTTGTTCACCTACTTATCTGGCGTAGTACTGGCCAAAGTAAGAGCTGAAATCATCAAAAAAATGCGACTGAACATCTTTGAGCAAGTCACCAATATGCACATTGGCTATTTTTCAAACGAACGTAAAGGTGACTTAATGTCCAAGATGACCAATGACATTCAGGAGGTAGAAAACAGTATTGTGCAGTCGCTCAGGGTGGTATTCAAAGAGCCGGTCACCATCTTGCTATATTTTGCAGTTTTATTTTTCATGTCAGTCAAACTGACCCTTTTCACAATCTTGATCATTCCTATATCAGGTGCAATTATTGGCGGGATCACCAAGAGATTGAAGAAAAAAGCAGTAGAAAGCCAGGAATCTCTGGGAAGAATAGTCAATATCCTAGATGAGACAATTGGAGGAATGAGGGTCATCAAAGCTTTTGGCGCCCAAAAATATATTCGTTCAAAATTTGATCAGGAAACCGATTTCTATTCTGATGTGAATGTCTCTATGGCCAGAAAAAATGAACTGGCTTCGCCTACATCCCAATTTCTTGGAGTATCAGTAGTAGCTGGAATTTTGGTTTATGGAGGATCCCTTGTACTGAGTAACAGCTCCGATCTAGGGGCATCAGATTTCATTACTTATATCATCATCTTCACACAAGTTCTCAACCCGGCCAAAGAAATATCTAGGGCTGCAAGTAGCATCCAAAGGGGTTTGGCCTCCGCTGAAAGGATATTTGAAGTTGTGGACACACCAAGTGCCATTCAAAATACTGAACATCCAATAGTAGTGGAGAGATTTGAGGAAGCTGTTCAATTTGACAGCGTTAATTTCAGCTATGAAAAAGATCAGGTCCTTAAAGATATTGATTTTACCCTGACCAAAGGTAAAACGATCGCCCTAGTAGGTCCATCAGGTGGCGGCAAGTCAACCATTGCAGATCTTGTTCCTAGGTTTTATGATCCTACTGAAGGTAAAATCACTTTGGACGGAAGGAACATCAAGGATATTGACCTCCTTAGCTTGAGAAAGTTGATGGGAATTGTCACACAGGAATCAATTCTTTTCAATGATACTGTGTATAACAATATCGCATTCGGATTGGAAGGAATCTCAGAAGAAGAGGTTACTCAGGCTGCTAAAATCGCCAATGCCCATGAATTCATCGTTCAACTGGAAAATGGCTATCATACCAATATAGGTGAGCGGGGTTCCAAACTATCAGGTGGGCAAAGACAACGTCTGAGTATAGCTCGGGCAGTTTTGAAAAACCCGCCTATTCTTATCCTAGACGAGGCTACTTCAGCCTTGGATTCCCAATCCGAAAAATTAGTACAGGATGCCTTGACAAACCTCATGACCAATCGGACCACACTTGTCATCGCACACCGTCTCAGCACTATTCAGCATGCAGACGAAATCTTGGTGATCAAAAAAGGAAAAATTGTCCAAAGAGGGACACATCAACAATTGATGGAGGAAGAAGGATTGTACCGGAATCTTTCTACCATGCAATCTGTTTAGTATATTAGTAGTCAATATTTAATCACCGACGTCATGAAACAATTCAATAAAATCACCCATTTACTCGTACTCTTATATTTCGGCATCAGTTTGGTATTTTTCCTGTCTTTCAATGGAATCAAGGGTATGTTGAATATCGAGGAACTGACTTCCTCATTGGTAGTCAACTTCCTTTTAATTGGTTTGGTCCTGTTTATTCTGGCTTGGATAACCAGCAATATGGTCAGCAATAATCTACTTAGTGAAGTTGAAAAAAAGGAAACAGAGAAAAAAGAACTCAAGGCAAGCTTGTATGACATGGAGCAAAGCATCAAACTGAAAAATCTGGAAAGAAAAATGGAGCAAAAGGAAGAAGAGAAAGAAAGCTCTGTCATCCGACCAAGACAAAATTTCAAATAGCAATCAAAATTAGTTCAAAATCATTATATTGGGAAACCGTTTAGGTTTCCTTTTTTTTAATGTATCCAAATTTTGAAAAATGGTAGCAAAAACTTTTGGAAGTGCGGTGTCAGGTGTAGATGCCAAACTCATTACAATTGAAGTAAACGTAGGGCAAGGAACAAGTTTTTTTATGGTAGGCCTTCCTGACAGTGCTGTTAAAGAAAGTCAGCAAAGGGTAGAGTCCGCATTAAAATACTTCGGATTTAGAATGCCCCGTCAAAAGGTGGTGATCAATTTAGCCCCTGCAGATATCCGCAAGGAAGGCTCATCATATGATCTCCCGATCGCATTAGGAATTCTCAAAGCCTCTGAACAGGTTTCTTTTCCTGAGTTGGAGAATTACATCATCATGGGTGAACTTTCCTTGGATGGGCAACTCAGACCTGTCAAAGGAGTATTACCCATCGCCATTGAAGCTAGAAAAAGAGGTTTTAAAGGTTTTATCCTTCCACAGGAAAATGCATCAGAAGCCTCTATTGTCAATAACATCGATATCATAGGGGTTCAAAACCTCCAAGAAGCAATCGGCTTTTTGGAAGGAGACATCTCGATCACACCAACTGTCACTGACACCCGAGATCTTTTTTTCAACTCTATGGAAAATTATGAATTTGACTTTGCTGACGTGCAAGGTCAGGAAAACATTAAAAGAGCCATGGAAATTGCAGCCGCAGGCGGACACAATGTCATCATGATAGGCCCTCCTGGAGCTGGAAAAACCATGCTTGCCAAAAGACTTCCTTCCATTCTTCCTCCACTTACCCTTCAGGAAGCATTGGAGACTACTAAAATTCATTCAGTTGCCGGGAAATTGGGGAGAAATGCTTCTCTGATTGCACAAAGACCTTTCAGGTCGCCACACCATACCATCAGTGATGTGGCATTGGTCGGGGGTGGAGGAAACCCGCAGCCAGGAGAAATTTCACTTTCGCACAATGGGGTACTGTTTTTAGATGAACTACCTGAATTCAAGAGAACAGTACTTGAAGTCATGAGACAGCCATTGGAAGAAAGACGGGTATCCATATCCCGAGCGAAGGTATCTGTAGATTATCCTGCAAACTTCATGTTGATCGCGAGTATGAACCCATGCCCATGTGGTTACTACAACCACCCCGAAAAAGAGTGTGTCTGCGGACCAGGAATAGTCCAACGCTATCTCAATAAAGTAAGTGGTCCATTGTTGGACCGAATAGACCTGCACGTAGAAGTAACCCCTGTCAAGTTTGATGAAATGACTTCGGTCAGAAAGTCAGAATCCAGTAAATCAATTCGCGACAGGGTGATTTTGGGAAGGGAGGTTCAGGTTGAAAGATTCAAAGACAACCCAGATATTTATTGCAACGCCATGATGCCTTCCCATATGGTTAAGGAAGTCTGCAAAATCAATGAAGCTGGAAAAGTACTCCTAAAGACGGCAATGGAAAGATTAGGACTTTCTGCAAGAGCTTATGATAGGATTCTGAAAGTGTCCAGAACAATAGCAGATCTTTCTCAATCTCCTGAAATTAAAGTGGAGCATTTAGCAGAAGCTATCCAATATAGGAGCTTAGACAGAGAAGGTTGGGCGGGTTAATTCCACCACGTGGATATATTTAAAAAATACAACCATTAAAAAAATAATTATATAAAAATTTCAGAAAGTGAAAAATGATTTCTTTATTTGTCTAGAACGAAATTGAAAACGGAAAAGCTGCTTTCATCACCCTAACTTTTTACAGTTAATTTCATCCCAAATAACAAGTTCTAAAGGCTGCCAAATGGCAGCCTTTGATTTTGAAATAAATCTTGATTTTTCAGGCTAATCCTTTCTCAAGGTCCTCCAATAAATCCTGAATATTTTCCAAACCAACCGAAACCCTGACTAAATTTGATGGTGTCTGTGAATCCGGCCCTTCCACTGCCGCCCTTCTTTCAATTAGGCTTTCTACTCCACCCAAACTTGTGGCATTGGTGAAAAATTTGAGCTTGGAAATAAGATGATCTGCCTTTTCTGCTCCACCGACTACTGTAAAGGACAACACACCACTGAAACCAGACATCTGTGAAGCAGCCACTTCGTACCCATCATGGGAAGGAAGACCAGGATAAAACACTTTTTCCACTTTCGGGTGGTTTTCCAAAAAAGTAGCCAATGCCATTGCATTTTGCTGGTGTGCCTTCATCCTGTAGGGCAAAGTTTTAATACTTCTGGTCAAAAAATAACAATCAAAGGGAGAAGGCACAGCTCCTCCCACATGCTGGACCATCTTGATTTTTTCCCAAAACTCACTTTTCTTTTTAGTCACCAAAGCGCCTCCCAACACATCACTATGCCCTCCCAGAAACTTTGTGGTACTATGCATGACCAAGTCCGCTCCCAAATCCAGTGGGTTTTGAAAAATAGGTGTGGCAAAAGTATTATCACAGGCCACGAGTAGCCCGGCATTTTTGGCTATTCTGACTACAGCCCTGATGTCGGTTACTTTCAAAAGTGGATTTGAAGGTGTTTCGATCCAGATCAATTTGGTGTTTTCACGGATAGCATCACTCACAGCCTGTAGGTCAGACATATCCACAAAACTGGTCTCGTGGATTCCCTTGAAGATTTCAACAAGTTGTTTTTTGATACCATGGTACATATCATCAGGAGCTATGATGTGACTTCCTGCAGGTAAAGCCTGATATACAGCCATTGCGGCAGCATTACCTGAAGAGAAAGCTGCTGCATCTTCCCCATTTTCCAATCTGGAAAGAACTTGTTCCAATGCCATCCTATTGGGGTTGTTGGCCCGGGTATAAATCAGCGAACCTTCATGATGCTCAAATGTGGTTGAAGTAGTGATGGGCTGTATGGCAGGTCTATTACTATCAGTTATGATTGTTCCTGCATGAATGGCAATGGTTTCTATTTTCATGGAAGCATTTGTTTGGTGCCTAAAGATAAAAAAAGCCGACAGGTCTTACTGTCGGCTTTTGTATAATTTGTGTTTCTTTATCGTATTCTGTCTACAGACCTGACGAGCATTTCATCTTTACGGATAAATCGGTTGGCCAATAAATTCATAAACATGCCACCTAATATTGCCCAAAAACCAACCACAAATGCACCACTCACAGTCGGATTGAACATCTCATTGGCTGAATGTGTAGTCCAGACGATCACGCCCACATTCACTACCATCACCAGGGAATTGATCATATTGATCATCATTTGTTTGGTCCTGTTTTTATATTGCAAGATGCTGAATACTGCCAGTCCTGCAGCTATTATGGCCAAAATCCCTATAAAAAGCTTTGAACTTGATTCCACTACATCTCCCGTTTCAATATCTGAGGTGCTCATATTCCATGCATTTAAGGTCATCATTTGGGTCTGCCCTGGGTTGACCTGATGCCAAATCGGAAAAGTCATCACCAAAATCATGGCCACAACTACCAAAAAGAGAAATACGGTTTGAATTCTTTGTATCATTGTTCTTGAATTTTCAACAAAGAAACAGGGTAAATTCTTGAAACGCAAGGTTTGGATAAACGGCCTTACAATTTTACTTACGAATACTATCTTTGTAACCACAAAATGGAAACCTACAGATACTTTCTAGAAATTGCATATAAAGGCAGTAATTACCATGGCTGGCAAATCCAGGTAAATGCCCATACCTTACAGGAAGAGATTGAAAAAAAACTCTCAATTCTTCTCGGAAGGCCTACAACAATCATGGGAAGTGGACGTACAGACACTGGCGTGCATGCAAGCCAACAGTTTCTACATTTTGACTCGGATACAGAATTGGATCAAACAACCTTCCTTAAAAAAATAAATGGTATTTTGCCTACGGATATCGCTGCTTATTCCTTAAGGAAGGTAAAACCAGATGCCCATACACGTTTTGATGCCATTTGGAGAAGTTATGTTTACAAAATCAGTTTGCGAAAAAACCCTTTTGAAGAAAATTCTGTTTGGTTTTTATTCAAGCAATTGGATGTTAAAAAAATGAATGAAGCAGCCAGATTGCTTCTCAACCATGAGGATTTCCAATGCTTCAGTAAGGTGCATACTGACGTCAACAACTTTAATTGCACCATAAAAGCTGCCTTTTGGGAACAAAAAGAGGATCAATTGTTATTTCATATAACTGCCAACCGTTTTTTGCGCGGTATGGTAAGGGCAATTGTAGGGACGCTTATTGAGGTAGGAACAGGAAAAATAAGCTTGGAGGGTTTTCTGGACATCTTGGACAGTAAGGACAGAAAGAAAGCTAAAGCATCCGCTCCTGCACAAGGTCTTTACCTTTGCAGCATCATTTACCCGGAAAATATATTCATTTAAACAATACATCTTTTGAGCCTGGAAAAAGAAAACGTCAGTAGTGGTGAGATTATCGACACCCAAGTACTTAAAAAGTTGTACCGTTTCGTACAGCCCTATAAGACGCAATTCTATTTTTTGGTTTTACTGACCATCGGCTTGGCATTATTGGCACCGACTAGACCCTATTTTATACAGGTTGGTATTGATGACTATGTTGCCACAGGAGATGGGCCAGGATTGATCAAAATCATCTACCTGCTGATCGGACTCTTGGTGCTACAGGCAATTGTCCAATTTTTGCATACCTACCTATCAGGCTGGATTGGCCAAGTAATCATCCGAGATATCAGGATCAAGCTATATAGGCATTTACTGAAAATGCGTCTGAAGTTTTTCGACAATACTCCTATAGGAAGGCTGGTAACACGAAATATCTCCGATATTGAAACACTCGCTGATGTGTTTTCAGAAGGTTTGGCTGCAATTATCGGAGACCTTTTGCAATTGGTGACCATTTTGGCTGTCATGTTCTATATTGACTGGAGACTTACACTTGTCAGTTTGTGTACTTTACCTCTTTTGATCATTTCGACCTATATTTTCAAAGAAAAAATCAAAGTAGCTTTCAATGAGGTGAGAAATGCTGTTTCAAACCTAAATTCATTTCTACAGGAACATATCACAGGGATGAACATCGTACAGATCTTCAACCGTGAAAAAAGAGAATACGACAAATTCGAAGAAATCAATAAAGAGCACAGAAAGGCACATGTGAAATCTGTACTCTATTATTCTATTTACTTCCCTGTAGCCGAAATTATTCAGGCCATAGGAATCGGTTTGGTGGTCTGGTATGGCGCTACAGGAGTATTTGATGCCGATATCAAAGTAGGTGTACTGATCTCCTTTATCATGTACCTACAGCTTTTCTTCCGTCCTATCCGAATGATTGCGGACAGGTACAACACCCTACAATTGGGGGTGGTTAGTTCTTCCAGAATCTTCAAGCTGTTGGAAAGTGATGAACAGATTCCAAACGAAGGCAGCTTCAAACCTGAAAAAATCAAAGGGAATATTGAACTGAACAATGTTTGGTTTGCCTATAATGACGAAGAATGGGTATTGAAAAACATCAACTTTGAAGTCAAGCATGGTGAAACTGTTGCCTTAGTTGGGGCAACAGGAGCCGGTAAATCATCTATCATCAACCTGATCAGCAGATTTTATGAGATCAACAAAGGCGAAATCAAAATTGACGGGACAGAAATCAGAGAATATGAATTGGATACTTTAAGAAAGCACATTGGCGTGGTTTTGCAGGATGTTTTCCTTTTCTCAGATACCATCTATTACAATATCACCTTAGGTAATCCCAATATTAGCAGAGAAGAAGTGATGCAAGCTGCCAAATTGGTAGGTGCAAAAAAATTCATCGAAAGACTTCCTGGTGGCCTTGATTATAATGTTATGGAGCGTGGAGCTACCCTTTCTGTAGGACAGCGGCAGCTGATTTCTTTCGTGAGGGCGATGGTCTATAATCCTGAAATCATCATTCTGGATGAGGCAACTTCCTCTGTGGATACCGAGACTGAGGAGATGATCCAAAAAGCAATTGAAAAAATGATGAAAGGGCGAACATCTATTGTAATCGCACACAGACTCTCCACCATCCAAAAGGCCAATAAAATCATTGTACTTCACCAAGGAGAAATCAAGGAAGTTGGCACACATGAATCTTTGCTGCAACTGGGTGGATATTATGCCCAGCTTCATCAGATGCAGTTAAAATCAATGGCAATTTAGATTGGTGCCAGCTTTGTTGATGAAGAGAGATTATCCTTATTTGATTACAACTACTTAATTTTTCCCAGTTTTCAATAAATTAATTACAACAGATTATAATTTTGTGTCGTTGAAAACACAGCATTAAACTAGACCAAAAGACGTGAAAAAATTTATTTTATTGATTATCGGATTTTTACCCATGCTTGCATCTGCACAGGAAGATGGCATTGGGTTAAGGTTTGGTGAACCATTTTCTATCACCTACAAGAAGTTTTTGGACGACAACATTGCCATAGAAGGCATGTTTGGTCGGGCAGGTGCAAACAGCGCCCAATATTATATCCGCTCCTTTGACAACAATAGGCCTAGCCCTAACTCTTTTTATGCAGGACACAGCACTACCAATATCTTCTCATTTAACCTTAGGGGAGTGTATCATGAGGATATCACCGATGCATTCAATATTAGTGAAGGATATTTGTTAGGTTATTTTGGATTAGGAGCACAGCTACGTACAGCCAAAGTGGATTATGCTTTCACAGACAGCTCTATTAGTAACAATACTGTTTTCAGGGAACGCAGACGGAATCTTGACTTTGGCCCCGAAATATTCGGTGGAACTGAATATTATTTTGACGAATTACCCATGAGTATATTTGGAGAAGTGGGTATGTTTATGGAGTTATTGGACAGATTTGGCCATATCAGACTTCAAGGAGCCATTGGCATAAGATACCTTTTCTAAGCAATGAAAAAAACTACCATTGGACTTGCACTGATGTTTATTATCGGCATGAGCCTGTACCTGTTTTATGCATTAGGGGGATTCAATCAAATAGAAATAACCCAAACAAACCTAGGCACTATTGAGTTAACCGGTAAAACCTACAGGGGCATTCCAGGAAATGAGTCTTTGAAGGAAACCTTCCTCATGATGGAAGAATTGCAGCGTAGCCATCCTGAAAGCAAACTTCACACGATCTATTTTGTCGAACCTGCAGGAAAACTGGACACCATGGAGGTTTTTGTAGGACTTGAAAGCAGTTGGGTTACTGACAAGACTGACTTGACAGAACTTCAGTTTGACGGTTCATCTGCCATAGTCGCAAATATACAGGCACATCGCTTCGTTATGCCCGGGCCTAATAGGGTGAAAAATGAAATTTTGGAATTTGCTGAAGAAAACAAACTTGCAGAACCGAAAATCTTCATAGATCAAATCATTGGGCCAGAAGCAGTTAAAGTAATTGCACTGGATCAAAACAGTATAAAATAAATTTTGGTACAATTTTAGTTTGATAAAATAAAAAGAAAGCAAACTTAACCTTGACTTTAAAAAACTCGTCATTATTGCTTCTGTTCACATTTAAATTTCGCGTTATGAAAAAACTATTCTCAATATTGCTCCTTGGAATGGCGATATTCTTCCAGGCTTGCGAAGGGCCAATGGGCCCAGAAGGACCTCAAGGCCCTCCAGGGTTGGATGGTGGACTTGAATACAGCTTGGTCATTGAAAGAACCATAGACTTTACTGCTGCTAACAATTATTTTAGGGACTTTCAATTTAACCAACCCATATTTGAAAGTGATGTGGTTTTAGTGTATATCGAATGGGACAACGCCAATGGTAGAAAAATATGGAGGTTACTCCCTCAAACTGTTTTCTTTGAAGAAGGGGCGCTACAGTATAACTTTGATTTTACTGATGTGGATTATGCGATTTTCCTGGAAACCACCTTTGATCCTTCTATTTTAGATAATAGTTGGACCAGGAATCAGACTTTCCGAATTGTAGTAGTACCTGGTGAATTCATCAATGGAAGAATTGACTATAGTAACTATGAAGGCGTCATGAAACTGATCGGCGCTGAAGAAAAAGATGTTGTCAAGATGAACGATTAGGAAATAACAAATCAGAGCCTCCAAATTTGGAGGCTTTTTTCTTGTCATTTCCTTAATTATCCCCATCCTCTTTTATCTTTGCGCCATGCAATTGAAAAATGACTTATTGATTAGAGCCGCCAAAGGGGAAAAAGTGGAAAGAACCCCGGTATGGTTGATGCGTCAAGCAGGGAGAATTCTTCCTGAATATAGAGCTGTAAGGGAAAGTGTCAGCGGATTCATAGAGTTGGCCCAGACACCGGAACTGGCTGCAGAAGTTACCATCCAACCAGTTGATATCCTAGGGGTGGATGCAGCCATAATTTTTTCAGATATCCTGGTCATCCCTGAAGCCATGGGCCTTCCCTATGAAATGGTAGAAAAAAGAGGCCCTTGGTTTCCTGTAACTGTCTCAACAGAAGCTGATCTTAAAAGTCTGAGGATCGCAGACGGGGTGGATGATCTCAGTTATGTGATCGAGGCCATCAAAATCACCAAAAAAGCATTGAACGGAAGGGTACCACTTATCGGGTTTGCCGGTGCACCATGGACCATATTTGCCTATATGATCGAAGGATCCGGAAGCAAAACATTTTCCAAGGCCAGAGCCATGTTGTATACACAACCTGAATTTTCGCATAAGCTTTTGCAGATGATCACAGATAGCACTATTAATTACCTGAAAGCACAGATCGGTGCTGGTGCTGATCTGATTCAGATCTTTGACAGTTGGGCGGGCATTTTGCCCCCAAATCATTATCAGGAATTCTCTCTTAAATATATTTCCCAGATCTGTGATGCCATAACAGAGGTTCCCAAAACCGTTTTTGCAAAGGGAGCATTCTTTGCCAGAAAAGAAATGGCAGATTTAAACTGCGAAACCATCGGACTGGACTGGAATATGGGCATCGCTGAATCCAAAGCCTTGATTGGACCTAATAAAACCCTCCAGGGAAATTTGGACCCCGCTGCCCTTTATGGCAATGCCAAAGAAGTGGAAACAGCTACCAAATTAATGATGGACCAGTTTAAGGGAAGCAGACACATTGCCAACTTAGGACATGGAGTGTATCCAGACATTGACCCTGAAAAGGTGAAAGTTTTTATCCAAACGGTAAAAAATTACCAATAAGTTTAAATACCATCAAAAAAGGCCATCCGGAAAACAGGATGGCCTTTTTTGTTTCTTATAAAACACTGAAAGCTTTTTGTGTTTTTGATAAAAAACAATAAGACATATTGAATTTTTATCTACAAAAAATCATTTTTATTTCATTTTTGAAAAATTTGGTTAATTTAGAAACTTGAAAACCATAATTTTACATATTTTTTGTAAAAACTGGTTTCCAATCAAACCTATTATTCACAAAACCTATTAAACAAATGAAAAACAAGTTTACCAAATTAGGCTATGGCCTAATGTTGACAGGGCTTTTATCCCTATCATCCATGACCACAAAAGTCTGGGCGCAAGAAGAAAACAAATTCAGTATGGACGTGACCCTGAATTCGGATGTGTTCTTTGGGTTTTACCCATTCTTTGCAGGATCTTATAGCATCAGCCCCAAAACCTCATTTACCTTCTATGGTATTCTTTGGTCCGGAGGCACTGGTGCGTCTTGGGGCAATTGGACTGAATTCGGTATCGGTATCAGCCGGGAAGTTTCAGAAGGAGTTACCGTAAGCCCACAAATCGGCCTACTGAACGGGAGTCTGACCTCAGGATTAGGGACTCCAGTGCTAGGGGAAGGAATTGTCCCCAATCTGACGATTGGTGTAGACAAAGAAAAACTGGAAAGTGAGATTTATGTGGGTTACTATTACGGGCTAAACCATGGCAATGCCACAACCCTGAACTTCCTACATTATTGGGCCAATGGCGGCATTAAATTGAGTCCCATGTTTTCAGCCGGACTACATTTGGAGCAACTGCGGTTTACAGGTGGCAGCGAAACAGAACCTGATGCTGCTTATGACTATTATTTAGCTTTGGGGCCTTATGTACAATTTGCAGATCCAAAAGGAGGTGCTTTTGCCAGATTCACCTCTGGTGCAGACTTAAGAAACCAAGCCAATGTGGACAAAAGCGAATACAGACAACCTTCTTTCTTCAAACTGACAGTTGGCTACAGCTTTTAAAAATAAAAATGGCCGGCTAAAAAACCGGCCATTTTTTTTCACAAAGGGGTAACAATGTCACCCACAGAAATTTTTTCTCCTTCTAGAAGCAGCATGTTTTGACCAAACATGACATTGTTATTAACTGTTCGATAAGTGGCCAATGTCCGCAAGGGCTCTTTACTTGTTTCTCCACTCTGCTGATCTACAGTAGTCATGACACATCGTGCGCATGGCTTGGTAACTTTGAATAATGCTTCCCCTATTTGCACTTTATCCCAGGAATCTTCTTCAAATGCTGCCCCTCCTTTAAACACCAAGTTGGGTCTGAACCTCTCCATAGTCACTGGATTGGACAATTTCCCGTTTAAATCATCCAGGGAGCTTTGTCCAATGACGAGGTAAGGCATACCATCTGCAAAACTGACAGACTCTCCATTCACCGCATATTTTGGCTTGAGTCGGCGGTAAGTCGTTTCCGGCATCTTAACCAGTCGGCATTTCATCCCAAGGAAACTACTGAACCAATCATCAAATTCCTTTCCAACAAGCTGGCCTATCACCTCATCCTCCCAAATACCCACTTGGATCATCTTATCAGATAGGGGACCGAAAGGAATCAACAGGTAATTGTTGCAATTATTTTTTTCCGACACTTTCAAACCTTCCTTCGTAATCTCAACTCCCAGAAGTGCCATCCTATGGATAGTTCTTTGACTTAAAAACATCCCATTTTCATCAACCAACATCCATCTTCGGTCATGCTCAAAACCTCTCTCTTCCAAATTGGCAGATTCCATCCTGATCCCTCCTAAGGATTTGACGGGGTAAACATAAATGTCCTGTAAATACATGATTAATTAAATTCCCTAAATTTTTCCGGAACTGAATAGGGCTTAAAGATAGAATAAATCTTTTGGAATGGATTTTCCTGCTCCAACTTAAAAATCTCAAAAGGGTGGGATATATGGTGGAGAAATGACTGGGATGACAGTCCTGAAGAAAAAGCAAATGCAGACAAGGCACAGACCACTGCCACCAAAGCCCATCGCCTTCTCTCTTTTCCCAACTTTATCCTTTGTCTTGACTCCATATGATAAAGATACAAAACAATAAAAAAAGGTTGCGCTAATGAAATGGAGAAATTGACCTTTTCACTGACAAGACACGAGGCTGTTTATGACAAAATTTTTAATTCACACACAAATCCCTGTCATTAAATCTGTCAATCTGACATTAAAAATCAGAATTATTCACTTGGCACAAGCCTTGTCAGAAAGGAAATGTAACTGAAACAGTAATCAATAACAGAAATTAAATATACAATCATGGGAAAAATCATAGGTATAGACTTGGGTACTACGAACTCTTGTGTTGCCGTAATGGAAGGTAATGAGCCAGTGGTGATCCAAAACTCAGAGGGAAGAAGAACCACGCCATCAATTGTGGCTTTCTTGGATAATGGAAACGGAGAGAGAAAAGTAGGAGATCCTGCAAAGCGTCAGGCCATCACCAACCCTGCCAATACCATTTCTTCCGTAAAAAGATTTATGGGTAAAAAATTCTCAGAGGTTTCCGAAGAGAAGAAACATGCTTCATACAAAGTAGAGCAAGGTCCGAATGATACTGTAGTGGTAAAAATCGGTGACAGGTCTTACACCCCTCAAGAATTGTCTGCAATGATCCTTCAAAAAATGAAGAGCACGGCAGAAGATTTCTTAGGCCAAACAGTAACCGAAGCGGTTATTACCGTTCCGGCTTATTTCAATGATGCAGAACGTCAGGCCACAAAAGAGGCAGGACAAATTGCAGGTTTGGAAGTAAAAAGAATCATCAATGAGCCAACTGCAGCTGCTTTGGCTTATGGTATGGATAAGAAAAACCAGGACATGAAAATCGCAGTGTATGACCTTGGTGGTGGTACCTTTGATATTTCTATCCTTGAACTGGGTGATGGCGTGTTTGAAGTAAAGTCGACCAACGGTGACGTACACCTAGGTGGTGATGACTTTGACCAGGTAATCATCAACTGGCTAGCCGATGAGTTTATGGCTGAGGAGTCTATGGACCTGAGAAAAGACCCCATGGCACTTCAGAGATTGAAGGAAGCTGCAGAAAAAGCAAAAATTGAATTATCCAGCTCTGCCTCTACAGAGATCAACCTGCCATATATCACCGCTACTCAAACCGGTCCAAAACACTTGGTGAGATCCTTGAGCAGGGCTAAGTTTGAGCAACTTTCAGAAGATTTGGTAAGAAGATCTATGGAGCCTTGTAAGAAGGCGCTTCAGGATGCAGGCATGAGCCCATCCGACATAGACGAGGTTATCTTGGTAGGTGGTTCTACAAGAATCCCTAAAATCCAGGAAGAAGTAGAAAAATTCTTCGGTAAAAAACCATCTAAAGGGGTAAACCCTGACGAAGTTGTGGCCATCGGTGCTGCGATCCAGGGTGGTGTATTGACAGGAGAGGTGAAAGATGTTCTTCTTTTGGACGTAACCCCTCTTTCTTTGGGTATCGAAACCATGGGCGGAGTATTCACCAAATTGATCGAAGCCAACACTACGATTCCCTCCAAAAAATCGGAAGTATTCTCCACCGCTGCTGACAACCAGCCAGCTGTAGATATCCACGTACTGCAAGGTGAAAGACCTTTGGCAAAGGACAACAGGTCAATCGGAAGGTTCCAGTTGAGCGACATTCCACCTGCACCAAGGGGCGTTCCTCAAATTGAAGTGACCTTCGATATTGATGCCAATGGTATCTTGAACGTTTCTGCTAAGGACAAAGGAACAGGTAAAGAGCAAAAAATCAAGATCGAAGCCTCTTCAGGGCTATCTCAGGATGATATCGAAAGAATGAAGCGTGAAGCCGAAGCAAACGCTGCTGCTGACAAAGCTGAGAAAGAGAAAATCGAAAAATTGAACCAGGCAGATAGCTTGATCTTCCAAACTGAAAAGCAATTGAAAGATTACGGGGATAAACTTTCCGATGGCAACAAAGCCAACATTTCCTCTGCTCTGGAAGGCTTGAAGAAAGTCCATGAAAGCAAAGACATTGCTGGAATTGATAGCGCAATGGAATCCTTGAACAAGGCTTGGGAAGCAGCTTCTCAGGAAATCTACAATGCTACCCAAGGTGGAAGTGCTCAACCAGGAGCTGATGCCGGTGCAGGAACAGGTGCAGGAAATGCAGGTGACGGCGTGTCAGATGTAGATTACGAAGAAGTGTCTGAAGACAAGAAGTAATATAAACTGAACCAAGAAAAGACGGCATCTATAAGCAATTATGGATGCCTCTTTTTTTAGAAGCGAGAGGCGAGAAGCAAGAGTTTAGACTTTGAAAATCTCTCGTTTTTCGCTTCTCGCCTCTAATCTCTCGCTTCTAAAAGTCTTATAAAATGAAATTGACTCCCGACAACAAACTGAAAAAACTGATCATCGTGGGAGACCGCGTGCTCATCAAATTGAGAAAAACAGACGAACGGACTTCCTCCGGACTGTACTTACCGCCAGGCGTACAGGAAAAAGAAAAGGTTCAGCAAGGCTTTATCATCAAAACCGGTCCAGGGTATCCAATTCCGGCTCCAGTGGAAGATGATGAACCTTGGAAGGACAGAGATGAAAACATCAAATATATTCCTTTACAGGCCAAAGAAGGTGATTTGGCAATATTTCTCCTGAACGGATCTTATGAGGTGATCTATGAAGGTGAAAAGTATTATATCGTTCCCCAACATTCTATTTTGATGCTGGAAAGGGAAGAAGAACTCTAATCGCTTGATGAGAATTCATAAAAAAACCGTCAGTTTTAAGAACTGACGGTTTTTTTTATTTCTGTAGCAGCGCAAACTCCTTCGCAAAATAACTCAATATCACATTCGCACCTGCACGCTTGATGCTGAGGAGACTTTCCAGCATGGCCCTTTCCCCATCTATCCAACCACGTTCAGCTGAAGGTTTAATGATTAAATTTATTTTTCTTTTTGTGCTTTTTATTTGTCTAGCTTCTAAACCTTGATGTCAATCCAATCAAAGACGGCTTCCTCAACCAAAAAGACTATCGAATCCCTTTCAATTATAGGGAGAAAAATATGATCTATGAATTTGTGAACATGAATAGAGTCTTCCCTCACCTTCGTAAATCCAACCTCGGTATCATCCTTTATAGCTTTTCTACAGGAAATCAATAGGCTGATTAGGAATAAGTAACTGAAAACTCTCATAACTATTGACATACCTTTTTTGCCTTAAGGAGTGGTCCCTTGATATGTGGTCATCAAAAAATCTTCAATACTTAATTGTTTGATGCAAGAAACTCCTTCTCTAAATGTCATTTTTTAACAATCTAAATAAAATGGCTTGAACAAACAATTATTTTAGTTATACTAGATTCAACTGCCTTAGTATTCAAATCCCAAAGGAACTTTGAGACTTGAATACTTCTAGACATCTTCAATTAGATAGAAGTTTTGCCATGCAATAGGTTTACACTTCTCTTCCTAATCAGCTTTTTAAAACATAGCTAATTCAATAGCAAAGCATTTATTCCACTCCCCATTTTGATTCTCGTATAATGCCGCCCAACTACTTCCCGAAACCATCTTACCAAATCCTGTCTCGTAAACGAGAAAAATAAATGCAAATCTGCCATCTTGAACAAATGCTGGCTTGGAAATATTTAAAAATGTCACTATCCTAAATTCAACATCGTCATTCTCTTCTTCAAAGTTAGAAATCGTATTATTCTGCAAATTAATCCGGTCTGAAAGACAAAAATCCTTGAAAATGTAAGATTGCTTAGCCTGTTTTCGAATTATCTGAAAATCCTCTTCAGAGAGGATTTTTTCAACCGGAAACCTGTCACTTTCCGTTAATCTGGTATTACTCTTCTGTAAATCAACAATGCCTGATAGTGTTCTGAGCTGATTTCCAAATTGCTCTTCGAAACCAGTGAATGAAGATTGATGGAGGTATACAGTATCTTCAAAATCATAATAGATAATTTGGAATTTCTTGTCAATCATTTGATTGATGAAATCGCATATATATTGGTCGTCTGGATATACTTCAGTAAGGTCAAGCTGATCCGAATTCTCTAAACCAGGGTTTTTATTATTGTCATTTTTGCATGAAATGAGCAATAGGGAAAGAATAGTTAGCAGTATTAGTTTTCTCATTTTATTCACAGGCTTTTTTTCCTTTTGGTTGCATGCCCTCAAATTCATTGCCACCAAGTTCAGCCATATACCTTCTATAAAGCCTTTGTTGCTCAGTAGATGACATTTTTTTGTAAACATCTGTCGTATGAAGCCCACCCCATGCCATGTCTTTGAAGAATTGAGCATCACTTAGGAGGCTGGTATAACCCAATGCTGATGCAAAATTCTTAAGTTCTTCCGCTATGTCATTTATAAACGCGCCTTCTACAAATAAATTATGATGAGCAGCATTGTAGTCTTCGTTTCCAGGAACATTGTATTTATCTATGTAAGCATTCAATAGCCCATTGAGGCTACGATCTGTTTGGGGGAAGTCTTGAATAAATAACAAATAGGCGTGAAGCATTTCATGCATTACCGTACGCGCCAGAGATAAATCTGTCGCTCCTGCATTGTTCTCTTCATGAATGTAAATCTTCGCAAAGTTGTTTTCTATTTTAGGATGAGTCCAGGCAGTTGCTGAATACTCGGTAGAATATTGTATTTTCACATTGAAATTCATTGATACAAGCAAACTATTGCCTTCAAACTTATCAAATATCTTTTTGAATTCTTCCTTCGTACTGCCTATAAGCGTATTGATTAACATTTGGTGACAATTTGTAAGCTCCTCAATATCAATTTCCTCCTCCTCTTCGGTCTCTAATCCATTTCCACCTACTCCACCATTTTGTCCATCATCCAAGCAAGCGTCTTGGCCATTTCCTTCGCAACTTGATCCGCAAGTTGTATGACTGTACTCTTCATAGCCATTACTATATACCCAATACCAGTCTATGCAATTTTCAAAATTGAAATTTGAAACATCTGTGTTTGATTGGAGAAAACGGTCTAAGGATCGCTCAACTGACAATCCGTTTGCTTGAAGACCATCGACAAGCCTAGAAGCAAAATCAGACCATAAATAGGTTACTTTGGGAGATTTTATGCCATTCAGAAAGCCCTCGATTAAAATATCTTCATTGATTAGCAGCAAGTTTTCCTCTTTGGTGGACATTTCTAAAACACCACCTCTAATCACTTGGCCCCTAGCATCAAATTCAAATACTATTCTGCGTAGATATTCATTTGCATAGGTTGCCTGTACTTTTCTATGGGCAGCTACTATTAAAATCTGCTCATCCGCTAGATACTTTGAACTTTCCCAATATGGATAAACTTCAAGTTCTGCCTGTATTCTTGCATACATGCTCCCTTGGGTTGTTTTTTCTTGATTATAGTAATCCTTTGACTTTGAAAGTGGGTCTGCCACCTCTAATTGTGAGGGAGTCTCAATTTCATTGAGCGTACAGGACCAAAATGAGATTAGCGCTAAAAAGATTAGACTAAATGATAGTAAATGTGTGTGTGTGTGGGGGGGGTAGTTTCATAGTGAAATTGGTTAGTTTCAAAGAAAAGGACTATAGTTGACAAAAAAAATACCCAATTTTGGGTATTTTTCAATAAAATATAAGCTGAAACTTTCCTTTGAAAAAAGAATCATTTACCTGTTCTTTTCCAACAAACCAAATTCCTTCGCAAAATAACTCAAAATCACATTCGCCCCGGCGCGCTTGATACTGAGTAGACTTTCCAGCATAGCCCGTTCTCCATCGATCCAGCCACGCTCGGCGGAAGCTTTGATCATGGCATATTCTCCACTGACATTGTAGGCGGCTATGGGTAGATTGGAGTTGTCTTTGAGTAAGCGGATAACATCCAAGTAGGCTAGGGCAGGCTTGACCATCAGAAAATCAGCACCTTCCTCCGTATCCAAATCTGCCTCAATCAAGGCCTCGTAATAATTGGCAGGATCCATTTGATAGGTTTTTTTATCTCCCATCTTCGGTGCAGAATCCAAGGCATCCCGGAAAGGGCCATAAAATGCAGAGGCATATTTTGCCGTGTAGGACATGATGGACACATCGGTGTAACCATGTTCATCCAGGACACTTCGAATGTAACCAACGCGGCCATCCATCATATCGGAAGGGCCTAAGATATCAGCCCCTGCCTGGGCTTGAGCCAAAGACATCTTACCTAAGATTTCGAGTGTCTCATCGTTCATTATTTTTCCATCCTGAACCAGACCATCGTGACCATCCGAACTGTAGGGATCCATCGCCACATCTGTCATCACCACTGCCTCTGGAAAGGTGGTTTTGATTTTTTGAATAGCTTTTAAGTAAAAAGTCTCAGGATTATAACTCTCAGTTGCAAATTTATCTTTCTTACTCTCTGGATAAGCTGGAAAAATATCAAAAGCCATAATCCCCAGTTTCATACAATCTTCTATTTCCTGAAGCATGAGGTCTAGGGACAACCTGTAAATCCCAGGCATAGAAGCCACTTCAACTTTTTGATTGATCCCATCAATTAGGAACATCGGGAATATAAAATCCTTAACGGAAAGCCTGGTTTCCTCCACCATGTTGCGGATGCCTTGCGATTTCCTGTTTCTTCTAGGTCTTCTGAGCATGTCAGTTTTGTTTTTTGGTCACACAAAGTTAACTATAATTAGCTACAGGAAAATTCCAAAAAAGAATAATAAATACCTTTCGTTCCCCCTATTCGATCATAAAGCCAACCAATCATCCTGTAAATTTTCCTTTCGATAAAAAATAAAATAGCATATACCCTCAATGTAACTTTTGTCACATTCTAATTTTTGATTAAAAAAATAAATTAGGTATCGCCCAATCCCAAATGCACAGAATTTTAATGAGGTTATGAACATGAAAAAAAGCTTGACCATCCTACTCTTATTGTTTACTTCAAGTGTCTTGACAGGAACAGTTTTTGGCCAACAAGACTTTCAAAAATGGCTGACATACAATAACCAAACAAAAATTTCGGATAAATGGGGAGTTACTTTTGATCTCAATCACCGCACCAAAGGCACTACCTTATTTTACCCAAGTCTGGTGGCTGCCAGAGCTGGGTTCAGTTATTTCACACCCAAAAATATTTCATTGAGCGCCGGCTATGCATGGTTTGGAACCTATTTGGAAAAAGGCGAACCAATTTTATTAGATGAAAACAGAATTTGGCAACAACTACAGGTAAACCGTAATTATTCGAAAATTCATTTAACACATCGCTTTAGAGCCGAGCAGCGATTTATTGAAGTTATGCCGGAATTTAAAACAAAAACATATTCTTACGATACTTTCAACCGACTTAGGTATGCCTTACAGCTTCAGGGACCGATCTTCGAAAATCTGAAGGGAATTCAGTGGTATACAGCAAATGAAATCATGTTCAATGCAGGTAATTTTTCAAAAGGTAGCCTTTTTAATCAAAACAGAACATTGGCCGGCCTAATCTTATCCGCTGGCAAACAGGTTGACCTTTCGATCACCTACCAGATGATTTACCAGCATTTCCCACAGACCCAAAACAATGAATTCATCAACTCCGGGAGGTTTACCATTCTTCACAAAATGGATTTTAGCTCCAGGTAAAAATTTAACTTAACAGTGAATACCAAAAAAAACAGGTCTCCAATGGGACCTGCTTTCACACAATATAAACTAAACGTTATTTATTTTTTTAGAAATTCACCTGGGCCTGTAACCTCAGCAAACTTCCTTTTTGTCTATTATCAGGGTTAAGAGAGTTTTCAAAGGTTCTATCTGAAATGGTGTACATCGCTACCAATTCAAAAGCCTTATGCGGCTGCCATTCAATGCCTATCTCGAGTTCGTTTACCCTATGTCTGGTTGCATCCAACTCATGCTTTTTACCTCCTTTATAATAATGGTACCTAGTAAAAGGTATGAAAATATCCTTTTGGGCTTTTAGCATATAAGTGGCCATCACATACCCACCTCTAATAGGTGCATCTTTTACAGTGTTTGTTTCCGGATCATATTCAGGACCACGGCCCCAATTGAACTCGGCCTGAAGACCAAATGGCTGGGGGTATATAATCAGAGATGGACCATACCTATATTCCTCAAATTCGGTTTGGGTAAAATCTGTCTGGGGATTTCTATTGATTACAAACTTTCCTGTATAAGCCTGAAAAGAGGTTTCAATGATCTGTCCAGAGTTCAATTCCCAAGGCCAGGTCGCTCTTGACACTAAGTGAAAAGACTTGTTTTTTTCAGGCGCATTGGCCGTCTGACCGTTGTAAAGTCCTATGCCCAAGACCCCATAATCACCAGAACCCTTTAATCCGGAAGACACCAAACTACTGAATCTCTTCCTGATCTCGATTGGTGCATAATAGAACATTACCCCAATATCCCGTTCGTTAGCCACAGCAGAATTAAGCCCATCATGACGATCTAAAGGAATCCTATTCTGTGATGATTGAAGGTTTTCAAAACCAAAAGGCACCTTAGACTGACCAATTCGCAATCTGAATTCCTGTTTAGCGTCTAACCCCAAATCAAAATAGGCATCCCTGATTTGAGCGAAATTATTTCCCCCCGATGCGAAATCAGGCTGTATGTACATATACACCCTTTCATGGATCTGTCCATAGAATATCATCCGTATCCTTCGAAAGAAGAAACCTCCTCCTTCACCTCCCCAAGATTTATCACATTGATCACACTTCAGGTCAGGATTTGTTTCAAACAAACCATTATACCTCAACTGCGCATAACCCCGAAGTTGAATGGTCTCATACCAGCTCTTTTTAACTTGTTTTTTTTCCTCTACGGTATATAGAGAATCTTCATCAACGTCCCTTGCAAAAACGTCGACAAATGCCAGCACCAATACAGTGAAGGCTAAAGCGAATTTTATCCGCATGTCAGAAATATTTTTTTAAGTATTGGATACTTATTGTACAGCGATGCAAAGTTGCGGCGTCAATATTTCTTTATGATGTCTTAACTGTTATCAATTTGTTAATCGACATATCAACAAAGGGTAAGAATTGGAGTTTCCGGACAATCAACGCATTGAAAAACTTGATAAAGTCTTCAAAATTTTAAATTTTTAAATATTAAGCTAATGTTAAGTCATGACTTAATATTAAAAAATCCTTAAAATAATGTTAAGCAAAATCATTGGGGGAACCCTGATTTTTTTTGAAATTAGTTCTCTAAAGCAAGCTTAATATTCTATTCACATCCAATCCGATATAGTCATTAATATAGTAATCACAAACCGGCAATTCTTCTTTCGAATGTGAAGACAACACTCCTACTACCTTCATTCCAGCATTCTTGGCTGCTGTAACTCCCGAAAAAGAATCTTCAAACACGATACAGAAATCTGGCTCCACCTCAAGATTATAAGAGGATTTCAGGTATACCTCAGGGTCAGGCTTATGCTTGGTCACATGTTCGCTTGCGAGGATGGATTCCATCCTATCAATTAAACTCAACGTTCCTGCTATCAATTCCAGATTAGCCAATGGAGCAGAAGTAGCTACACCAGTTTTAAGTCCTTCCTTCTTAAGGGAATCAAAAAACTCCATAAAACCTGATATCGGATTAACCTGTTCTTTATAAATTTCACGGAACAAACTTTCTTTCTCAAACTCCAAATCCAATAACTCCTGCCCTTCAATTTTTCTTCCCAAAAAATGGCTTAGAATATAGGAATTATTCTTCCCATACATGTGAAGTGCAAACTCTTCCTCTGTTGGGAAAAGATTCCTTTTAGCAAAAAACTCTTTAAAGGCGATGGAATGAAAGGGATTGGTATGACATATCACCCCATCCATATCGAAAATAATGGCTTTGCTCATGTGTTAACAGGTTTGACGGCCCAAAGGTAAAAAAACCAGAATAGGCTTTAAAAAATTATCCTCATTAAAATAAAAATTAAAAAACCCTTCAAGCTTTTCATTCACTTGAAGGGTTTTTGAAACATGAATCATACTAGTATTCCTGTTTCATGAATATTTGGAACTTTGCCAGTAGCTTATTCCCAAGGCTATATTACGTAGTAAACTCCAAATCTTTGCCTTCTTCGGACTTCCGTCATCGGTCCTGCCTACTGGAAAGTAAGCTTCTATTCCAAAATCAAAGGATTATTCGTCTACTGACAGAATAGCACATAATCAGAATCTGTTTAATCTACTTCTACTTTTCAAACTCCCTCACCACCTTTTCAATGATATCACAGCAATCATGCAGTTGTTCTTCTGTCATCACCAAAGGTGGGGCAAAACGGATGATATTACCATGTGTTGGTTTGGCCAATAGCCCGTTATCTTTTAATGCCACGCACATATCCCAAGCAGTGCTGCTGTCCGGTGAATCATTGACCACTATAGCATTTAGCAAACCTTTTCCTCTTACCAATTTTAGAATGCTGTATTTTTCGACCAAAACCTGCATGCGCTCACGGAAGATTTTACCTAATTTCCTGGCATTTTGGGCCAGTTTTTCATCTCTAACTACCTCCAATGCAGTCATGGCCACTTTTGCTCCCAGGGGATTGCCACCGAAAGTAGATCCGTGGGTTCCCGGCTTGATAACATCCATGATATAGTTATCTGCCAAAACAGCAGAAACTGGATAAAAGCCTCCAGAAATGGCTTTGCCTAAAATCAACAGGTCAGGTTTCACATAGGTAGACTGTCTTTCACAATGTCCTTCGCAGGAACAATTACCACAGACTGCCAATAATGAGCCTGTCCTGGCTATTCCCGTCTGAATCTCATCCGCAATGAAAAGCACATTTTTGGACTTACAAGCTTCCGCTGCCAATTGGATAAAATCCTCTGCCGGTGTATATACGCCAGCCTCACCTTGAATTGGTTCTACCAAAAACGCCACTACATTTTCATCTTTCAAAGCAGTCTTCAATGCTTCGATGTCATTATAGGGAATACTGACAAAACCCGTCATATATGGGCCGAAATTCTTCCTTGCATTCGCATCAGATGAAAATGAAATAATTGTAGAGGTCCTTCCGTGGAAGTTGTTTTCGGCTACAACAATCTTCGCCATACCTTCTGCTACTCCTTTTTTCTCATAGCCCCATTTTCTGGCAATTTTGATGGCAGTTTCCACACCCTCGGCACCTGTATTCATAGGAAGCACCTTATCAAAGCCGAAATATTCAGTAATATATTTCTCAAAGGGCCCTAGCACATCATTATAAAATGCCCTTGAAGTCAAGGTCAAAGTTCCAGCTTGTTCGATCAAAGCCTCTTTGATCCTTGGATGACAATGACCTTGGTTTACAGCAGAATAAGCTGAAAGAAAATCATAGTATTTTTTACCTTCTACATCCCACAAAAAAACGCCCTCTCCCCTGGACAGCACAACAGGCAAGGGATGGTAATTATGTGCTCCATATTTGTCTTCCAATTCAATGGCCTGTTTGCTTGAGTTTATTGTTTCCATCATAAAATTTGTATTTTTGCTGCCCGTCAAGGACAAATTCAACTTTGACAAATATAATAAAAGCCATTAGGATAAAGAATGAATTCCAAAAAGAAGCCGGCAATGCCCATGAAGCTAATTCCTGGAGATTATTACATGAATGAAAAGGGCTTAATGGTATTTACCGCACAATATCACTCAAGAAGAGGGTATTGCTGCGGAAGTGGATGCAAACATTGTCCTTATAAGGAAAAGTGAATTAGTTGGACAGGGATTAATTGATTAGTGATTAGTTAATTGGTAATTGGTATTTTGGGTTTTGGGTTTTGGGTTTTGGGTTTTGGGTTTTGGGTTTATTGGCATTGCCCCGTCATAATTTCTCTTCAGCAATCCGACTTCACACTTCCGAAATTATTTTTCTTGATTCTAACCTCTCGCTTCACGCTTCTAATCTATCGCCTCTCCCACCATCCCACACATTTTTAAAACTTTACGGAATATTTTTGAAGTGTACTTTTGGTAATTCAGCTAAAAGTCCGATATTTGCAGACTCAATTGAAAAAACGTCTCTAATAATACGATAATATATCATGGCAAAAGTTTGTGACATCACCGGTAAAAGGCCTCGAGTAGGTAATAATGTATCGCACGCGAACAACAAGACCAAGCGTAAGTTTTATCCTAACTTACACAAGAAAAACTTCTACATTCCTGAGGAAGATGCTTGGATCACGTTGAAAGTTTGTACCAAAGCTTTGAGAACTATCAATAAGAAAGGTGTTAGCGCCGTATTGAAAGATGCTCAGGATAAAGGTATGATCATCATTAAATAATCAAGAATAGGTTTACCCATTTAAAAATACAGAGCGATGGCTAAGAAAGGTAACAGAGTTCAGGTAGTATTGGAATGCACAGAGCACAAAAATTCAGGTGTTGCTGGAACATCCAGATACATCACTACCAAAAACCGTAAAAATACGACTGAGAGATTGGAGTTGAAAAAATACAACCCTATCTTGAAGAAAGTTACGGTACATAAAGAAATTAAATAATTTAGGATCATTGTTGCGCCAAGCGGCATTAAAACCCTTTTAAGATATGGCTAAGAAAGTAGTAGCAACCCTTAAGAAAGAAGGTGGTGTCACATATGCAAAGGTTATCAAGGCTGTGAAGTCTGAAAAAACCGGTGCTTATACCTTCAGAGAAGAAATGGTTCCAACCACAATGGTTCAGGATACCTTGAAAAAATAATTGCCTTACATCGTAATGCAACAAAAGTCCCTTCAGGCAAAAGCTATGAAGGGACTTTTTCATTATATTCGGGTTCTAAATAAAAAACACTATGGGAATTTTCGGTTTCTTTTCAAAGGAAAAAAAGGAAAGCCTGGACCAAGGCCTTCAAAAATCCAGCGAAAATATTTTTTCAAAACTCAGTAAAGCTGTCGTAGGGAAATCCAAAGTCGATGAGGAAATTCTGGATGAACTGGAAGAAATCCTCATCACCTCCGATGTTGGGGTAGAAACTACCATCAAGGTTATCAGAAGAATAGAAGACAGGGTAGCCAAAGATAAATACCTGAATACAGCCGAATTGGATGTCATCCTAAGGGAAGAGATCGCAGGACTGTTAGAAGAAAATCAAAGCGCTGACCTTTCAGATTTCGATTTGCCTGCCGATAAAAAACCCTATGTTATCATGGTTGTGGGTGTGAATGGTGTCGGTAAAACTACCACGATCGGAAAATTAGCCTACCAATTCAAACAGGCTGGTAAGTCTGTTGTATTGGGTGCCGCAGATACCTTCCGTGCTGCTGCTGTTGACCAATTGATCCTATGGGGAGAGCGTGTTGGCGTACCAGTAATCTCACACGGCATGAACACTGACCCCGCTTCTGTAGCTTTTGATGCCGTTAAGCATGGAGTAGAAACAAATGCCGATGTGGTAATAGTAGATACAGCTGGACGCTTGCATACCAAGGTTAACCTCATGAACGAGCTCAGTAAGATAAAGAGGGTCATGCAAAAATTCATTGATGATGCCCCACATGAAATCCTGCTTGTTCTGGACGGTTCCACAGGACAGAATGCATTCGTACAGGCCAAAGAATTTACCAAAGCTACAGACATCACTGCACTTGCTATCACCAAATTGGATGGCACAGCCAAAGGCGGAGTAGTTATTGGCATATCTGACCAATTCAAGATTCCTGTAAAATATATCGGAGTAGGCGAAAAAATGACGGACCTACAGGTCTTTAACAGAAAGGAATTTGTAGACTCCTTGTTCAAAAAGAAATAAGCAACATCACCATAAATGAAAAAGCCGGCCCAAAAAGGTCGGCTTTTTTAATGTTGTCGGTCAACATAAAGATCGCAACTATTTCAAGTCAATTTTGACTCTTACGTATTCCTCCACGTCATCGGAAGAAGGATTAGCCAATTTAAAATAGTACCCCTTTGGCGTAGAAAATCCGCTGGATTCAATCTGCCTATTGTGAAAAAACAATTCCCCTACCGTCTCAAAATCGAGGTTATGAAGGATAAAACTGCTTTTGTTATCAATGTCTTTATTTTCAAGAACTTTGGTAGCGATGTCCACATACCTGAACAACAATTGGGAATTAGGATCAAAAAATACCCACTTGTACCTGCTTGTCTCCATACTGGGAGAAAATACAATGTATTCTCCCTGCTGTTCTGTTTTACCTTTCTGAAAAATCAACGAGGCTGAACTTTTGGAAGGCACCCACTTAGAACTTCCCCTATCAATCACCAATAAAGAATCCGTTACGGGAAAACTCACCACTTGAAGTTGTTGGTCACTAAGAAAAGTATGGGAGTAAATACCTAACTCGGGATCATCATAATGCTCTCTGTAAATATCAGGATAAGTAAATGGCATAGGTTCGGCAGATCTTTTTGTCAAATCATACTTCCATACCCAGTTCTTATAGTTCATATTTGGTTCTTTCAACAAATAGGGAACATCTGCCAAAATCAGTTCTTTCTTTTCCTTATCATAACTCAACTTGTTGCCGTTGACCATACTGAAATTAACCGCCAATCTTTCTTCTGGTACTTCAGGCAAAGGAAACTTATCCAAAACTTTCCCATTAAAGTCAGCATGAACAAGTTGTTTTTGGTCTGAAATGAAAAAAACACCATCCTCTATGATGAGATATCCCGAAATGAAAGAGCCTATCCCATCCGGTCCTTCTCTCTCAAAAATCACTTTATTGATCAATTTCCCAGATTCATAATCATATTGATACAATCTGAAACGAGCATATCCAATCAAATATGGCTTACCATCCTGCTCCAAATAGGTGAAATCCAAAGGAAGACTCCTGGTCAAAGAATCTTTTTCTAAATACAGGGTATCTACGATGTAATCGCTAAGATCAGCAGATACAAAAGTGCGCTCCTTTTTGGAGTCTTTACATGAAAACAAAAGGGTCAAGCCAAACAAAATAAATAAGTTACGCATCATAAATAATATGGGTTAAATGGACTCAATGATTTCTAACATCTTTTTCAATGATACCACCTTGGTATCTGCATTTATTGGGAAATAGTCATTCCCTCTATACACCAAATACCTCTGAGTAGCTTTAACATCTTCGCTGCCTAGCATGAAGTTAGCTATCTCTAGATTTTAAATTTGCAAGGTAAAACAAGCATTATCCTTGTAAATTTAAAGTCGCACTTTAAAATTGCATGGATAAGCAGCCGATTCCTAAGGAAATGGCTGTTCAAGAAAAACTCCTAAAAGAGCCAGTACGAGTCTTCGAAAATCAGTCGAAAGTAAAAAAAATAGACCTCCAAACCGACAGGGTTCAGAGGTCTATCTTGTAAATATAATTCAAGTTGCATGGAGCGACGAACAATTACGATTTCTCATTTTATGGGATTTCCCGAAATCCGATCGAGTCTTGATTCTTGCCTCTTGTTTCTTGGCTCTAGTAGATTTATCGCCCAGGCACGGTGAATCAAGTCTAATCTCTCGCTTCTCGCCTCTGGCAGTCTCCTAATCAGTCCTCTCCCAAGAAAGGATACCTATAATCCACAGGAGATACAAAGGTTTCTTTGATCGTTCTTGGAGAAACCCAGCGCAACAAGTTGATCATAGAGCCAGCCTTATCATTGGTACCGGATGCCCTGGCCCCACCGAATGGCTGCTGTCCTACCACTGCACCGGTTGGCTTATCGTTGATATAGAAGTTACCCGCCGCATTTCTCAATTTCTTGGTCGCCAATTCCACTGCATAACGATCCTGAGAGAAGACAGCTCCTGTCAAAGCATAAGGTGAGGTCTGATCGACCAACTCCAGGGCTTCTTCATAATGGTCTTCATGGTAAACATAAATCGTCAAAACAGGTCCGAAAATCTCTTCCTGCATGGTCACATACATCGGATCCTTTGTCACAATGACCGTTGGCTCGATAAAATAGCCTTTTGACTTGTCAAAATTCCCTCCTGCGACGATTTCCACACCTTCAGCCTTCTTGGCATTGTCAATATACTTGGAAATCTTATCAAAGGCTTTCTCATCGATCACTGCATTGATAAAATTGGTAAAATCTTCCGTACCTCCCATTTTCATAGAAGCCAGGTCTTCCAAAAGATATTTCTTCACATCATCCCAAAGGTTAGATGGAATATAGGCCCTCGAAGCAGCGGAGCATTTTTGTCCTTGGAATTCAAATGCACCTCTTGAAAGACCAACGGCCACAGCCTTAGGATTTGCAGATTTATGGGCAATGACAAAATCTTTACCACCCGTTTCACCTACAATTCTTGGATAGGTCTTGTACTTGTAAATATTCTCTCCAATGGTCTTCCATATGTGTTGGAAAACGCCAGTGGAGCCTGTGAAATGAATACCCGCAAAATCTGGATGATTGAAGATCACATTTCCTGCGGTAGGACCATCTACATACACCAAGTTGATGACACCATCAGGCACACCTGCTTCTTTAAAAACTTCCATCAATACGTTGGCTGAATAAATCTGCGTGTAGGCAGGTTTCCATACTACCGTATTGCCCATCATGGCAGCAGAAGTAGGCAGATTGCCTGCAATAGCTGTAAAATTGAACGGTGTCAAGGCGAAAATGAAACCTTCTAAAGGTCTTTGCTCGACCCTATTCCATACGCCATTACCTGATACAGGCGGTTGCTGAGAATAAATCTCCGCCATATATTTCACATTGAATCTCATAAAATCAATGATTTCACAGGCAGCATCAATTTCTGCTTGAAAAGCGTTTTTTGACTGACCCAACATGGTAGCAGCATTGATCTTGGCTCTGTAAGGCCCTGCCAAAAGGTCTGCAGCCTTAAGGAATATGGCGGCTCTTTGCTCCCATTCCATATTTTCCCAGGCATATTTCGCCCCTAAAGCAGCGTTGATAGCCTGCTCTACGTGAGAAGCATCGCCTTCATGGAAATATCCTAAAATATGCTGATGGTCATGAGGAGGAGACATGGGTTTCTTAATGCCAGTTCTTACCTCTTCAGATCCGATATACATAGGCACGTCTACTTGTTGTGCTCTCAGTTCTTTCAATTTCGCCTGAAGTTCTTTTCTTTCAGGTGAGCCTGGAGCATAACTTTTTACGGGTTCATTGTGCGGAGTAGGCACATTGAAAAATCCTTTTAACATATCTATTTGAGTTTATAGTTTCTGATAAGACAAATATAAGGACAAGGGCTTGGAAAACCCGATGTTTTTTGATTTCAAGGGTGCTTATGAGGATTTGCGGTTTTGCCGGTCTTGGTATGGAAAATTTCTCTTTTACAGAAATTTTTCTAACTCCTTCAAATGCTTGATGGTATAGGTGGGCTGATGTTCAATTCCCTTTTCATGAGGATCAAAATAGACATTATCTATATTGGCCCTGATGGCACCAAGAATATCAGAATTCGGATTGTCTCCTATCATCATGGTTTCAGAGTTTTTAATACCCAGTTTATCCATGGCAAAATGGAAAATTCTTGGATCTGGCTTTTTATGACCTGTAGTCTCTGAGGTCACCACCAAGTCAAAATACGGGGTCAATCCAGAAGCTTCCATTTTTTTGGACTGACTTTCATTAAATCCATTGGAAATAATATGAAGGCCATATTTTGGTTTTAAATACTCCAAAATCTCAAAAGTATAGGGCAGGACATGAGGCTTAGAGGAAGTTCTATGCATAAAGTCTTCTTCCAAAGCTTTGGGAACAGCATTTATATCTGCTCCTGCATTTTCAAAGACAAGCTTAAATCTCTTTTCCCTGAGAGAATTTTTGTCAATTTTACCCACATCATACAATGCCCATAGTTTGAAATTAACATTGTAAAAAGAAGTAATGAATGCAGAAGCATCCTTAATCCCAATATTTTCCAATTGGTAAATCTGATGGATCTCTGATAATGATTCCTGGACATTTCTATCATAATCCCAAAGGGTATGATCCAGGTCAAAGAATAGGTGTTGGTAAGTTTTCAAGCCTGTAGTTTATTTTCTGTACGGGTTATTCTCAATCTTATTGATGGCAAGTTCTCTATTGGAGCGCAATATGTTATAAACCTCCTGATCCCGGATGAGGTTCATATCTTTTTGGATAAACTTGAAGATTTGCTGAATAATTTCCTGCGCTTCATCAAGGATATAATAAAAAATCCACTGATCTACCCTCCTGCTACCTACCAGACCTGCATTTTTGAGATAAGACAGGTGCCTACTGGTCTTGGTTTGGGTAAAGTCCAGAATATGCTCCAAATCTGAAATAGAGAGCTCCTTATTTTGAAGCAAAAGATGTAAAATACGGACTCTAGACTCCTCTGAAAGCGCCTTAAAAATCCGCATGCCATAGCTCAAACTTATATTTTTGAGTCTCATTTAGTATTTTTAACGAATAAAAGCAGCCTGAAATTAAGCAAATGATGCCAAAATAGGCTAATATTATACCGAAATTAGAAATTCTTCTTGAACTGAAAGCCCTGCAGGCTGTTTATATATAAAAGTGATAAAATTGAGTTTAAAAAATCTACATATCGCCTTTTCCATTTTTTTCATCCTGACATTTATGGGATCAATGGAAGTTTTCGCGCAAGATAAAGAAAGAAAAGTCTTGCAAATATCCGGTATCGTACTCAATGCCGACAGTACGGATGCAGTTCCCGGGGTCAATATCTATGTACCCAAAAAAGGAAGGGGTACCACATCAGGAAGATACGGCTATTTCTCAATGCCTGTACTGGAAGGAGATTCTGTGGTTTTCAGCTTTATTGGCTTGAAAAGACAAACCTTTAAAGTGCCTGAAAACTCAACCGGCGATATCAGCTTGATCGTCACCATGCAGGTGGATGAAATCGCTCTGGCTGAAATTGAAGTCATGCCTTTTCCTTCTGAAGATGAATTTAAAAGACAGGTTCTGGCCATGAATTATGAAGCACCAATGGCTATCGATACCAGAGGCAATATGAGTCCGGAAACCCTCCTGCGCTATGCTGAGCAAATGCCGGCTTCAGGCAATGAAAACTGGCGTTATTTCCAACAAGGACGTGTCATGCAGATTCAGGATAGATATGGCCCAAGGCCATTTACTTTGCTAGATCCATTTGCCTGGTCAAGATTCATCCAATCCATCAAAAGAGGAGACCTGAAAAAGAGAGACTGATCATTTAAGCAATAAAAAACGCTCCAAATCGTACATTTTGGAGCGTTTTTTATTGCAATCCTTTAAATATTATTTACTCAATCCAAGTTTTTGCAAAACTCCTTCCTCCTTCATAACTGCCTCTATATCGGCTACAGTTTTAGGAACAAATGCACTCAGATTTTCATGTCCTTCTTCTGTAATCAAAATATTGTCTTCAATTCTGACTCCGATTTTCCACCATTTAGGATCCACATTACTTCCCTCAGGTATATAAATTCCAGGTTCAACAGTCAGTACCATCCCAGGCTTCAGCTGTCCATATGCCCCTCTATCATGCACATCAAGACCCAAATGATGCCCAATACCATGTGGAAAATAGGGATGTCTTTCCCCAGGCTGCACAAGCCCTAAGGCAACCAAGCCTTCATCAATCACTTTTCTTGCGGCACGGTCAATTTCCCTGAAATCATTACCCGGCTGACAAGCTGCAATTCCGGCTTCCAGAGCCTGCAGAACAATCTCATAAATTGCCCTTTCCTCTGGAGAGAAAGTGCCCTTTACAGGAACTGTCCTGGTAATATCGCCTGAATACCCCCTATATTCAGCTCCAATATCCATTAAAACCAAGCCATCCTGAAGGTTGGTCTGATGGTTTTCTACATAATGCAAAATGGTGGAATTGTTACCTGCTCCGACAATAGAAGTATACCCCACTTCCTCAGCACCCATTGCTTTATGCACGAATTCATGCACACCCTGAATAGCCCTTTCGGACACTCCCGGCTTTATGGATTTAAAGGATTCGATATGGGCTACCCCTGATATTTCAACTGCTCTTTTCAAGATACCCATTTCCTCAGGAGTTTTGACAACCCTCAACGTGTTCATCAACTGATTAAGGTTTGGTGTACTTGGCGCTTCATTTCTCAGATTTATCCCTTTTAATGCAGTTACCATTTCTTTCAAAGGGGCATTATATGCTCCTCCTTCTATATCGCCCATATTGAAGCTAAGAATCGGATGGGCAGAAGAGAGATCCACCTTTGGATTTTTCAGGAAATCAGTATGGAGATATACATGTTCGAAACCCAATTTTTCTTTGACCCCCTCAACACCTAACCTTTCTCCATCCCACTGCTCTTTCCTTGGATCCCTCGGCTGTACATACATGATTTCACCAACAGACTTTCCGTCAATAGTTTGTGGGTTTTTAAATATAATCAATGCTGCATTGGGTTCTCTAAATCCAGTGAGATAGTAAAAATCAGAATTGGGACGATACATATATTCGGTATCGTTTGACCGGTTTTTCATTGGATTGTTAAAAAATACTGCCACGCTGTTTTCAGGCATGATTTCACGTAAGGCATCTCTTCTCTGCCGATGAAATTCAGGACTCAGACCATCTTGAAAATAAGATTGGGCATAAGCATTTGAATCCAGGGTTGCAAAAAAGGCCATTGACAAGGAGAAAATGAATTGAAACGTTTTTTTCATGGTCACTTAATGATTATTCCAATTGGAAATATACAATGTCTTTATAGAATCACCAACCATCTAACTAAACTATGGATTAACACCTTCAGGTTATCATTTAACAAATTCTTCAAATACCTACCAGTGGTATTCCCTATATTTGTCCAAACAAAAAATAATTAATCAATGAACAGATTTATTTTCATTTGTTTCCTCATCGTAATTTCCATCCCTTCGATGGCCCAAAATAAAAAGCCTGAAAAACCAAAACTGGTTGTGGGAATTCTGGTAGATCAAATGCGCCAGGAGTATTTTTACAAGTATCAGGATAGATACACCGAGGGAGGTTTCAAAAGATTAATGAAAGAGGGCTTTATGATGAAAAATGCCCATTATAATTATATCCCAACCTATACTGGTCCGGGTCATGCTTCTGTTTATACAGGAGCAACACCAGCCACACACGGTATAATCGCCAATAACTGGTATGTCAGAAACCTGGGAAGGATGATCTATTGTGCAGAAGATAGCACTGTAAATGCTGTAGGAGGAACTGCTGAAAACGGTAAAATTTCCCCTAGAAACATGTACTCCACCACTATCTCTGATGAATTGAGATTTGCCAGTAACAAACGCTCAAAAGTAGTGGGAATTGCGATAAAAGACCGTGGCGCTTCGCTTCCGGCAGGCCACCTAGGTGATGCCTATTGGTTTGATAGTAAGACAGGAGAATTTATGACCTCCACGTATTATCACGAAACATTACCAAAATGGGTAGCTGATTTCAATAAAAAAGGATTACCTAAAAAGTATCTTTCCAAAAAATGGGAAACCCTCTTTCCTGTTAAGACCTATACACAAAGCATCAGTGACAACAACGATTTTGAGGGGCCTTTCATAGGAATGGAAACAACTTCTTTTCCACATGATTTGCCTGCTTTGATGGAAAATAATGATGGATATGGACTAATTTCCACCACTCCCTTTGGTAATAGCCTAACTTTGGACATGGCTTATGCCGCCATTGAAGGGGAAAAATTGGGTAAAAGAGGAGAAACTGACCTGCTTGCTGTCAGCTTTTCATCACCGGATTATATTGGACATAGGTTTGGACCAACTTCAGTTGAAGTAGAAGACAATTATTTAAGGTTGGACAGGGATTTGGAAAAATTCTTCAACTATCTGGATAAGGAATATGGCAAAGATGGTTACTTGATCTTTCTAACTGCAGACCATGCTGTTGCTGATATTGTAGATTACATGTTGAGTGAAAATGTGCCTGCAGGAAATTTCAATACCCGATACATCCTTACCCAAATGAGAGGGTTTTCAAACATCAATTATGGAGAAGGCAATTGGATTCTCAATTTCTCCAATGAACAAGTATTCATTAACCATGAGCTCGCCAAAGAGAAGGGGCTTGAAGTGGAAAAAATTCAAAGGGAACTTGCTGAATTTTTATTAAGGTTCAATGGTATTAAAGAAGTGTACACCGCTACTGATATGAGGAGGATGGAATATCTGAATGGAAAAAAACACCTGCTCCAAATGGGGTATAACCACAAAGCTTCCGGAGATTTGTTGTTGATCCTTGAACCCGCTTGGCTAAGCAGTTCTTACCGCGGCACGACTCATGGCACAGGCTACACCTATGACACGCATGTGCCTATTGTATTTATGGGCTGGAAAGTGCCTTCAGGTGAAAGTTCCAGGTATGTTACCATCACGGATATAGCACCAACCCTTTCCATGATGCTGAATATCAGGCTTCCTAATGGCGCAACAGGTCAGCCGATTCTTGAAGTGTTACAATAAAAATAAACTTATAAAAAAGAATGGCCTTCGGATTTTTCCGAAGGCCATTCTTTTTTATTCTGTCCAACTCATGGGATAATTAGGATCTACAAACTCCAGTCCTTGTGTGGTGACAAAAAGCGGCTTGAAAGTATCCAGCATAACAGCATATTCCTCAGTAGCTTTTGCTCCAATTGACTTTTCTACGGTGCCAGGGTGCGGGCCGTGTGGTAAGCCTCCCACGTGCATGGTAAATGAACCCCTATCTATTCCCTTACGGCTCATAAACTCCCCTTCTGCATAATATAGCACCTCATCAGAGTCTATATTGCTATGGTTATAAGGTGCAGGGATAGCCAATGGGTGGTAATCAAATAATCTCGGCACAAAAGAACAGATCACAAATCCCCATGCCTGAAAGGTTTGATGCACTGGCGGTGGCTGGTGGATACGCCCTGTAATGGGTTCGAAATCATAAATAGACATCGCATAAGGATATAGGAATCCGTCCCATCCTATGATATCCAAGGGACTATGGCCATACGTGTAAGGGTGAAGCATGCCTCCCTTTTTGATCTGAACCAAGTATTCACCTTTATCAGATTCTGTTAACAGTTCGCCTGGGGGGCGGATATCTCTTTCACAATAGGGAGAATGTTCGAGCAACTGTCCCAACTCATTTCTGTATCGCTTGACAGTTTCAATTGGACCTTTGGATTCTATTACCAATAACCTTAGCGGGCCTTCTTCTTTCCACTCAAAGCGATAAATCGTAGTCCTCGGAATCACGATATAGTCGCCTTTCTTGACTTCCAATTTGCCAAATTGGGAATACATCACGCCCTCTCCATCATGCACATATATCAACTCATCTCCATCGGCATTTTTGAAGTAATATTCCATTTTTCGCTGCTCAGGGGAACAAATGCCCATCATGACATCATTGTTCATCATGAGCATCTTACGGGCACTGAGGTAATCTTTTCCCGTGGTACTTACACCTGATGTTTTCAAATGCGTCTGCAACAATCCATATTCTTTGGCCGGCTCCCAATCATATTTGACCGGCTTACCGATCGATTTAACATTGTTGGGGTTATGAATATGGTAGAGGTTCGAATAGATACCGGAAAAGCCCTTCGAACTGACTAACTCCTCTTTATAAAGGCTACCATCTGGCTGTCTAAACTGTATATGTCTTTTGGGAGGTATTTTCCCCAATCTGAAATAATATGCCATCTTTGAAGTATTTGGGTTTATATGTTGTACAAATTTAATGAAAATGCTTTGCTTCCCTGAATTTTCCCGTGCGACTTTCAGCGAAACGCCTGTCTAAAACTCCAAGATCCAACTTTCAAGTGGTTTTAAATCAACCCTAACGCTTGCCCTGTCAGGCTGGACTTTTAATACTGGCTTCACATTACCGTATAATTTCTCCTTCAATTGGACTTCTCCTTCCTCCAACCCCCAAGCCTCAACAAGTGATGGGGGTAAAGCAAGTTCAAACCCGAAGCTTTGATCTGCATCAAAATTGGTAACCACAATGACTCTTTGCTTGTTTGACCACCTTACAAATGAAAAAACCCTGTCATTGTACCACTCCGTATGCTGACGGTTGTGGGTATGGATTTCCTGATATGCCCCGGCCATCGCCGAACTGCTGATGACAAAATTCATCAATCTTTGGTAAAAGTCTCTTAGTTGCTTTTCTTCTTTAGTCAATAGCCCTCCATCAAATTTCCCCCCATTCATCCACCTTTGATGATGCGGCACACCAATGTAATCAAAAATGGATGTTCTGCTGGACTTTCCAAATCCTGCATCTTCAGCCCCCGGCTCTCCTACTTCCTGACCAAAATAAAGCATCATCGGCCCCTGATCAATGGTGGCGGAAACTACAGCTGCAGGCTTGCCTTTTTGGGCATTTCCAGCAAACTCTGGACTGGCAATCCTTTGTTCATCATGATTCTCCAAGAAATGGAGCATATGCCTATTGATATCTGCCAAGCCACTTTGAATTGGAATGATATGATCTGCTGAGCCTTTTCCCTGCATGATGTTTTTTAGTGTATCATACAACTCAACTTTGTCATACAGGTAATCCATTTTCCCCAAATGTATGTAGTCGCGGTAAGCTTTGGGATTATATATTTCCGCAAGTAAAAATGCATCAGGGTTTTCCATTTTAATGGCTGCATTCATGTATGACCAAAACTCCACCGGAACCATCTCCGCCATATCATACCGGAAGCCATCCACTCCTTTTTTGATCCAGAATAAGGCAATATCCCTAAACTTTTTCCAAGAATCAGGCACTTCCTTATCCTGCCAATATTGATAATGTTCCCTAAAGTCTTTTTGACTATACCCCTCCGGCAACTCTGGAAAATCCTTTGTCCCATCGGGTTTTACTCCATAATTGATTTTTACTGTTTCATACCAGTCATAAAAATGCGGCTGGGATTCACGGGAACCATTTCCCGTCCACTTGGCAGGAACTTCCTCAAACTTCCCATCCGAAAGTGGGTGTGTTTCACCGCCAAGGGGTTTGTAACCACCTAATGGTTCGGGCACTTTAAATCCTTTCTCGGGTATATAGTAAAAGTTGTTGTCCCTTTTATATTCCACCGAAGTATCATCATCAGCCCCAAAATCTTTTACTCCCTTAGGATTATTTTTACCCTCATATCTCCTTGCAATATGATTGGGTACGATATCGATTACTACCTTTATCCCATTTCTGTGAGTGCGGGCAATCAAGGCCTCAAATTCATCCATCCTCTTAGCAGGGTCTTCTGCCAAATCAGGATTTACCTGATAATAGTCTTTCACAGCGTAAGGCGAGCCCGCCCGACCTTTGACCACATCAGGGTCATCATTACTGATTCCATAAGTCGTATAATCACGGATCACTGCATGATGGGGGACTCCAGTATACCAAATATGTGTCACTCCGAGACTCTTTATCTCGGAAAGTGCTTTGTCAGTAAAATCATTAAACTTACCTACACCATTATCTTCAATTGTTCCCCAGGGTTTGTTTGTAGTATTCGTATTACCAAAAAGTCTGGTAAACACCTGATAGACGACAATTTTTTGTGGTTCAGACATTTCTGTTGGGGCAGTTTTGTTTGGTTCTGTTTGACTACATCCGTTAGCTGCTAAAATCATTGAAGAAAACAATGCAGCCTTGAGCAAGTTGTTTTTCATTTGACTAAAATAAGAAATAGAATTTATTAACCTCCAGGGAAAAACAGGTAATTATAAAAAGGAACCAAACAGCTTGCATTTTTGTCGGAAAGATTTAAAAACCCAATTATATTGTGCGGGTTGGTTCGATCAAATGCTGTTCAGCCTTGTATCCAAAACTGAACAGCTCATTGAATCACATGTCAAAAAGCCTATAAACAAACAATGCACTCCTTTTCAACAAATCGGGATACTGCTTCATATTGATGGTTTCTGCAGGAGAATGAGCACCTGTACCAGATGCTCCTAATCCATCGATGCAGTCTAAATATTCAGCCACATATGAGATATCTCCAGCACCTCTGGAAACTGGATCACCTGCTTTAACTTCACCAAACCCCATATCCATGCTCACCTTACTCAGGATATCTACCAAAGCCATATTTCCTTCGGTAGGAGGCATTGACGGGATGCCATCTTCAAAATTTATTTCCGCAGTGGTACCATTGAGGTTTTGGGCCACTATCTGCCTCATTTTTTCTCTGGCTGCCTCTTTTTGAGGTTCTCCTAAGAACCTCAAATCACCCGTTACAAATGCTTCTCTTGAAACAATATTGGTTTTGCCCAAAGCAGAACCTTCACCGGTAATTTCGTCATAAGCAATATCAGACCCTCCGATGATCTGTCCCGGATTGAAAGTCAGGTACTGTTCACCTGCCAATTCTTCCCTAAACTGATTCAAAATCCTTGCTGCTTCATAAATCGCACCATATCCAACCGATTCTCTGAAAACGCCTGAGGAATGTACTTGCCTTCCAGAAGTTTTCAACGTCCAACTGCTTGCCCCTCTCCTTGCAATCGTCGCAATATTAAATCCCTGGGCGGTCTCATACCCTAAAGCATAATCATGTTGTTTGGCGCGCTCCACAAAATCCAATCGACTGACCCAACTTGGATTGCCTGCATTCTCCTCATCGCCCGGAAAATACACTGTTACTGTCCGGTCTTCCAAGAGTCCCAATTCATGCATCGCCTTCAAAGTAGCAAAAATCATGACATTCCCACCTTTCATATCATTAACTCCCTGTCCTTTGGCTGTATTTTCATCTACCATGGTAAAGGGATAAAAAGGCATATCTTTCTCAAAAACCGTATCCAAATGCCCGATAAAAAAAAGCTTTTTGCCCTTATTCCCTTTTTTGGACGCCACAAAATGCCCTGCTCTTCTCAATGAATCCGGGAGGTTTATCCATTCGGTCTCAAATCCTATTTTGGTAAACTCTCTTTCAAATACCCTTCCTACTTCCCTTACCCCTTCTAGGTTAAAAGTTCCTGAATTGATATTGACCGTTTCTTCCAAAAGAGCTACCGTTTCCTGGTAATTCTTGTCGATAATTTCCACCAACTTTTTTTCAACCTCTGTCAGGTTCTGTGAATAAATATTTGCAGACCATAAAAAGGCAAAAACAAATAAAAATTTTTTCATAATACTTTAGTTATTGTGTTTCTGTGTTTAGAATAATGAATTGGTTTTTGAAATGTCTTCAGCCTTCTTGAAATTTTATCGCCATATCTCAATGAATACCCAATTCTTTCACTGCACCTCAATCCCGGTAAACCAAATAAAAGTTACACCCTCATCATTTTTATGTTCCGTGGCAAATTTCACACCTTTAAATTCTTTTTCATTCTCCCAGGTGATAGGTCTGCCTTCCACCCCATTCCCTCTTCTGAATACCCATTCTTTGATCATAAATTTTTCATCTAAGTACAGATCGTAGGCATCCCCCGGTGTGTATCCATCTGCATCATTATATATGATAGTGAGTTGTGTGCATTTGTCTCCTGAAATTGGAGCAGTGGCATCTTCCATCACCACATAGGTGTACCCTGTATCCCATACCAATTGAAAAGGAAACATCAACCAGTACTTATCATTGATAAAGCCACCATCAATCTTTGGCAATTCCTCTTTAGGTAAATCAAGGCTATAGGTAAAACTTGTATCTGCATCGGCAAATAAAACAGTTCTTTCCTTGATGTTCCATTTCCAGTCGCGCGAACGAACAATCTCTGGGTTGACCTGCACATTCCATGTATAAGCTATGGAGGTCAATTTGTCAAAATTGTCGAATCCATAGGCCTTTGCAACTTTCATTGGAAGACTGTCTTCTGCTTCTTCGCTTTTACAAGAGAGAAAGGAGACAAACACCATCGCCAAAAGGATAAACTTAATATTCTTCATCATAATTAGTTTGGTCAAATTCACAAGAGAAGCAATTTAAGGCTTTTCATCAAAAGATCTTATGGCTTTATCTTGAATTTCTAAAATTTAATTTCAGCCTCTTTATTTCCCTTTCCAAGCCCTCAGCTTTCTTCTTTCTATTGAAAAATAAATAGGCTTAAAGATCGGTAAAATGCGGTTTAACAGCATGACAATTCTGAAAATGCGGGATGGATAAATCCGTCTTTTACCTGAATTCACCCCATCAATTATACGCGCGACGACTGAAGCCACTGACTGAATGGGCAAAGCTTTAGGCACATTTATGCCTGCATGATTAAAAAAAGCTGTATCTGTAGATCCTGGATAGACTGTAGTCAACCAGTCGACCCCACCTTCGCTCCTGATGGTTTCGGCAAATTGATGTAAAGCAGCCTTAGATGCAGCATATCCTGCATAACCGGGAACAGGCCAATAAGACATGGCTGAGGCTGTGACCACCAATCGGAAGGGTTCCTGCTGATGTTGTTGAAGCCACTGAGCTATCAGCATTGGCGCCAGGGTGTTGACTTTCATCATTCTCTCCAAATCATCCAATCCGAAATTTTCCCAAGGTCCATATTCAGCAAAACCAGCATTTGCAAAAAAAATATCCACACTTCCCCAATTGTCTCCTATCCATACAAACAAGTTGTCTAGATCATCTTTTCTACTCAAGTCCAGGCATAAGTTGTCAAGTAGTCCATAACTCGTCTTCAATTGATTTAGTCCATGACTATTGAGATCAACCGCCAAGATAGAATTATCAAATTTCAGAAGTTGGTTGACAAGTTCCTTTCCGATACCAGAAGCCGCTCCGGTGACTACTATTTTTTTACCTGAAATTTTCATTTATTCAGGATCAGGGAAATGCATGGTAAATGGATTGACTTTGAAACACATAAGAGGTTTAAACTTCCCTATGTTGGGAAAATGATCTTGGTCAACTTTCAACGATTCAATTTTTGCCAGTTTAGCCCAACCTGAGCCCGAAGGATTGGTCAGGTAAACTTTCCCTTCCAACTCTTGGTGCAATTTGATAGGCATAATTTTGGTGCTCGCCGGAAATGCAATACCACTGGTTTTGATCCTGCAAAATAGAATGGGATCATCCTCAGGACCAATCCCAATGGTTTCTGTGGCACCATTTTTTTGCCAGATTATGGGGACGGTTTCTTTGGGAATACCCCAATTATGTCTTCCATTCATCGTACTGGTTACAGAATCCACAAAGATTCTGGTAATGGATTGCCTTCCGTGTGGTTTAAATTTTCCAGGTATGATCAATAGCTCCTTGTAAGGACCCACAGGAGATTCATGATAATTGACCAGCATCACAAACCCCAGTCCTCCCTTAAAATTCCCCTTCTGGCTTTCAGTTAAAAACCCATTGACCTCCACCCAATCTTTGTTGAATTTATAGACTAATATCACTCCTTCCCCCTTCAAAGTCCAAGGAGAGGGAAACTGCCGAATCGATTCTTGTGTACTGCTCATCTTTTGTAGATGATATAATCAGTAGCCACCGGTTCAATCCCTTCTTCCCTTAACTGGGCAATGACCTGACCACGATGATAAGTGCTATGGTTGATGATATGAAATAAAATTTCCTGAACAGTATTTTGATAGGTATCCCCTTTTGTATTGGTGTAGGTAATTGAGGCTGATAAGGGATGGTTATGGATGATCTTCAGGGATTGCTCCAATAGTTCCTTGTTGAATTCTCCCATATTTCCAATTTGATGAATGTCCCAAACACCATACAAAGGTTGTTCATTTTCTATTCGCTTAACCCAAACATGATGGGCATTTAGGGTATGGCTAATCGCAGTTATCGTTTTGCCTGCAATTTTCTGTTCATTTTTCTCCAGGAGCAAGATCACAGCATCATTGCTTCTATAGGTGTATTGGAATAGGTCCGTGAAGAATGCTTTCATAGCGTATCGTTTAAGTTGAAAAGAAAGTTAGGTCATGTCAATAAGGCGAGGGACTGATGCTAGTCCAACCCCCATCGATGATCAGGTTTTGTCCTGTAATATGTCTGGCTTCTTCCGAGACAAGAAATACAGCCGCATTAGCCACATCCTTCACAGATGCCGGCCTTCCCATAGGAGTGATATTGGACCAAGTTTTTTCATAATCTTTATCTAAAGCTGTCCGGTTGGTCAATGTGGCACCGGGAGCAATTGTATTGACATTGATGTTAAATTCGGACAATTCAATCACCAGGTTTTTGGCAAGCATTTCAATTCCAGCTTTGCTCATCGCATAGGCAGCAAGGTTTTTATGTGCCTGATGGGCAGTCACGGATGAGGTAAATAAAAGGGAACCTCCATACGGCTGATCTTTCATCAGCAGTGCTGATGCCTGAGCCAAAAAGAAAGTACCGGCCATGTTTACCCGCATCACTTCCATAAAATCACTTGGTTCATATTCCCAAAAATCCCCAAACAAGGTAATCCCAGCATTGGCAATGGCAATATCCAAGTGGCCAAATTCCCTTTCTGCCAAGCTGACCATTTCAGCGATAAAATCAATATCCCCTGAGTCTCCTGATATCCCTAGTACTTTGCCTTTTGCTTTTTTCAATACTTCTTCCACCGCCTCATCTGTCAGACTCTTTTCGATATCATTCAAAATAATATGATGGGATTTTTCCGCCAATAATTTGGCGATTTCAAGTCCAATCCCTTGACCTGCACCTGTGATCAAGGCAACTTTTTGATGATTTTTCATAGTGTTTTAATGTGAATCTCTTTTGACCACTGGCCCTGATGATCCTTTAAGGAAATCAAAATCAACTCCTTCGTGGGCCTGGGTCACATTTTGAATAAATAAATTGACATAACCGCGATCATATCCCAGATCAATTGATGTAAAAACAGACCTTCTGGATTCCAATTCCTCCTCAGATACCTCCAACATCAAAGTCCTATTGGGCACATCTAAACTGATCCAGTCTCCATTTTGCACCAGGGCAAGATTCCCTCCTACCGCTGATTCTGGTGAAACATGCAAAACGACCGTTCCAAACCCTGTTCCACTCATTCTTCCATCTGAAATCCTTACCATATCCGATACACCCTGCGCCAAAATCTTGGCAGGAAGTGCCATATTTCCTACCTCAGGCATACCAGGATAACCTTTTGGACCCACATTCTTCAATACTAAAATGGAATCAGGCGTCACCTCCAGGCCGGGATCATCTATTCTTTTCTTGTAGTCATCAATATCTTTAAAAACCACTGCTTTACCTCTATGCTGCAGTAGTGCAGGAGTAGCAGCTGAAGGCTTCAAAACAGCCCCATTGGGACATAAGTTACCTTTGAGAACCGCAATGCCTGATTCCTGTTTGAATGGTTTTTCCAAGGTCCCTATCACCTCTCTATTGAAACATTCAGCTTTTTCAATATTTTCTCCGATGGTCTTCCCATTAACCGTAATGGCATCTAAATGAAGCTTCTGATTTAATTCTTTCATCAGGGCAGGAAGTCCTCCTGCATAGAATAAATCCTCAAAAAAATGTTCTCCAGAAGGCTGAATATTGGCCAGTAAGGGAATCCCTGCAGAAAACTTGTCAAAGTCTTCAATATCCAACTCAACTCCCATTCTTCCTGCTATGGCCAATAAATGAATAATGAAATTGGTAGATCCACCTATAGCCGCATTGACCATAATGGCGTTTTCAAAAGCCTTCCTGTTCAGAATGTCACTCATCTTGAGGTCTTCATTGACCATCTCCACTATCCTCATGCCAGCCATATGTGCCAAGGCCTTTCTCCTTGAATCTGCAGCAGGTATTGAAGCATTATCCGGCATTCCCAATCCGAGTGATTCCACCATCGCTGCCATCGTAGAGGCTGTACCCATCGGCGCACAATGTCCTCTAGACCTTGACATGGCCGCCTCCACTGCTACAAAGTCCTCCTCAGAAAGCTCTCCCTTTTTATATTGCTCGGCAAATCTCCACAAATCCGAGGTGCCGATTTTTTTACCTTTAAACCAGCCTGCCAACATTGGGCCTCCTGAAACAACAAGCGTAGGCAAATTAACGCTTGCAGCCCCCATCACTAAAGAAGGAGTTGTTTTATCACAACCACAGAGCAAAATCACCCCGTCCATGGGATTGGCCCGAATGCTTTCCTCCACATCCATACTTGCCAGGTTCCTGAAGAGCATGGCTGTTGGCTTGATGGAACATTCCCCTAAAGACATGACAGGAAATTCCAAAGGAAAACCACCGGCTTCCCAGATGCCTCTTTTTACTGCTTCAGCCAATTCACGAAAATGGGCATTACATGGAGTCAATTCTGAATACGTGTTACAGATGCCAATAACAGGTTTTTCACCTTCAAACAAATGGTGCGGAAATCCCTGGTTTTTCATCCATGATCTATAAATGAAGCCGTCTTTTCCCTTACGGCCATACCACTCTTGACTTCTTAACTTTTTGTCTTCCATAATATAGGTTCAATTGGGTTTGATTTGCGATTAGAATTTAAGAAAAGTTTTTGGGGATTGGTCCATACTTAAAAGAAAAAAGAATGATGCAATTTCAGTTTTATATTATCAGCACTCACAAGCCCTTATTGAATTTATTTTTACATTTGATGTCTGATAAGCGAATAATTGGATTAATTGGTAGAAAGGAAAAAACCAAGCTCGGCTCTCCTACATTTTAATCCAACGAGTTCAAAGATTCCAATTGGTCTAAAATCCATTTTACCATGTTTATACTTGATCATCAAAATAGCATAGTACATCAATTCATGACAGAAATAAGGGATGTTCAAGTCCAAAAAGACAGGTTGAGATTCAGAAGGAACTTTGAAAGACTGGGAGAAATCATGGCATATGAAATCTCGAAGGATCTGGGCTATCGCGCTATAGAAATACAAACACCACTACAAAAAACCACTGCTAGAGTACTCAATGAAAAACCTGTACTCATCAGTGTTATGCGGGCAGCTATTCCCTTTTATCAAGGTTTTCTAAATTATTTTGACCAAGCGGACAGTGGTTTTGTGGGGGCTTATAGAAAAGAAGAAAAAGAAGGTGATCAGGAAATTGAAATAGAATTCCTATATCAGGCAGCACCCAATCTGGAAGGGAGGGAAGTTATTCTCGTGGACCCAATGCTGGCTACAGGAAAATCTTTTGTTAAAACAGTGGAAAATCTCCTGAGAAATGGGAAACCGAAAATGCTTCATCTCGTCTGTCTTATTGCAGCGCCGGAAGGTGTCGAATACCTTAAACAAAATCTCAAGCTCCCGTACAAACTTTGGGTTGGCGCTCTAGATGAGAAACTCAACGAGAAATTTTACATAGTGCCCGGATTGGGCGATGCTGGAGATCTTTGCTTCGGTGACAAAATTTAAAAAATGATGGTTTACTTATTATTGATATTAGGATTGGTCATCCTTTTGGCCGGAGGAAAATTTTTGGTGGATGGTGCTTCTGCTTTGGCTGCAAAATTTGGATTAAGTGCTGGCCTGATAGGGTTGACTGTAGTGGCTTTTGGCACCTCAGCTCCGGAGCTCTTGGTCAGTATCAATGCCGCAATCAAAGGAAACAGCGATATCGCTCTCGGTAATGTTATCGGTTCCAATATCTCCAACATTTCATTGGTATTGGGTATCAGTGCCATCGTATACCCAATTTCTATATACAAATCAGTTTTAAAAACAGATTACCTTGCCACATTACTCAGTGCAATTTTGTTTTACCTTTTAGCTTATAATGGCTTGATTTCCAAAATAGAAGGCTTAATTTTATTTGTTTTGTTGATTGGGCTGAATATTTATTTTTTCAAGAAATTAAAAGTTGCTGAGGAAGATATCAATGAGGATGTTGTCAAATTGAAAGAACAATCCCTTGTCAAATCAGGGGGTCTACTACTTTTAGGTATAGCCGGCTTATATTTTGGATCGGACATGTTGGTAGACAGCGCAGTCGAGATTTCGAAAATGTTTGGGGTAAGCGAAAGGATAATCGGTGTCACTGTCATTGCCATTGGCACTAGCCTTCCCGAGCTGGTCACTTCCATTATCGCTGCCCTGAAAAAAGAAACAGATATTGCCATTGGGAATATTCTGGGAAGTAATATCATGAACATACTTGCCATCATCGGTATCACTTCATTGATCAGTCCGATCAATGTTTCAGAGGTTTTCATCAAACAGGACTTCCTTTGGATGCTAGGGTTGACTGCCCTGCTCTTTCCGATTCTAAGATCGCGGCTGATCATTAGCAGGTTGGAAGGCGCCTTGCTGCTTGCTGTCTATGGTGCGTATCTCTTTATGATTTTATAATGTCCTATTTTATCAAGTTTTTCAGCATTTGGTTCGCAAGCCAATTTAAATTTATCGCAGGACCCGTGTTAGGTTCAGCTGCAGACTTCAGTTTACTTGAAATAATAGCCGTATCTGTAGGCGGGATGATGACCTCTGTTGTATTTGTCAGCTATTTGGGAGACTGGTTCAAGTCACTTTTCAGCTTAAAGATTACCCCAAAAAAATTCTCCAAAAGAAGCAGAAGAGTTGTTAGAACATGGCAGAAATTTGGGGCTCCAGGAGTCGCTGCCCTCACCCCAATATTTTTGACCCCAATAGGAGGCACCATCATTATGACAGCTTTTAATGTCGATAAAAGAAAAGTTTTCCTTTATATGCTCATCAGTGCACTTGTTTGGGCAACAATTTTTGGTGCCTCTATCAATTGGCTTTTATCAATCCCTTTTTTCGACAATTTACTCCGGTAAGATTTCATCAGGCAAAATCTCAATATCCTGAATCAAAACCCTTTTGGCAATTTCCTGCCCAGTCAGTGTGGCTGCTAGCCCACCCATGGCTGTTTCTTTATACCTGCTCTCCATGCTGGAGCCAATTTCCCCCATTGCTTCCACACACTCATCCACAGGAATAACAGCACTAACATTTGCCAGGGCTATTTGGGCTGAGCTGTTGGCAATAGCTGCGGCACTTGCATTGCGGACTACACAGGGAATTTCTACCAGACCAGCAACGGGATCACAGACCAATCCCAACATACACTGTATGGTGATTGCCACAGCATTGAATACTTGATCAAAATCACCTCCTAAACAATGTACAATTGCACCCGAAGCCATCGCGGCCGCAGAACCTGTTTCCGCTTGACATCCACCTACAGCACCCGCCAAACTTGCTTTTTCTTCTATAATCAATGCAATACCTGCCCCTACCAGTAATCCTTCTAAAATCTTCCGATCCGACAAACCATGTATTTCCTGTAGGGTGTACAATGTACCTGGCAAAATCCCTGAAGCTCCAGCAGTAGGTGCCGCCACTACTCTGCCCATACAGGAGTTGACCTCTTTTGCTGCCAAAGCTCTGGATATCAACTTCTGAAATTCAGGAGAGAGAACGGAAACAGGATGTCTATACACCTTTTTTGCGCCATTGTTGATCATGCCGGACCTTGATGACATGTCTTCATTCAGCCCTGTTTCCACCGCTTCTTTCATGACTGTGTAGGCTTTCTGTAGCCCTTCCCAAATATCTTCCTCTAACTTTCCTTTTTGGATAATCTCATACTCGATCACCGAATCAAAAATGCTGATGTTCTTCTGTTGACAATAGGCCTTCCAGCCTGCAAAACTTTCAAAAAGATAACTCATACGCTCATTTGGGTTTAATTTCGATGCAATTTGGCAAAAACAAAATCATGAAACAAAAAGAAGAAGGGTATAAAAAAACCCTACAAATTGCTTTGTAGGGTCAGAAGATCTTCATCTAGAGCTCCTATTGACGAACATTCACCACTTTGGTTTTAAAATAAACCGGTTCAAACGGCCTAGCTGATGTTACAATGTATGATTTGTTAAATAAATCCCTCCTTATCTGGAAAGGAAATACCTGTGTGGGAGTACCAAATGCCAAATGGGAAGGCGAGATCACCTCTAGTTCTGAATTTCTAGAAAGTCCCTTAAATGACAAATTAAGAAATTTTAAATTTGAAGCCCCTCCTAGTGATATCTGAAATGGATTGGTAGCATCAGTAGCCTGGGCCAAGGTCTGTGTTTCTCCTAATTGGAAAAGCTGATAAGTAAAACTCACCACATTCCCGTCAGTCGCCACAGGTTGTCCCTCATCACCGGAACTAATGGTTTTTACAAACAATCCTTCTTCAGTCTTTTCAAAACCTGTCAAATTATTTGCTTCCAAATAATCCAAGATCATCTGCTCTTCCATGTCTTTGATCTCCTCTTCAGAATAGGTAGCTACAAATTTCACCTTGATCTCAAGATTGGAATTGGGCAGGATAAGATTCTGAAAACTGTACTCCTGATACGCCAGATAAGAAGGCACAAACAGCGTAAAAGTCTCTCCTTCTTTTGCCAAGCCTGCCGCAAAATTCATAGCCCTTGGCACCAACCCACCCTCACTATGGGCAAAAATTCTTGGCGCCTTCGATTCGTCCAAATAGCTGTCAATTAACTGGCCGTCCAAGGTTTTGATTTCATAATAAAGGCCCACTATATCATTATTGACAATTTGGTTTCCGGTATCATTACTGATATCTTTTCTGTAATAATAGCCTAGTGGGGTTTCAATGGCATTGATATTATTCCTCTCCAAGAAGCTGACCAAAAAGGCATCATCCCTTTCAATCGCTTTTTCCAGATCTGACTCTATTTCCGACATACATGCACCAAAAGCCATCAATACCATAATGGCCATAAGCCCCAAAACTTTACGCATACTTATTTTTGTTTTTTTAATTGAAAATTCATTCTAAGATTGATCCCACCAATGGAAAACTGCTGACCTGCAAAGGTCTGGGAACCAAGAGATGTTTTGTAAAACGGCTCAATATAAATAAATGTCCCATTGCTGAGATTATGTTCATATCCAAAAGCAAAATTAATCAATTGCCCAATTTCAGCCCCGTCAGTTCCTTGATCTGGCCTTACTGTTTCAGTAAAAGACTGAACCATATTTTGAGCTCCAACAAATCCAGCTGTAGCAATATTCGCCGAACTGTAGGTGTAAATATTCCTTTGATTTAGATAAAACATATTGGACAAACCTGAGACCAGGTACAGCCCAGAAGATTTATTTTCCAAAACCCTATACTTAAGGTTCAAGGGTACCTCAAGCTGACCAAACCTTAACTCACTGCTTGCATTGATCAAATTGGTGCTCATGGTAGCCAACCGCATCCCATCACCGGTCTCCACATCCATGGCAGTACCTAGATATTGCCCGTTAGGATTGATGTTTTGACTGGCATAGGCTAAACCAATATCCAATTTCAGACGCTTTGAAAATGAAAATTCAGACATTATTCCGCCACCGAGATTCATGACCTGATTGGAATTGGAAATGGTCTGTGGAGCAATCAACAATCCCAACTTCACAGGATTTTGATCTGCTTTCCCCTCATCTTCATCCGTTATGGATTTCTCACTGTCTCCTAGCCATTTTTGAACCACCTCCAAGGCCTTTTTCTCTTCTTCAAGTCTTATGTCAGCAATTAGGGGTACAACTTTATCTACTTGCTGCTCAACTAATGGAGAATTTCCTGCTATATCAGTCCTATCTTTTTGCGGATCTGTAAGTGCAAGTCCAGAACTGAATACTTCTTCAGCAATTACCTCCGCATTCACTTCATTTTTTGCGGGCAGGATTGACTTAGCCTCTTTTGGGGAGACCTCACCTAAATCCTTTTTTGGCAATAAATTTGACTGGAACTGATCAGGCATATTTCCCTCAGGTGATATATTTGCAATATTAGGCTCCTTTCTCCCTAAAATATTGCTGATACCTTCATCTTTTGACCCCATCCTGGATTGGTTTCTTTCTTCCACTTTTGGAGCTAGACCTGCAACATCTTGATTCTCTTTAAACCAATCGGAATTATAGAACAAGATTGAAAGTGTCATCAAAGAGACTAAAGATGCGGCCCATAACATCCACGGCGACTTTGCCAATCCCTTTTTAGGACGGAAATAGGCAGAGGATAGCTTTTCCCATTCTTTGGGATCATAGACTTCCTCGTGATGTTCAAAGGAGTCCCTGATCTTTTCGACCAGCTTTTTATCGAATTGCTCCTTCATTTTTAATATGGTTTATTTCAATTACCTTTTCTCTCAACTTCTGCTTTGCTCTTGCCAGGTAGGTTCGGGAAGTACTTGCCGGAATCCCCAACTGCTCAGCTATTTCATTATGGGAGTAACCTTCGATCTCATACATATTGAACACCATTCTCAAAATTTCAGGAAGGCCTCGCATGAGGGATAAAATGTCTTCTTTGGAAAGTTGACCGATAATTTCTGGTTCACAACTTTCCGCATCTGCCTTTTCTATATCAATAAAGGCATAATGCTTAACATTCTTTCTGTAATAATCTATGGATGTATTGACCAATATTCTCCTAAACCAGCCTTTGAAAGAATTTCCCTCCTCGTGGCCGGAAATCTTATCAAATACCTTCATGAAACTGTCATTGACAATTTCACAAGCTTCATCTCTGGAATTGGAATACCTCAATGCAATACTCATAGCATAGCCATAAAAATGCTTATAAAGCATTTCAAAAGACTTTCTATCGCCATTTTTTGCTTTTTGGATGAGGTCTTGTTCCAAAGATGCCAGGTTGCTTATAATTAATCTTAATGATAAGACGAAACACTTACAATAAGTGCTACAATATCTTTCAAAAATTATTTGAAAAGTTTAACCCTCCACGGATTTACAATTTCCGGACTTTTTATAGTAGGGATAAACTCTTACTTTTAATTTTGGTTTAGTAACTTATAGGCGAAAATAGCGTTAATTTCCTGAGCAATGATGATGAAAGCATTAAAATACCTACTGACTCTTTTTTTGAGCATTCTCAGTCTCACACTTTTCGCGCAAAGGGAAGATGCGGGAGATTATGAATATGATAGGGAAGTCCTATTTGGAATCAACAAAAATACAAACGGAGGACTGATCGGAGGCTTTAGCCTCAAAATAGGTTCCAGGATTGACGATTCCAATTTTCAGTTTTTCGGCTTGGATCTGGCCAATGTGAAAAACCCCAAAGAAGTTAGATACACTACTAATTTTGGCAATTCCTACATTTTTGGAAAATCCAATTACCTCTACGCCATACGACCATATTATGGAAGGGAAATCATCCTATTTAAAAAAGCTCCCCAACAAGGTGTACAGGTTTCCCTTCTAGGAGCAGTTGGACCATCCCTGGGTTTAATATCCCCTTATATTATCGAATATGTGGTCAATAGGGTTGAGACGGTCAGAGAGCAATACAATCCGGAAATCCACCAAAGTACTGGCAATATTCTTGGCCCAGGACGGATTTTTGAAGGACTGGGCAACTCAGAGATGGCTTTTGGAGGTAATGCCAAAGCTGCGGTAAATTTTGAATTCGGCGTATTTAAATCAAATGTGACAGGCTTGGAACTTGGATATCAATTGGAGGGTTTTACAAAAGAAATCCCTTTGATGCCCACTGTTGAAAACAGACAGGTTTTCCAATCAGTTTATTTTACCTTTTTCTATGGTTTCCGCAAATAGATTGGGTTTATTGACATCAAGGGAGTAATTTCGCAACGGATTAATTCAAAAGAAGATGATTGAACTACCAGTAATATCCGAAGAGGCAACCAAAAGGAAAAAACCGGATTGGTTGAGGGTGAAGTTGCCAGTAGGTAAAGAATATGCCAAAGTCAGAAAATTAGTAGATGAACATAAACTGCACACCATCTGCGAAAGTGGAAATTGCCCTAATATGGGGGAATGCTGGGGCGCAGGAACTGCTACTTTTATGATCTTGGGCAATGTCTGTACTAGATCCTGTTCATTTTGTGCCGTAGCCACTGGAAGGCCGCCTGAATATGATACAGACGAACCTAGAAGAGTAGCCGAGGCCATTCAGCTTATGGGGGTTAAACATGCCGTGATCACTTCTGTGAACAGGGATGAACTCAAAGATCGCGGGGCTGAAATATGGTACCAAACTGTGGTAGAAACGAAAAAATTATCTCCACAGACCACTATTGAAACGCTTATCCCGGATGTTAAAAGTAATTGGGATGCACTATACCGAATGATCTCAGGCGGACAGGAAGTAGTTTCCCACAATATGGAAACTGTGGAAAGCCTCTATAGAAGGGTTAGGCCCCAAGCAAAATACTCCAGGTCATTGGAGCAAATCAAGTTAACCAAGGAGTACGGCAAGCGTACAAAAACAGGTATCATGCTTGGTTTGGGAGAAACCAAAGAGGAGGTATACAAAGCCATGGACGATTTGGCAGCTAACGGATGTGACATTTTGACATTAGGACAGTATTTGCAGCCTACCAAAATGCATATTGAAGTTGCGGAATTTATCCACCCGGATTTGTTTGCCCACTACAGGGAAGAGGGCCTCAAGAGAGGAATTAAATATGTCGAGTCCGGACCATTGGTGAGATCATCTTACCACGCCGAAAGACACGTAAATGTATAAAAAAAGAGGATGGCTGGACCATCCTCTTTTTTTATACATTTCGAAACTTTTATCTTAAATATGCAGAAAGCATCCAAACGGTTTTCTCTTTTGCTGTGATGTATTCACTCATCAAAGCCACAGTACCTTCATCTCCCTGCTCAGAAGCTGCTTCCAAAGCAGATCTTTCGAGTTTCAACAAGGTGTTGAGGTTATCTCTAACGGTTTCTACCATTTTTTTGGAATCTTCTACGTGTTTAGCTTCCTTGATTTCAGCGTGATCGATGTATTCCTGAAAAGAAGAATAAGGCCTAGCCCCTAAGGTAAGTATCCTTTCAGCAGTTTCATCAATCCCTAGATTTGCCTCATTATACAATTCTTCGAATTTTGCATGAAGCTCAAAGAAATTCGGCCCACTCACATTCCAATGGAAATTCCTCAAGTTTTGATAATAAATCTCATAATTGGCCAAAAGGCTGTTCAATTTTTCGACCAACACTTTGCTGTCTTTTATTTTTAATCCTATATCGTTTGTGCTCATAATCTTTATATTTATGGTTTATTATACTATAAAGATAACAAAAATGAGGCCACTGACCTATAAAAACTATTTTTGTCAGATTGATAATATCTATCATCAAAAGTAGTTGTCTATATGGTTCAGTAACTACTTATGTTTAAAGGATGAAGAACAAACTTCAGGATTTTGCCACGCTAGATTTATATCAAAATAAAAGCCGGATCAAATGGCTTGTGATCATCTGTTCTGTGATCATCAGTTTCGGCTCAATCATCTATACCAATAAATTGGTGGAAGAATTAAGGGAAAGGGAGAAAAGACAAATAGAGCTTCTGGCAAAAGCCTGGGAGTACGCCTCTATTTACGCGGAAAACCTGACTTTTATCAACCAGGAAATCATTCAGCAAAACACCTCGATTCCTGTAATTGTGGTGGATGCCCAGAATAATCCAATAGAATACCGGAATATCGGTTTCAGGAAAAACGTCACAGAAGAAGAAAAAAACAAGCTTCTTCAAAAAGAGCTGGTAAAAATGAAAGCTCAATATGAACCGATTCCCACAGAAGATGCCTTGGTTTATTACAGAAATTCAGAACTTCTGACATCCTTACGGTTTTATCCATACGTACAACTATCCGTTATCCTTGTCTTTGGCGTTTTGGCATACGCTGTCTTTAACCAATCCAAGGTGGCCGAGCAAAACAGGGTATGGGCGGGCCTGACCAAAGAAACTGCCCACCAATTGGGTACACCTATTGCCTCCCTGATGGCATGGATTGATTATTTGAAAAACTCACCCGTCTGGGAAGAAAACAAGGAAGTCATTCAGGAAATGGATAAGGATGTAGTGAAATTACGCATGGTCACCGAGCGCTTCAGTTCTATAGGAAGTAAACCCTCCATTCAACTTGAAAATGTCTTTTCTGTCATTGATGAAGCCATCAATTACCTAAGACCGAGAATTTCTTCCAAAGTGGATATCAAAATCAATGGATATGCTAACAATATAGAGGCCCTGATCAACAGGCCTCTCTTTGAATGGGTGATTGAAAACATTTGTAAAAATGCAGTAGATGCGATGAAAGGCCAAGGAGCAATCTCGATTGATATCGTCAAAGAAAGTGAAAAGTTTGTATTCGTAGATATCACAGATACAGGCAAAGGAATGGACAAAGGCATGTACAACAAAGTTTTCAATCCGGGGTTTACGACTAGGCAAAGAGGCTGGGGACTTGGCCTAACACTGGCGAAAAGGATCATAGAAGGCTATCATAAAGGAAAAATTTTTGTAAAACAGTCGGAACTGGGTAAAGGAACCACTTTCAGAATTGTCCTTCAGGGTAGTAAAGATGGTATTTCCGGATTCAAGAGAGAAGATTTCCTCCATCAGGAAATCGTTTAGCCTATTCTTTCCTTTGAACCCTAATCAGAGTTGAAAAGATAAAAACTTTTATACCTTGAAATTAAAACCGTACCTTTGCACCCTGAAAAATAGAGAATCAGGAGTTTAGATGAGTTTGACCAAGGAAATACAGAAAAGAAGAACCTTTGCCATCATTGCCCACCCGGATGCTGGTAAAACCACTTTGACAGAAAAACTGCTTCTTTTCGGAGGAGCCATTCAGACTGCTGGTGCAGTAAAATCCAACAAAATCGACACGGCTACCAAATCTGACTGGATGGAAATTGAGAAACAAAGAGGTATCTCAGTAGCCACTTCCGTGATGGGATTTGAATATCAAGGGATAAAGATCAACCTACTGGATACTCCCGGTCACCAGGACTTTGCGGAAGACACCTACCGTACCCTGACGGCAGTGGATTCTGTGATCATGGTAATTGATTGTGTAAAAGGGGTCGAAATCCAGACAGAAAAACTCATGGAGGTATGTCGGATGAGAAATACACCTGTAATCTGTTTTATCAATAAACTTGACCGGGAAGGTAGAGACCCTTATGAACTTTTAGATGAAGTTGAGGAAAAACTCAACATTCAGGTCAGACCGCTTTCCTGGCCCATAGGCATGGGAAAAAGCTTCAAAGGGGTTTACAACCTTTATGACAAAAAATTAAATCTTTTTACCCCGAGTCAACGCAAACTCAGTGATGACAGGACAACCATTGAAAATCTTGAGGACAGCAAGCTAGATGACCTAATCGGGCCAAATGGCGCTGCACAATTGAGGGAAGATGTGGAACTGATCGAAGGTGTCTATCCTGATTTTGACACTAAAGAATACCTCGAGGGTAAAGTTGCTCCTGTTTTCTTCGGTTCAGCAGTCAATAACTTCGGCGTCAATGAAATGTTGGACACTTTCATCAGAATAGCTCCTGCTCCCAAAAGCAGGATGACCGAAGACAGGGAAGTAAAGCCGGATGAACCCAAGTTCTCAGGATTCGTTTTCAAGATCCACGCCAACATGGATCCTAACCATAGAAATAGAATTGCTTTTCTTAGAATCTGTTCCGGAAAATTTGAAAGAAATAAAGCCTACAACCATGTCCGTGGACCTAAACCGCTGAGGTTTTCGAATGTCACCCAATTTATGGCCCAGGATAGGGAAATTGTGGACGAGGCATACCCTGGTGATATCGTAGGTCTTTATGATACAGGAAACCTGAAAATCGGGGACACCTTGACCGATGGGGAAAATATGACCTTCAAAGGAATACCGAGCTTCTCCCCTGAAATCTTCAAAGAAGTCATCAACAAAGACGCCATGAAAACCAAGCAATTGGAAAAAGGCCTAAAGCAGTTGATGGAGGAAGGTGTTGCCCAGTATTTTACCTATGAAATGGGTAACAGGAGAGTTGTCGGCACTGTCGGTCAGCTTCAATTTGAAGTGATCCAGTTCAGATTGAAAAACGAATACAATGCTTCTGTGGAGTTTGCGCCTATGAATCTATATAAAGCTTGTTGGATCAGCAGCAAGGACAAAAAGCAATTGGATGAGTTCGTCAGGTCCAAAAACCGCCATATTGCCCATGACAAAGATGGAAAGCTTGTATTCATGGCCGAATCTAAATCCTGGTTGCAGATGGTTCAGGACAATTATCCGGAAATAGAATTCCATTTTACTTCAGAATTTTAATATTCAAGACAAAAGAAGAACCTATCCCTTCATGACTCATACAATGAAGGGATAGGTTTTTTGATTATATTTAAACCTTATGAGAAAGAAACCTTTCACCGTAGTCTATGAAGACAACCATCTTTTGGTGGTCAATAAAGCCGCAGGCGTCCTGGTTCAGGGAGACAAAACCGGAGATAAAACATTGATAGATTATTGCAAGGAATACATTGCTGAAAAATACAATAAGCCCGGAGCTGTTTTCCTTCACCCTGTACATAGATTGGACAGACCGGTAAGTGGATTGGTTGTTTTTGCCAGGACATCCAAGGGTCTGGAGCGTATGATGGAAATATTCAGGAAACGTGACATCCATAAAGTCTACTGGGCTATCGTCAAAAACAGACCCAAAGAAGAAAGTGGCAAATTGACACACTATTTGGTGAAAGACGAAAAGAAAAACATTGTTACGGCCTACGACGAGGAGGTTCCTGGTTCGCAAAAAGCGGAACTTAACTACAAGCGACTGGGCAAACTGAATGACCATTGGTTGCTGGAAGTAAGACCAGTTTCAGGCAGACCTCATCAGATCAGGGTTCAGCTGGCTTCCATGGACTGTCCAATCAGAGGAGATGTCAAATATGGATTCCATAAACCCAATCCTGATGGCAACATCAATCTGCATGCCTTCCATTTGGTTTTTGTACACCCAATCAAAAAAGAAAAATTATACTTACGGGCAGCACTTCCTGAAGAACCTTTCTGGGAACAATACCTCGAATTCGAACCTGTTAAGGCCAAAGACCAACATTTGGACAATACTTTTAGTGGCTAAAAAAGGGAAGTGGGATTTCCAAATGCAGATTTCGAAAGGTTGAGCTTCGAAAAAAAGCTGACATAAGGAAAACAACCTGAAAGGCCTCTTTTGTTGTAATTGAATAGATATCAGTATAAAAATAAACTCATGAAAAATCTGCTTTTAATCTTCATTGCATTGACATTTTTTGTCGCATGTTCCCAAAAACAGGAACCCAAAACCATTTATTTGGTCCGCCATGCCGAAAAGCAATTGGTAGGAGATGACCCGGAACTAAATGTAGCCGGAACAGTCAGGGCAAAAAAACTGGCTCAGATCTTAGCAGATCAAGAAATAGCGCATGTATTCAGTACTGATTTCATCAGGACTAAAGCCACTGTGCAACCCCTGGTAGAAGCGCAAACCGGATTAAAAATAGAAATCTACGATGTCAAAAAACATGATGACTTAGTGAAAGAACTCCGCCAAAGAAAAGGCAATGCAGTAGTGGTAGGCCATAGCAACACCATTCATCATGTGGCCAACTATTTTGTACAGGAAGGAGAAAAATTCCCGGAACTAGAAGATATAGAGTACAATTTTATTTTTGTGGTCACCTTGGAAAAAGATGGTAGCTCCAAAGTGGAAAGGAAGATTTTCAGGGATTTCAATTAGTAAATTCGTGATCAAGTGGCTGGGTAAATTAGGATCATTGGTTGAGTTTCGAATTTTATGCTTTCGAAATCCCTCTTCCAACTTTTAAGGTTCTTTCCTCTTACTTATATTTTTTTTCTTTCTATAGGCTAATTCTTAACCTACGACCCTCACCTCAATACCCATCTCTTCAAGCTTTTCCCTGTAAAGTTCAGGAATGCCTGCGTCGGTAATGATCATATCTATGTCTTCAAGGTTACAGATTTTACCGAAACCTTTCTTGCCAAATTTACTGGAATCGGCAAGAACAATGGTCTTCTGAACCCCTCGCATCATTTGGGCATTAAGATGGGCTTCCATCATGTGTGAGGTGGTCAGGCCATAATCCAAACTGATGCCATCAGCACTCAAAAAAAGCTTGGAGCAGGCAAACTGCTGAAGCATTTCTTCTGCATAATGCCCTACTACAGAACTACTGCTTTTTCTGACCACTCCCCCCAATTGCACAATTTCAATTTCTTTGGTATCTATTAGGGCCAGGGTCACGTTCATGGCTGCTGTCAAAACTGTCAGTTTCTTACCTTTAGGAATAGCCTGAGCGAATGAAACCACCGTTGTGCCCGATCCGATAATGATCGCATCCTCCTCCTCTATCAATTTCACTGCTTCTAAAGCAATTTTTGTCTTTTCCTCGACCTTTACCAGTTTTTTTTCATTGACAGAGCGGTCATTGACATATGGTGATACTGAGGTGGCAGAACCATGGGATCTGAACAACAATCCTTTTTCTTCCAGGATTTTAAGATCCTTACGCACAGTTACAACTGTAACATCCAGCTCTTTGCTCAATTCTGCAACGCTCACAAAGCCATTTCTATTCAATTCATCTAGGATATATTTATGCCTCTCCGCGATGGTCATAGCAGTTTTCTTTTTTTCTAAAATTAGTAAAAAAGCCTACAAAAAGAAATTAATGCAAACAATTCAAGCTGATTTAATTTCTTTTTATTTCTTTTATTTTCTTTTTTTGTTACTTTTGAATCAAATAGGAAAGAAAATGGATAGAAACAGGAACTTGGAAGCCATCAAGGAGAAAGGGAAAGTTTGGGACATTGCTGTCATTGGAGGTGGAGCCTCAGGTCTTGGAGTGGCTTTGGATGCACTCTCACGTGGTCTATCCGTCGTTTTGGTGGAGAAGGCAGATTTTGCCAAAGGGACATCGAGCAGAAGTACTAAATTGGTGCACGGTGGCGTCCGGTACTTGGCCCAAGGTGATATTATGCTTGTCTTTGAAGCATTAAAAGAAAGGGGAAGGTTATTGCAGAATGCACCGCACCTTACCTACAACCAACCTTTTATCATTCCTATTTATTCATTTTTTGACCGATTACAATACAGTATCGGCTTAAAGATTTATGACTGGATGGCGGGCAAATTAAGACTTGGCAAGTCAAGATTTATATCACGTGCAGAAACTATCCATAGACTTCCCAAAATCAAACAGAATGGACTAAAAGGTGGCGTGGTGTATCATGACGGACAATTTGACGATGCACGGCTAGCACTAAGTGTAGCCCAAACCTGTGATGAAATGGGTGGCTGCATGTTGAACTACATCAGGGTAACAGACCTGATCAAAGATGAAACCGGTAAAATAGCAGGCATCAGAGTACGTGATGAACTGGATAAAAAAAAATACAGTATACGAGCAAAAATGGTCGTCAATGCAACTGGCGTATTTGCTGACAAAATCCTACAAATGGATAAGCCAGACGCACCAAAAAGCATACAGCCCTCCCAAGGCATTCACTTGGTACTTGATCAAAGCTTTTTGGGTGGTAAAGATGCCCTTATGATTCCCAAAACTACAGATGGACGTGTATTATTTGCTGTTCCCTGGTTGGATAAACTGGTTGTAGGTACAACAGATACCTTAAGGGAAAAAGCCAAATTAGAACCGGAAGCACTAAGCAAAGAAATTGATTTTATTTTGGAAACTGCCAAAGCTTACCTGACAAAAGCCCCTACTAGAAAGGATGTTTTATCAGTTTTCGCTGGATTAAGGCCCTTGGCGGCACCAAAAGAAGGCAGCACCAAAACAAAAGAAATCTCCCGTTCCCATAAAGTGATTGTCTCGGAAAGCAAGCTGGTGTCCATCACAGGCGGGAAATGGACCACCTTCCGCAAAATGGGAGAAGATACAGTAGAACAATTTTCAAAGGTTACCACCCAAAGCCTTTCGCCTTCCACCTCTGCCCAAATACGTTACCATGGATCCACAGATAAACCTGAAAAAGGACACTGGAAAGGCTACGGTGCTGATGCGTACTTTATCCAAAAGTTGATAACAGACAATCCTGAATTAGGTAAGTTACTCCATCCGGACTATCCTTATACACATGCTGAAGTCATCTGGAGTACCCGCCACGAAATGGCCATGAAAGTGGAAGACATCCTCAGTAGGAGAATGAGGGTATTACTCTTGGATGCAGAGGCCGCATTGGAAATGGCCCCTACGGTAGCAGCCCTGATGGCCCAAGAACTGGGAAAAGATGAAAAATGGATTGAAAATGAACTACAAGATTTCGAAAAATTGGCAAATAAGTATATCTTGAAATAGATGGAAATTTGCCCTCAGCGAATTACTTAGAAATATGCATTAAACCAATATTTCAATTGTATTTCTACAATATTTAAACATTAGAACCAACAACCCAATTAACTGATCCCTAAATTAACCACTAAGCCAATGTCCCAGTATATTCTGTCCCTAGATCAGGGAACTACCAGTTCGAGAGCCATAGTATTTGACAAAGCTGGAAAGATCGTTTCTGTTGCCCAAAAAGATTTTAAGCAGCATTTTCCCAAATCGGGATGGGTAGAACATGACCCGCAGGAAATCTGGTCAAGCCAGTCATCGGTCATGATCCAAGCATTGGCAAATGAAGGCATCAAAGCTTCTGAAATAGCAGCCATTGGGATTACCAATCAAAGGGAAACCACAGTGGTATGGGACAGAAAGACCGGTAAATCCATCTACAACGCCATCGTGTGGCAAGACAGAAGGACTGCTGCCTATTGTGATGAACTTAAGACAAAGGGGAAGGCTGAAATAATCGCCACCAAAACAGGCCTGATCCTGGATGCTTATTTTTCAGCTACCAAAATCAAATGGATTCTGGACAATGTGGCCGGCGCCAGAGAAAAAGCTGAAAAAGGAGAACTGGCATTTGGCACCATCGATACCTGGCTGATTTGGAAATTAACAGCCGGAAAAACACATGCTACCGATATCAGCAATGCCAGCCGGACCATGATTTATAATATCCATGAAGAACAATGGGATGAGGAACTATTGGCACTCTTTGATATCCCAAAGTCCCTGCTTCCTGAAGTTAAGGAAAGTTCCGAAATCATGGGGGAAACTGCCGGGGATATCCTCTCCCACAAAATCCCTATTGCCGGTGTTGCAGGCGATCAGCAGGCTGCACTTTTTGGCCAGCTTTGCACGCAATCAGGTATGGCTAAGACCACTTATGGCACCGGTTGCTTTTTGGTCATGAACACAGGAGACAAACCTGTTCAGTCCAACAATAAATTGCTCACAACAGTAGCCTGGAAAGTCAATGGAAAGATCAATTATGCCTTGGAAGGCTCTGTTTTCATTGGTGGAGCGGCTATTCAATGGCTACGGGACGGAATTGAGTTCTTCGGACATGCCAAGGAAAGTGAGGAGTTGGCCATCAGCTTAGAAGACAATGATGGGGTATATTTTGTACCCGCATTGGCGGGATTAGGTGCACCACACTGGGATCAAAATGCCAGGGGAGCATTCTTTGGAATTACAAGAGGTACCACCATTGCACATATGACCCGGGCAGCCCTAGAGGCCATTGCCTATCAGGTCTACGATGTGATCAAAGCCATGGAAAAAGACAGCGGCCTTCCCACCAAAGAACTGAGAGTAGATGGAGGGGCTACTGCCAATAATTTCCTCATGCAGTTCCAGGCAGATATTTTGGAATGTAAAATCCAACGCCCGAAAATCATTGAAACCACAGCGCTGGGAGCAGCGTTTTTAGCCGGATTGGCCGTAGGGTTTTGGAAAGATGAGGCAGAGTTAAAAACCCTTTGGGAATCAGACCGCAGCTTTGAACCAAAAATGGATAAAGCAAAAGCGGAGAAATTTTTACATTTTTGGCATAAAGCAGTAGAACGTTCTAAAAACTGGGTAGAATAATGGATCAATTTATAGCAGAATTTGTAGGCACCTCTCTTCTCTTGGCCGTAGGTTCCGGAGTAGTTGCCAATGTAGTCCTCAATCAGACCAAAGGAAATGGCAGTGGCTGGATGGTCATTACCACCGCTTGGGCATTAGGGGTATTTATTGGAGTAGTGGTCGCCGGACCATACAGTGGGGCTCATCTTAACCCTGCTGTCAGCATAGGGCTGGCCATCGCAGGTGATTTTGCCTGGGCATTGGTTCCAAAATATATTCTGGCTCAGATATTAGGAGCCATGTTCGGTTCGGGTATTGCCTGGCTGATGTATAAGGACCACTTCGACATCACCGATGATCCAGGAATGAAATTTGCCCCATTTGGCACTGTTCCTGCTATCCGAAACCTACCCTCCAACCTATTTTCGGAGATCATAGGCACTTCGGTTTTAATCATTGTAATCCTCTATTCCACCGAACCCACCATTCAGGATGGAAATGACACACCCATCGGCCTTGGTTCATTGGGTGCACTGCCTGTTGCCTTCTTAGTCTGGGTCATCGGTTTGGCATTAGGCGGTACTACCGGTTATGCCATCAATCCTGCCAGGGATTTCGGGCCTAGACTCATGCACCAATTCTTACCTATCAAAGGAAAAGGCAGCAGTGACTGGGCTTACAGCTGGGTACCAATTGCGGGACCAATTCTTGGTGCCGCGATTGCAGCAGGGATTTACTTGTTGTTGGGAGTTGGAGGAATGGTTTGAAAGGGAGATTTCTGAAGGCGGATTTCGGAAGTGGATTGATTGAAATTGGGAAGACAGTTTTATTGGACCAGTAATTTAATGCCGTGAAGAAAGATTAATCTCACAAATCAGGAATGCCAAAGGAAATCTTGAATAGGTCCAGGGTGGATATTTTCAAGTAACAGAAAGCAATCAGGAGGAACATTAAAACCTTAATTTGCAGAAGAGATCCCCTCATACATCAATTCTAAATATCATCAAATTCATACCGATCAAAAACTAGTTCATCTTCATTCTCTTCATACGCATGTTGATTGAACAAATAATAGGCATCACCAAACTGAAAAGACTGGTAGAATGTATTTTCGTGTCCAATAAAATCCTTCTTAGATAAAAAATTAAAGTCTAAATCAAATTTGTAAATGGAAAAATCCGGAAAAAGCCTGATCCATTTCCATGTACTACTTCCAGTAAATACCCTTCAGCAAATTCATAGATTTTCCAAATTTTTGGAAGACTCTCCCCATAACGCTTAATTTCCCAAAGAACATCATTTGATACAGTCTCTAATTGGGCTGCATCAATCGGGAAATGCTCTGGATTTTTCCAATCAGGAAGATCCAAAACTATGCTTTCTTGGAGCAAACCGTCTTTTGAAAATACGGATAACTCATTTTTATTTGAAAACCCTGTTATAAATGCGTTTTTACTTTTCGAATAAATACCAAAAGGGCCTGTGGTCATATGGTCATTCCCCCATGTATTTGCAATATTTTCTTTTGGCAAAGGAGCAAAAAGCTCCATGTCATGAGTGCTATCGATTTTTAGCACACTTTGTAAAGGTCTTTTATAAGTCCCGGACTTTGGATGATCTGGATAGAAACCAATAAAAAAGGAATCCTCATCTTTATGGAAAAGTCTATTACCCTCAGAATTATACATATATGCAAAACCCAAATCTGCATCAATGGGCAATTTTAGTGTTGTTTCAATTAGACCACTGGAATTAACACTCAAGATTTGACCTGAAGGTCCATTGATAAGGTAGACTTTATCCTCAATGACATGGGGAACTGTAAAAAATAAATTATTAAAACCCTCTGGACCATCGTCTTCAATGGTTACTTCAAGAATTGGCTTATTTGATGATACATCCAATATGTTAAGGTTTCCAGTTATAGTGTTGAACTTCACCAAACAAAAATTCCCTTTAAATATTCCTACGCCTATTTTAGTATAAAGAAAAGTCTCTGTGTCAGATAGCAGTATAGTAAGATTATCTACTGGAGAAAATTTTTCAAAAGCCTCCTTATTTTGATTACAGGAAGAAAAAAAAACTGTTACCAATATAGAGGTCAAAATTATGCCTATTCTCATGTTCGTGCGAAAATATAGGCCAAACCTTCCAGTTTGGCCTGTTTAAAATTGATTAGAAAGTCATCATATTACCACTACAAACTGGGTGAGAACCCATAACATTATGATAACAAACATCTCCAGCAAATGAACCAATACATTTCCCAGTATTTTTATTAGGATCTGATGAAACAGTACAAACATTTCTCCCCGGTAATTCAAGCGAAGCATCGGCAGCTACACGATTTACTCCTGCATATGAGACAAAGAAAAGCAATACGATCAAACTTTTTTTAATTAAATTTTTCATTTTTTTAATATTTTAGGTTTATGAATAAGTTATGGCCTTAACTTAGAACTATATAGCGTATTGAAACTAATAATAATAAACAATACTTAGTCAATATATTTCTATTTGAAGTCTAATAAAATCACATACTAATTATTAATAAATGAAAATATACCTATACTTTTTTTCTCTTCTTATAGTACTTATTTTGAAGGGTTGCACCAGCAATCAGAAAGAATCCAGCACTTTAGCTAATGATGGATATGAAATTATCGCTACTGACAGCATCACCGTAAATAATATACTGGCTTCTTTATTCCTCTTTCAAAACGCCAATGAGAATCATCTTTTCTTCAGAGATGCTGCGGCATCCAAAGTCTATGTGTTTGACCAGAAAGGAAATCCACTACATGAATGGACGAAGGAAGGTGATGTGCCCGGGGCATTCAGCATGATCGTAGATAACATTTCATTGACGACCGAAGGAAATATTGTGGTTGCGGACAAACTTTTTGGGTTAAGGGTCTTTTCTCCCAATGGAGATCTAGTGATTCAGGAAAGGGTTTACCAGCCTCAAATGAGCATTCATGCCGGAGTAGATATCTTCAGGAAAAATCAGGTTATCCAAAAAAATGGCAAAACCTATCTGCTCCATCATTTAGACCTGATGGATGAAGTGCAGGAAGTGGGAACTGAGTTTTTCGAAAAGCGAAGAAATTTGCTGATGACGGATCTTGAAAGCAGAGAAACAAAGAAGTTTATCTCCTTTCCAGATGGGAGTAAATTCTTATCTGGAAAAGCCTTTCCTTTTGAAGATTTCAGACCCCTCTTTTTTTATGATGAGCAGGAAGAAAAATTATACCTCATATTCCAAAATGAACCCATTCTCTATACCTATTCCTGGAAAGGGGAAGAACCCGTCTTGGAGTCAAGTCAAGGACTTGATTTGGAAGGATTTCATGAAAATGAAGGTTTGGAATATGCCCAGGTACGCTATGGCATCCTTAGCGCCAATCAGTTGGATATCCCTTTCCCATCAGCTATTGAAAGTCTGGAAAAGATAGGGAATATGCTTTTGATTCACTACAAACCAGGCCCTTCAAATTCCGAACTGAGTGACTGGGAAAAAGTGAATAAAAATGAAGCAGATGAATCATTGACCAAAGCAGTTATGGAAAAGGCAAAAGAGCGTGCCGTAGCTCTCATCGATGGAAAAGTATTTCATGTTTCCCGACCTCCTATGCTATACGACAGTTACCGGGTGATCGGTAACGAAATCTGGTGGATGAAGCCAGGAAGTAAAGACAAAGAAGATGAGGATTTTACAGTCTTTCGGGGAGTTGTACAGCCCAAAAATTTACCCTGATTATATTCAGGCGAAAGTTAATCCCACTAAAGACTACACCCTCCAAAGACAAAAAAACGCGGATTGCAAATCCGCTGTATCCCTTCACGAAATTACAAATTTCGAGAAGCCCTTTCCGAAATCCTCCTTCTGTACTCCGAAATTCTTAACTCTTGGTTCTTGTCTCTTGTTTCTAGATTCTAGCATCTCGCTTCTCGCCTCTAAGCATCACCTTTTCCCCTCCCAAGGCACAAACACCACCTTTTTGGTATCAAAAAACTCCTCCTTGAAATAATCATCCAAATGATAGGTCACATAACTCACTTGTCTTTCTTCCATTTCCTCATCCACATCCCCACCTTTAAGCAGTAGGATACCGTTTGGAAATTCATTGAAGTCCTCTTTTTTAAATTTCCCTTTGACCCAGGGATAAAAATTGGCAAATCTGGTCACTGCCCTGCTGATCACAAAATCATATTTCCTGACCAATTCTTCTGCTCGGACCTGCTGGGCCTCCACATTGGATAATTTCAAAGCCTTGGCCACTTCCTTCACTACAGTGATTTTTTTTCCGATAGAATCCACCAAATGAAAATGAGTGTCTGGAAATAATATAGCCAGAGGTATCCCAGGAAAGCCTCCACCGGTACCTATATCCAAAACCTTGGTACCAGGTTGAAACTCCATCACCTTTGCAATCCCCAAGGAATGCAGCACATGTCTTTCATAAAAATGCTCCATATCCTTCCTACTGATGACATTGATTTTTTCATTCCACTCCTCATAAAGAGGTTTGAGTCGGGAAAATTTTTCTTTTTGGTCTTCCGTCAGGTTGGGAAAATACTTGAGGATAATGTCCATGGCTGTTTGTTGATTTGCTGCAAAAATAAGGAATTAAATGAAAAGACCCGCCTGGTTTATCTCCGGCAGGTCCATATTATCATGCCCTCAGGTCATGGGAAGTATCATGAGATATGGATTCCCTATTCCTCCAGCTTGGCTAGTTTTTGGGATTTGGTTTCAATTTTTTCATTCATATAAGACGCCAATCCTTTTCCTTTGGTAGAACCGTTGACAATTGCCGGCATATAATGAATCCCACCATACAACCTGCTGATAGCAGCTTCATCGGCAGCTTCCCTGAAAGAGTTGAACTCCCTGATAGGAAGGCCATAGGCGACTTCAGTGGAGTCATAAATATAAAAGGATTCACCAAACAATTTGGTGAGTACTTCGGCAGCAGCATTAGAGGCTACGCTATGCCCACTTGTGTATTCAGGGAAGGGTGGGGTCTGAAGCAAAGGCAACCAATCCTCGTCAATGTACTTGTTGATATAGGTTTCGGGTCTGATCAAAATACTCCTGTACTTTTCATCCCAACAAGCTATAAAGGCATCAAACAAAGCTATACTGGTATAAGCCAATGTTTCAGCGGTACCTTTCCAATCCTGCTTGGCAGCTTTGGAAGCAATTGACGCAATACCCATCCAATGGCCTCCGGGAGTGATCTTTTTCTCTGCAAACATGACATGCCCCTTCACATTGACTTTATAGGGATTACAATCCCAAAAAAATGCGATATCTTTTTGCTCTTTCGTTAGATTCTTGATTACATTAAATACTTCCTCTGCCTCTTTGTAAAACTGGCTTGTTGGATCCGTAGAAAAAGCGGTAGGCGGATCGGATTTAAACTGATCGGCAGTCTCCATCACGAATGGCCTGATTTTATTCCAATGCGGCTCGATGCCCTCCATATAGGCCGGAGGTGTGGGCTGCCAGGTATAGGCATCACTTTTTACAGTATATTTTTCAAATGATCTGCTTTCATGGTAATTGTCTTTTTTGGAGTAAGCTATGACATGGTCTGCTACCTGCTCACCAAAAGCAACTGAACTTTCAAAAACTTTTTTGGGAACACCTTTTTCCCTAATTTCTTTATACGCATTTTCTTTATGATCTCGAACAAGCTGTTCTGAGAAAATCATGGCTGTCCCCACCTTATAATATGCTGCCAAAGCTGCCAAAGGATAGTAAATTTCTTCCTGGGATTCAAAATTTACTTTCTCAAAACCGTTCAACTGTCCCATCAAAGACCTGTAACCAGGATCTGCCAATGCGGCAACCTCATAAGCAGCAATAGCAGGATACGCATAAATCCTACTGGCCACAGGTGGTGAAAAAATATCATGGATGATCACATCGGTCAACTTGAGCTGGGCCGCAATCAGGTAATCACCCTCAGTAATTACATTTTGATAATCTGTTTTTTCCTGACATCCAACACCAAGGGAAACAACCAACATGGCCAGGATAATTCTTTGTATTCTCTTTTTCATCTTTGCTTTTGTCCAAGCTTATTTTTCCAAATTTAACCAATCTGTATTGTCTATCAAAATTGACAAAGAAGGGTTTTGTCAACATCAAATCTAAAAAATATTATGTAAATTCAAATTTCTGAAAACGCTCTAAAAAACTGATTTTTAGCAGTAAATCAACCCAAAATAGCCGCTCAGTCAATTATTTCCATTACTACAGCCGGTCCATTATTTTTCAAGGCAATCAAATGTAATTTTCCTTTAATCTCAATTTTAGCCACTTTTCTGAATTCTCCCCAGTATGCCGAGGCATTTAGGCCCAAAGGAATATGAACCCATTCCTTATTTTGTCTTTTCAACAACACCATTGGAGATGCCCCTGCTTTACCAAGATCATTCCTGAAACCATAAAAATTCCCCACACCAAGCAGGTATTGTGATCCTCCCGATGTAAAATCCACAAAATCCCTTAACGGGCTAAATTGCGCTTCGACTGGAAAAGGAAGAAGAACTTGTGCTGAATTATCGAAAGAAATAGAACCGGATCTCAACTCTTTCACCGCAACTTTCCTAGCTGCCTCCAGCTGGGACTTTTCCAAAAGTTCCTGCGGCGATTTCAATCCGGCATAACTTTTATAGGTATCGTGCTTCCTTTTTATTCCCGGAATCTGTTTGATCAGATCATCCCTACTGCCAAATGGCACAAGTTTATCTCCCATGTAATGAAATAACAAAGGATCTTCCTGACCATTCCCGTCAAAATCCCCATGATAAAGCCATAATGGTTTCTCAAGGCTGGCTTTCAATTTTGAGTTCAAACCAAGATTTCCCAAAACCAATTGCCTATCTTCCATTTTACCACCACTTACTACATGCATCGCATAATACCATCCCGCTGGTGCTAAATCCTGAAGACGCTCAAACTGACCAGAAGCATTTAAAGTATAGACCTGAACGCCCATCCACTCCCCAGTCAGCAACAGCTCTTTGTGCCCATTTCCTGTAATATCTTCCCAATTGGCCTTTTGCACCATACCTGGCCTCAAATCCTCCCCAAAATATTGATGGGTTACATCTCTAAATCTCCCTTTGCCATCATTCATCAATAAGTGCGAACCTGAAGATGCACCATAATTCCCTATCACTACCGATGCCCCTACAAAAATATCCGGGAATCCATCTCCATTGACATCATGAACAGCAACAGTCGATGTGTTTTCACCTAATGGAGGTAAGGAATTCATCGAAAACAGTAAATTGCCTTTCCCATCATTCAGGTAAATCCTATCAAAATTGAAAACTTCCCTTGGACCATAAGCATTCCCCCCACTCCCAACATAAAGATCCAAATGACCATCTCCATTGAAATCTTCAAAAACAGCCACCACGTCTTCGGCTGTTTTCATTTGTTCAAAAATAGGATTATCAGCTTTCACAAAACTTCCTTCAAGCTGCTGCAAAAACAAGGCCCCTGCCTGTCCTTTGGCCCCTCCCAGATAAAGGTCTTCCAAACCATCTCCATTGATATCCCCAACCGCTAAGGCAGGGCCTTCCGAACCGTATCTTCTTGGCATCAGGTATTCTCTTCTGAACTCATCAATCCCATCATCTTCCTCATGCTTCCAGTTAAGCCCTAATTCAGCTATCTTAAGCACTTCAGTTTTTACCTGAATTGGCCATTGAAATTGTTGCCCGCTGCCCTTAGCCAAAATAGCTTTCTCTCCCAGGATAATTCCTTCGAATTTCTCCAGTTCCCTGGCCGACCATGCCACAATTACGGAATCAATTTTTTCGGTCTTACCCAATCCAAAAGTCAAAGTAGTAGCGCTTCCGGATTGAAAACCCCGAGAAGTGCTTAAAGTCTGAAAAAACTTTTCCTGACCAACAAATACCCATACCTGAGCACCAATGCCAAACTGATTATACAGATCACCTTTCAGGTCAAATTGGACAAACTGATGCCCCAATTTTTCTGAAGCATCGTTCCTGTAAACAAAAGCCTCTTGATCCGTATTGTTGATCACCAGGTCCAAGTCACCGTCATTGTCAAGATCAGCGTATGCCGATCCGTTGGAATAAGACAGCTGATCCAACCCCCAAACTTTGGACACTTCCTTAAACTGAAGCGCGCCTCCATTTTGGAAGGTATAATTGGCCAGTTTCACCGTAGGCAACATGTCCACCTGCTGTTGTTGAACTTCTTTTTGGGAAAGACCCGGAGTGGGTTCTTGACTGTATTGGATGAAATCCAAGTCATTGGGTCTCTTGACTATGCCATTCGTGATATGGATATCCTTGAAACCATCATTGTCCATGTCAAAAATCAATGGCGACCAACTCCAATCTGTAGCAAAGGTACCTGTCAACAAGCCTATCTCACTAAACTTACCATCACCACGGTTGAGCTGCAAGTGATTTCTCACATATTGATCTCCATAACCTAGCCTTTTCTTCACATCATATACCTCCTGCTTATCCTCTCCGACTGATTTCATCCAGATTTCAGGATCTTCGGGTAACATGTCCGTGGTGAAAATATCGGGCAATCCATCATTGTTGATATCAGCCAGGTCATTACCCATGCTGTAGCGGCTGGTGTTTGCTATAAAATCTTTCAAAGATTCGACAAAAGTTCCATCTCCCTGATTGATATACAGGTAGTCATCTTCCGTGAAATCATTGGACACATAAATATCCATCCAACCATCTCCATTGACATCTGCTATCCCTACTCCTAATCCAAAACCCAAACTACTGGACAAAATCCCCGCTTCTTCGGTCACCTCTACCATCCTGCTTTCTCCTTCTACCCGTAAATTCTTGAACAACTTGTCTCCTCCTTTTTCGTCCTGATTGTTGAATTTGGTGTCAGCATGGGAAAATACCTCAGGCTTTTTGATGGAATGATTGAGCAGGTACATATCTAAATCTCCATCCTGATCATAATCGAAGAATACCGCATGGGTAGAAAAACCCACAAAATCCAACCCGTATGCTGATGCCATTTCTGTAAATGTCAGGTCTCCATTGTTGATATAAAGCCTATTTTGACCTTGTATCCCTTTATAATCTCCAACCTGACAGACATAAATATCCAAAAACCCATCTCCATTCACATCTGCCATGGTCACACCAGTGGACCAACCACCCTCTCCTGTTACAGCAGCCTTTTGGGTAATATCTTCAAACCGGAAATCACCTTTGTTGAGATAAAGCTTGTTCTCTCCCTGATTGGAAGTGAAATAAATATCCACCAATCCATCATTATTGATATCCCCTACCGCTACACCACCTCCATTATAGAAATACAGGTATTCTAGGATATTCATATCTGCTGTAGAAACAAGGTCATTTCTAAAGTCAATGCCTGTTTCATCTGAAGACATTAATTCGAACAACCTATCCTCCTGTTTTTTTGAACAGGAAATAAGCAACAACAAAAAGAAAAAGGTGTAAACTCTGTTCATTGAAAATCTTATTCAAAGCACTTCGAATCTCTATCTGAGACATTTTGGAAGTGACTTTTGGGCATTAGTTAAATTCCTTCGAAGTATTAAAAACTCCAAAACTCTATGGCATCATCATTCTTTACCACCATCAACATCCTCTCACCTCTGATTTCGAGAACATGCAAATCCCTGATGTCTCCGTGCAACTGAAGTCCATGTTCACGATTTGGAATATAATCAAAACTGCCATCACCTTTGCCCAACAACACCTCTCCATAACTTCCATCATATTGCCCAACTTCAGGTTTGGCCCCCTTCAGGTTACCGGCCATCAGGATATCCTGTATCCCATCGTCATTGACATCTGTCACCAATACGCTGTACATCCAACTTCTTTGCGCCATTCTCGGAAGAGGGAGAATTTCATAATTACCAGCCCCCTTATTCATCATCACAGAAGATGAAAAATAATTCACTTCCTGCATCATGGCATTTTTGAGTTCCTGAGGAGTGAAAATATCCTCTAAGAATTTATCATTGTAAGCACTGTATTTCAGGAAACGCTTTTTGATCGAAGGTACCTGCATCTCCAATTGATGCTTGAGGGTGAAGGGGATATGACGCCCTCCCTGCTTTTGGGCAAAAAGGTGTTCAACGGAACCGTTTTGATCGTAATCATTCACAAACATCCTGATCAGATTTTCTTCCGATGTCTTAAACCTGGTATTCAGACCATGATTACCTAGCACAAAATCCAACCTACCATCTCCATTGAAATCCCCAACAGCAATACTTTGGTACCATCCCTTATATTTGGCCATGTCTGGCATCTCAATTCTTTCCAGCTGAGTACCTGTTTGCCTGAAAAATGTCGGCGCCATCCACTCTCCCACCAAAATCAGGTCTTCTTTGCCATCTCCATCATAATCCACCACGGCAGCATCAGTGACCATCCCTATTTCTTTCAGTTCAGGAGCAAACTCTGCTGTCCCGTCTTTAAAGCTCCCCTTGCCATCCGAAATCAAGATTTGGCTACTTGGATTCACGCCGTAGAGAAAGGGAACAACCCTAGAACCCACCAATACATCCATGATGCCATCTTGGTTTGCATCTATCAATCCAACAACAGCCGTGCTGTTTTTGAAGGCATTCAATCCCGAATCCAGAGATTTGGTGAAGTTACCTTTCCCATCATTCAGGTATAACCTGTCCGAAAGATCCAAAGCTCCAAAACCGGATTCATTTCCTCCTGAAGCCACATACAAATCCAAATACCCATCTCCATTAAAATCATGAAAAATCCCATGTGTATCTTCTGAAAACCTATCTTCTACAAATGCCTCTTGCTGGGATTTTCTGAATTTCCCATTCAGTTGTTGTAAGAACAATTGGCCAGGAAAACCCTTCGCTCCTCCGAGGAACACATCTTCCAAACTATCCCCATTCACATCTCCCCAAACAGCTTTAGGCCCTTCAGTGGACAACATATGATAGGTCAACCTGTCACGGTCAAAATCCACCACCTGATTCTCCTGATGCTTAAAATCCAGAATTTCATCCGCTCTTAATTTCTTAAAAATCTGATCCTGGGGTTCATTAAAAAACCTGAATTCATCCGATGGTTCTTCCGCATCTTCCCACGAAAGGGTAATCGTCTGATTAGTCTCAAGCTCATGTACCAAAGTAATCTTCCCATCCGGCCATCTTACCTGAAGCACATCGATCTTGGAAATATTGCCCAAACCAAAATTCAACCTTGGATCCACAGAAGACTGGAAGCCCCTGTTTGGCATATTTTCCTGATAGAAAGACTGATCTCCAGCCAACACCCTTATCTGTGTCCCAACAGCTGCTGTATTTCCTGGTTTTCCTTTTAGCACTACCTTCAAAAAATGATGGTCAGGATAAAACTCCATTGACTTGTTCTTATACATCAACACTTCATTGTTGACATTGTTAATCACCAGATCCAAAGCCCCATCATTATCCAAATCCCCATAGGCAGAGCCGTTGGAATGGATAGGATTCCCCATTCCCCATTCGTGTATTACATTTTCAAAAACCAGATCTCCCTTGTTTTTGAAAGCATAATTGGATACAGGTGTAATGGGCATGGGGTCAATCAGTTTTCTATAATCAACACCCTCCTGGGAAATAATGCTCCTCTTGGTCTCATCATTGTCAATAAAATTGAGGTAATCCAGATCGGTCAGGTCCTGATAGATCCCATTGGCCACGAAGATGTCTTTATGCCCATCATTATCCATATCAAACATCAGTGCCGCCCAGCTCCAATCCGTAGCCTCTACATTGGCCAAGCGGCCCATATCAGTGAAAGTCCCATCCCCATTATTGACATGGAGCATGTTTCGGGTGTACTGATAATGATAGCCATGCTGTACATTAAACTGAAATTTATCCCAGCTCTCAAATGTAGTAATCTGCTTCAAGCGCTCTGACTGCTCAGGCAACATCTCGGTGACAAAAATATCGAGGTAACCGTCATTGTTGATATCCGCAATATCTGCCCCCATGGATGCCGCTGAAGTCGACCTCATATAATCTGTCAGTCTTTCGGAAAAAGTACCGTCCTGATTGTTGATGTAAAGGTAATCCCTTTCAAAAAAATCATTGGAAATGAAAATATCCATCCAACCGTCCCGGTTAACGTCACCTATGGTAATACCCAAACCAAAACCTATCACTGAGCCATAAATCCCAGCTTCTTCAGACACATCTGTAAATTTGTCCCCATCATTCCTGAACAACTTATCCCCTCCGACCGGGTCCCTTCTAGGCCTTTCGTTTTGCATTTTATTGAAACTGCCTATGGCTTGATAGCTATTATTCAGCAAGTAAACATCCAGGTCGCCATCATTGTCATAATCAAAAAATACGGCATGGGTGGAAAATCCCTGGTCAGCCAAGCCATAGGCCTCCGCCATTTCTGTAAAAGATCCATCACCATTGTTGATAAATAATTCATTTTGTTTGTTGTCACCTTTGATATCGCCGGAGTTACAGACATAAATATCCAGCAAGCCATCTCCATTGACATCGGCCATAGCTACCCCTGTACTCCAAGCCCTTGTTCCAGCGACTCCCGCCTCAGTGGTGACATCCCTGAATTTGAAATTACCTTCGTTGAGGTACAGCTTATTCTCTCCCATATTGGCTGTCAGGTACATGTCCAAAAGGCCATCGTTGTTCACATCTCCTAAGGCAACGCCTCCCCCATTGTAATAATTCCTATAGGTGAAAATGTTGAACTTTTCGTCAAATTCCAGATCATTCCTAAAGGTTACTCCTGAATAAGACGATCCTATTTGTTCAAACAAAGTATCCTTTGGGCTTTTATCCTCTGACTTGCATGAGAAAAACAACCCTAATCCTGCTGCCAGTAAAACAAAATCACGATTAAGCTTCCTCATCCTTTTTATTCATTTCGGCAATATCCTTGACCCTTAGATCCAATATTTCCACCCTTACTGATTTCAAATCTTTTTTAAATATCCGGATCAACCTGTTCCCGTCAATTTTAACCATAGCTTTTACTGTTTTGCTCTTATTACTGACTTCAAAAAAACCTTCACCAAACCAGCCTTCCAGAAATGCCACCACGTCCTCCATCAATTTCTCATTTCCAAATTCTTCGTTTCCGGGAAACCATCCCCCATAAACAAATTCCATGGGCATAAAATAAAGCTTATTCTCCTCAAAAGATGGGTAAAAAAACATATTGGTGTCCTTTCCCGATGGCATTGCCGGTTTATACTGTACCTGAAGCACATGGGCACCATTGGTTAAAATCCCTTTTTTATTATGCTCCCAACAGGTCGCAAAAAACTCCTTTCTCCCCATCCCAAAACGAAGATCCAGAAATAAGTCCTCCACTACCTTCCCGGATTTCAACTCCCTTTCTTTGATGATGTCGTATTCTGTTTTGGGCTGACAACCTGCCCAAATCAATCCAACTGCAATCAAAAGCAACACTCTGATCATATGAATCATAAACTCCTTTTCTTTCATTTTATAAAATCCATAATTTTCAAGGTATCATTGTTTTTACCTACCAAAAACCTCAAGCCCTGAGAAGTTTGATAGGGCTGTATATCCCTGATTTCGCCACGGATGAAAAATCCGGACCGAGATGCAGGCACAAACTCCAATTCCCCCATACTCCCCCTTTTCAAATGCCATCCGTAACTACCAAGATTGATCCCCAATTCTGGCTTAATCTTCCTTTGATTTCCGCCAAACAAAAGGTGAAAATCGCCATGATCATCCATAAATGAATGAATGGCATAAACAGGACTGCTTTGAACTTCTTTGGGTAATGGTGTTTTAACAAATTTACCATTTCCATTATTGATAAAAAGACTTGTCTCCAAAGTATGTACCTCAAGCTGCATACTTCTATCCAATATTTCTTTACTGAACAAATCTTCCATCCTCTTGTCCTTATAATCATCGTATTTGATCAATTGCTTACGCAAACCTGGCAATTGTTTCAATAAGGTGGATTTCAAAACCAAGGGATAACTATGTTCCCCTTCGTACATGGTCAAAATCTGCTCCACGCTGCCATTCTGATCAAAATCATTGACAAAAAGCCTCAACGGACGGTCTATCTGGGCCTTTATCCTGCTGTTTAAACCCATATTACCCAATAAGATATCCAATCTTCCATCTCCATTGATATCCGCTACATGAACGGTATTCCATAACCCACTGCTAGATGCAAAACCAAAAGCTTCGGAAACATCCACATAACTTGCCCCTGACCTTTTGAATACCATTATAGGCATCCATTCACCAATAATCAATATTTCCTCTTCTCCATCATCATCCAAGTCACCAATCCAGGCATCTTTGGTCATTCCCAATTGCCTAAATGATTCCGGCAACCCGGTTGATTTATCCACGAATATTCCATCTCCTTTGTTTTCCAAAAGCACAACTCCCCCCGGAACCCCATAGGCAAAAGGAACAGTCCTCGTGCCTACCAAAAGATCCAAGTTCCCGTCTTTATTATAGTCAAAAGCCCTGACAAACGAGGAGCTCTCAAACCGCAGTGGCAGACTTTCTGAAGATAATTTAAAATTCCCATTACCATCATTCAAATAAAGTCTGTCCTGATAATTGGGGTTTTTATTGCTGAATTCCAAGCTTCCACTCAATACATAAAGGTCCAGATGACCATCTCCATCGGCATCAAAGAAAAGCCCTCCAACATCCTCAGGCAATTGCTCTGCCTCAAATTTTTGATGAATACTAAATTCACCAAGAATATCCTGCTTCAAGATGACAGAGGGTTTACCTTTTGCTCCTGGAACAAAAACATCATCCAGACCATCTCCACTTATATCTCCAATGGCCAATTTTGGCCCCTCATTGGAGATCATGTGAAAGCGCAACCTGTCCCTATCGAAGTCCACAAAATCGCTTTCTTCATGCCTCCACGGAACCACTGCTTCTGAAACCTTAAAATAGGTCAATAATCTATCTTTTGAAGATTTCCATTCCTCATCAGATTGATCCGGTTGAAGTGTCAAAACTTGATTACTCTTCACCTCTTTTAAAACCCTTTTCCTGCCATTTGGCCAATGGATAATCAATGAGTCAATCAAACTGTTGTAACCCAATCCAAAATGCAGACGGTGATCAACAGAAGACATATAACCCTTGACGGGATTGTGTTCTGCAAAAAACATCTCTTTGCCAGCATAGACGGTTACCTGCGTACCAAACTGTCCCGAAAGTTCAAGCTGCAGATAATGATGTTGATTGACCTCACGGCTATTGTTCTTATACAAAAAAACTTCCCCATTCAGGTTGTTCACTACCAAATCCAAGTCCCCATCATTATCAAGATCTGCATAAGCAGCTCCTGTGGAAAAGGTAAGTTGCTGCATTCCGGCACGCGCTGCTATATCCTCAAACTCAAAACCTCCTTTATTCCTGAATAAATAATTCTGCAAAGGAGTAGAAGGGAACTCATCAATCATTTTGGTCAAAAGGATAGAGTCCTTTTTGAATTGACTGATCAGATTTTGGTTGTTGACATAATAGTCCACGTAATCAAAATCTGTCAAATCCTTCACAATCCCATTTGCCACAAAGATATCCTTGAGCCCATCATTATCCGCATCAAAGATCAATGCCCCCCAAGACCAGTCTGTGGCATGTACACCAGATTGTCTTGCCACATCAATGAAATGCACCTGATCTGTACCAGGCCTATACCCTAGGTTTCTCTGTAAGGTGTTTCTGGTAAATTGATGAAAATAGCCTGCTTGGACATTCGCCTGATATTTATCCCATTCTTCAAAAGGTGTTTTGGTCTTGACTCTATCCAAAGTGGCAGGAAGCATTTCCGTAACAAAGACATCCTGCCAGCCATTATTATCCAAATCGGCAATATCAGCACCCATGGATCCCATACTGATCTCGGTCATCATATTTTCCAGATCCTCTCTAAAGGTTCCATCCCCATTATTGATATACAGGTAATCTTTTTCAAAAAAATCATTGGATACATATAAATCCGGCCATCCATCTTTATTGATATCTGCTACTGTAACCCCAAGTCCATAGCCAATAGAAGAACCATAAATTCCTGCCTCTTCACTGATATCCACAAAGCTACCCTGATCATTCCTATAAAGCTTATTACCACCCATGGAGTCCCGGACATCCCTTTGGCCTTGCCTAAGGTCATAAATGCCTATTGACCTGGCAGAATTGTTCAAGAGGTACATGTCCAAATCTCCATCCTTATCAAAATCAAAAAATACAGCATGCTGCGACAAACCTTCATCCGCAATGCCAAATTCCTTGGCCTTCTCAGTAAAAGTAAGGTCTCCATTGTTGATATAAAGAGAATTATGACGCTCCTGTCCACCCAATGGGCCGGATTTACAGATATAAATATCCAGAAGACCGTCTCCATTAACATCTGCCATGGAAACACCTGTTGACCAGATACCAGGCACTGCCAGACCTGCATTTTCAGTGATGTCTTCAAACTGAAAATTTCCTTTGTTCAGATAAAGTTTATTCTCGGTTTGATTTCCCGCCAAAAAAATATCCACCAAACCATCATTATTGATATCCCCTAAGGCTACTCCAGCACCATTATAAAAGTTCCGAAAAGTATAAGGGTTAAATTTTTCATTGTAATCCAGATCATTCCTGAAATCCACCCCCGTCCAGGACTTATCCATCAGCTCAAAAAGCAATGGGGTATCTTCCTTCTTGGAACAAGAAGATATTGTAAGAAGGACAAGAATTATGAAAATCGGGCGAATCAAGGTTTTTTCTGAATTAATCTTATGCTGTTTGGGGATACTAAAATACTTCGGTAAGGCCAATTTCAAAACCCTGTCAAGTTTGTGTCAATTTTATTCATTGATTTATGACTTCCCTTAAAGTAAAAAGAAGTGCACGGATGTGCACTTCTTTCTTCAATCATATGAACCAAAGGATTAATATCCTGGGTTTTGAGTCAGACTAGGGTTAGCCTGAAGCTGATTTTCAGGGATCGGGAACAGGTTTCTTGTAGCTGGTGAAGCTGCCTTCTCCCACCATGCTGCATTGAATCTACCAAATCTGATCAAATCAGATCTTCTATGACCCTCTGCAAACAATTCTCTACCTCTTTCAGCCAACAATACATCAGCACTGATGGAGGTAAGGGCCGGAACATTTGCTCTTTCTCTTACCAAATTCACATATTGTAAAGCAACTGAGTTATTACCTCTTCTCCAAGCTGCCTCAGCTTTTAATAGCAATACATCCGCATATCTAAAGATCGGGAAATCATTGTTCAAGTTAGGGGCAGAACCCATTGGGATTTCAAACTTGTTGATCCTTGTCCCTGCCTGTCTGAAGGCATTTGGAGCCAACTGATTGATCTGAGGTGTGAAAATTAAATTTGGACCATCAGGATCCCCATCAAAGGCATCATCCACCAATGGTGTTACGCCATCAGCAGCAAATTGCTGTCCTTCTCTCAAACTGGCTTTTCTTACATCACCATCCTCAAAGCTGTTGTAAAACTCTTCCAAGGCGGCATATCCGTTCCATGGCTGTTCCTGTAATTGGAAAGTCAGCTGATTGCTGTAATGGAATGTCATTTGATGGATATTGAATCCAGGAGCATTGTTGGCATCCCAAGGCAGGGTAAAGATATTCTCCGGAGAATTGTTGTTTGCAGCTGCAAAGTTAGCAAAGAAGTTAGGTGCCAAAGAATAAGGTCCTTCATTGATCACTACATCCAAAACTCTTTCTGCATCTTCCCATCTTGCAGTTCCAGTGTAAACTTCTGCGTTCATGTACAGTTTGGCCAACAACACATGCGCAGACCAATAGTTAATATTGGTTCTGGTGTTTTCTCTTGTCAGATTATCTACATTTTCCAAGATGGAAGATTCTATAAAATCAAATACTTCTTGTCTTGTGCTCTGTGCAGGACTACCACCTCTGTCAGTTTCTCTGATGATCGGTACATTACCGAAAGCATCTATCAACCAGTAATAGCCCAAAGCTCGCAAAACCCTCAATTCTGAAGCCAAATCTTCCAAATCAGGATACTGCTGTAAAAGCAAGTTACATTCTGCCACCACACTAAAGGCAAACTGCCAAGCACCATTATAAGGATCATCAGTAGAAATCCAAGTATGTCTGTGCGTTCTCAACCACACACCACCATCTTCCCAGTCAGCTCCTTTTTGGGGAATGGCCAATTGATCTGAAGAAACTTCAATGATACTGTAATAACCACCATGTGCTCCAAAACTTCCCTGTCCATCTCTTACTAATGAACCGTATGCTGATTGCTTCAGTACCTCGATCAGTTCGGGAGTGACATTAGCCTCCAACTCTTCCTGCGTGATACCCGAAAGTACCTCCTGCTCCAATTCCCAGCAAGACCCCATGGTAAATGCCACCAGGCCTCCCAATAATACTGTTTTAATTGATCGTAACATATATAGTAAAGTTTATGTTATTTAAAGGTTAATGTGATACCTGCTGTCCATACTCTTGGTAAGAAGTATGTATTTCTTCTCTCAATACCTGGAGCCAGCGGGTTTGGCTCTAAAGGATTCTCATTGTCTGTCCATCTTACTTCAGGGTCAACTCCAGAGAATTGAGTTATGGTGAATAGATTTTGAACACCACCATAGATTCTGAAACCGTTGATCATATTAGATCTGGTTGGTACTGTATAACCCAGTTGAAGGTTGTCAAGTCTCACGAAATCACCTTTCTCAAGATACAAATCAGAGAAGGTAGGTGTAGAAGTAACCAATGGGTTGGTAGGAGTGTTTTTGGTAATTACAGAATTCCAGGTATTGGAAGCTCCATCAGCATTTTCATAGAAACCTCTGAAGGAGTTGTAGATCATGTGTCCCCAGCTACCTCTCAACAAGAAATTCAAATCCCAGTTTTTGTAGGAGAAACTGTTTGAGAAACCAAAATCACCGGTTGGCAACGCATTACCCAATCTTTCAAACTCAGCAGGTGTTTCACCGGAAAGGATGTATTCACCACCATCAGTTAATCCCAATAATCTTGGTCCATAGAAATCACCGATTCTTTCACCCTCTCTGTTCCAGACAATAGGGTTGTTGTTTTGTCCAGGGGAACCAGGTATACCCTGTCTGATTTCTGGCAATTGGATTGAACCAACACCGATATTCTCAATTCTGGTCCTTCTGTATATCGTAAAGTTTGCTGTAGGCGTCCATTTGATTCCATTTCCCAGATCAATGTTGTTGACACTGGCCAAAAATTCGAAACCTGCAGAAGTCAGGTCACCGATATTAGCCCAGATATTGCCAACTGTATAGAAGTTGCCAGGAAGAAATTCGTTAGGAGAACCGACAGGAACAGTGGTATTGAAAATCAGATCAGAGATGGTTCTCTGATAGTAATCCATCTGACCGGTCACTTTTCCGTTCCAAAGACCAAAGTCAACACCAAAAGTGAATTCACGGGTAGTCTCCCATTTCAACTGAGGGTTTGGATTGGATAACTGGTTAATACCAACAAATACTGAGTTAGGATCAGTAGGATCCAATGGAATTCTGTTACCATTACCATAAATACCCAAAGCCAAAGTTGGAGATGGAGGCAACTGACCTACTACCCCAAAGGAAGCTCTTGGCTTGAATTGGCTGAAAACACCCATGTCGAAAATCTGGGTAAAATCAGCACCCGCACTTACCGCAGGGAATAGACCGGTCTGGTTCTCAGAACCAAAACCTGAATAGGTTTCTGCCCTCAAGGATGCCGACAAGAAATAAGTATTGGCATAATTGAAGTTAGCTCTGCCAAATACTGAGTTTAATACCGCTCTGGTTGCAAATGAACCCATTCCTGTTCCGGGACCCAATCTTAAGCCACCAGCACCTAAGTTGTTTGGCCCTTGGTCAAAAAGGAATCTTGTAGAAGAAGCATTCATGCCTCTTTCTTCAAAAATCTGGGTTTCTCCACCCAACAAGAAAGTTAAATTTAACTGGTCTGCAATTTCATCTTCAAATCTGATGGTTCCGTTCCAAATGGTATTTGTCCTGTCAAACATATTTTGTCCGGCCTGACCAATTCTACCAAATCCTGTCTGGAAATCCTGTCTGGAATAAAACTGGGTAGACAGGTCAGTGAATCTATCCTGAGAAAACTGGGTAGATACGGTGAATTTATCTGATAAATCATATTCAGCTCTGAAAGAGTATAGTGCCGCTCTTTTTTCGTTTGTAAATCTTTGCTGATTGATCAGAGCTACCGGATTGTAGAAGTCAAACAATGGTCTTTGGAAATAACCCCCAAAGTTCCTGATTGCACCTTCAGTGTTTTCTCTTATCGGCGCAGTCGGGTTATAGATAGTGGCATATCTTACTGCCTCTGCATTGACGTTGTTCTCATCAGCATTGGTATAGGATAGATTCAAATTGAATCTCAACCTGTTATTCAAAGCACCATGAGACAAGTTAAAACGGGTATTCAGCTGCTCTCTGCTTGTCCCTTTCACAATACCGTCATTGTTACGATAGTTGACAGAAGCCAAATAGGAGGTATTTTCAAATCCACCTGCAATAGAAGCATTAACAGTTCCATTATAGGCAGTTCTTAAAACTTCATCTCTCCAATTGGTGTTAGAACCATAATTGGTTCCTCCTCTTGCAACAAACTCTTCCGCAGAAAGAACCGGAATAAGATTGGTGGCCGTTTCAGCTGAACCAAAACTATTAATGGTCACTGTGGAAACCCCTTTCTTGGTAGATCCTTTTTTAGTGGTGATCAAGATAACACCCGCAGCACCTCTGGTACCGTAGATAGCGGCTGCAGAAGCATCTTTCAATACATCAAAAGATTCAATATCGTTAGGATCAACAGCATCCAAAGAAGCACCGATCACACCATCCAAAACGATCAATGGAGACTGGGAAGCACCGAAAGAAGAAATACCTCTCAAACGGATAGTTGTGGCTTGGTTAGGATTACCACCTGGTCTTGTTACAGAAAGACCTGCAACCTTACCTTGAAGCAACTGGCTCGGATTAGGGAAGTTACCCCTGTTGAACTGCTCTGAACCTACAGAAGAAACCGCAGAAGTAATTTCTTTTTTATCCTGCGTACCATAGCCGATTACTACTGCTTCTTGCAGACTCTGAATATCCTCTTCCAATTCAATGTTAAAAACACTTTGATTGCCTAGTGCTACTTCCTGTGCAGTAAAGCCAACAAATGAAAAAACCAATGCTTGGTCACCTGGCTGAACCATGATAGAAAACTTACCGTCCAAGTCTGTAGTGGTACCTCTTGTGGTACCCTTCACTAGGACAGTTACTCCCGGAAGGGGATCTTTCAAGGTGGCATCCAGGACAGTTCCTGTTACCTCCCTGCCTTGTGCAAATGCCGCCGCTACACTGAATACCATCAGCAGTGTTATCAGCGACAATGCTTTCAATTTTTGTAAATAATTTCTCATAGGGTTTGTTGTTTTGAAAAAAACGAAATGGTTTGAATAGTTAATTTCTATTCTAAGTTGAATGTTTAAATTTTATTTTGCAAAATTTAACAAATGCCAAAGGCCAGATTTGGGCTTATAGCAGTTAACAGAATAAAGGTATTTTTCGTTAATCATTAAAAATTACCCTGATATATTAATGAATTTTTAACCGAAAACGTTTGAACTTTTCGAATAGTTAAAATTTTTCAGTTTTATTAAAAAAGTGAAAATCAAGAAACCGAAAACCACACCCAAACTCGGTTTCCGAAAAAGCCTCTATACTGCCCAAAATCGAATATTTTCAAAAAAAATATTCTTTATACCCAATTCCCAACAGAATTATGGTAGAGTTTCTGATGCATCGCTACCAATAATACCACATCATAGATACTATAAATTGCTAGTAATATTCTGAGAAAATTAAAGCTATATACCAATGGAATTGACGACTGAATTATTCCGCTTTACCAATCAATTCCAACCTAAAGGATATAAAAAAAGATTGTCCAGATTTTGAAACAGCCTTTCTTTGCCATATTTTGATTCTCAAAACTTTTACTTCATTTCCATCGATGGTAATTTTATTGTTCCCATCATCAACAATTATATTTTTAACGTTGATACCTTTGCTGGTGAACAAATCAATAATTTAGCGAAATGCATTCCACATTTTTAATTCAAATAAGTGATGGATCTAAATCCCAATAAATGCCTTTTCATGCTTTTTTTAGGATTCATGACAATGACTTTTGAATCTGTAACCGCCCAAGGTATCAGGGGTAAGGTTTCCACTGAGAAAGGTGACGCACTTCCTTTTGCCTCCATTTACGTTAGGAATATTGGAGATGGCGTCCCGACCAATCAAATGGGTGAATATGAATTCAAACTCAGGCCGGGATTCTATGATGTGGTGGCCCAGTATCTTGGATACGAAAGCATACTGAAAACCGTGCAGGTAGAAGACAATTGGGTAAACCTTGATTTCATGATGAAAGAACAGGTCTATACTTTACAGGAAGTTACCGTAAAAACAGGACAGGAAGACCCGGCACTCACCATCATGAGAAAAGCTATTTCCAAAGCCAAATTCCACCGATTACAAGTGTCCGAATACAGCATGATGGTCTATCTAAAAGGAACGGGCCAATTGACCAATGCGCCCTTTTTCATGAAAAAAGAACTGGAAAAAGAAGGGCTCAAACTTAATGAAGCTTATACTACTGAGTCCGTTTCCCAAATCACTTTCCGGCAGCCCAATGAGGTAGAAGAAAAGGTCATCAGCATCCGGACCAGTGGCGACAATAACCAAACCTCTCCTGCCCCTTATATTGCCACCAGTTTTTATAATCCCAAAATCAATGAGGCCGTCTCCCCGCTTTCACCTTCAGCCTTTGCCTATTACCGGTTTAAATATGAAGGTTCATTTGTGGAAAATGGCGTCATGATCAACCGGATCAAAGTCACCCCTAAATCCAGAGGAGAACGGGTCTTTGAAGGACACATATATATAATAGAAAATCTTTGGGCAATCCATAGCCTTGACCTCCAAACTTCCCTCTTGGGATTTCAAATCGGGGTCAAGCAATTATACCAACCTGTGAAAGAAAATGTATGGATGCCATCTACCCATACCTATACCTTTGGCGGAAAGTTTTTCGGCTTTGCCGGGGAATTCAAATACCTGGCCTCGACACGGGATTACAACATCACACTCAATCCAGACCTTATTCTAGAAACCAGAATCATCGATGAGAAAGTGGATGAAATCCCACAAGACATCAGTAAGATTGATAAAAACTTATCCACCTTGGAGCAAATGGCCCAAGCAGATAAAATGACGCGAAAGGACTTCAGGAAAATCATCAATGAGTATGAGAAAGAAGCGATAAAAGAACGGGAAGAAGCTGAAATCATATCAGTAAGAAAATATTCCATAGATTCATTGGCGACCAAAAGAGGCTTAGCCTATTGGGACAGCATCAGACCGATCAAGCTAACAGAGGCTGAAATCAAAGGTTACCAAAGAGATGATAGTTTGGCGGTGATTGAAGCAGCGAAAAATTCTGAAGTGGATTCCATCGCTAAAAAATCAAAAAGGAAATTCCAACCTATGGAGATCCTGACCGGTGGGAGGTATAATTTCGGAAAAGGAAAATCAGCTGGATTCAATACCAATATCAATAAGTTTTCTTTCAACACTGTAGAGGGCTTCAAATTTGGACTCGCCGGTTATTATAGAATTGAAAAAAGTCAAAAAATGACCGATTCGGTAACCAACCATGTGCGCTCCTGGAATTTCAGACCGGAATTCAGGTATGGATTCTCCAGCCAACAGCCCTATGGCACCTTGGATATACGCAGATCTATCACCAAAGGCAGAGAAGGAATAACCTTTGGGATCAGCGGCGGCAGATTCATTTACCAGTTTAATGCAGAAAACCCGATTTCCGAACAGGTAAATGCTTTCTATTCCTTGTTCCTAAGACAAAACTATATGAAACTGTACGAACAGGATTTCATCAAAGCCTATTTCTACCACCGTATCAATGATGGCATCACCTATAGAAGTAGCATTACCTATGCAGAAAGAAGCTCATTGGAAAATACTTCAAATTTTAGCTGGTACCGCAAACCTGAACGTGTCTACAGTTCCAATGAACCGGAAAGTCTCGAGGCAACTCCTGTGAACTTTCAAAATCACAAGGCAGTGATTTGGCAAAATTCCCTGGAGTGGAGACCCGGTTTGAAGTATACTATCCGAAACGGCATAAAGCGCCCCATTTACGAATCTGCACCACTAATCAATCTGTACTATACCAAAGCCTTGCCTGGATTGACCAATGACCCTTTTGCGGCCAAGTTTGACTGGGTAGAAGCAGGCATCGAGCATTTCTTCAATTTTGGAGTCAGTGGCAAACTGGATTTTAATGTGAAGGCTGGTACTTTCCTGAATAATGACCGGGTATATTTCATGGACTTCAAGCATTTTGGTGGAAACAGAACCATTTTTGCCAATATGGGAGTGGCCTCCAATTACCGCTTCCTGGATTATTACCAATACAGCAGCCAAACGGAATATGTCAGTGCAATTGTGCATTACCAATTCCGAAAATTCCTGCTGACCCAACTGCCGATGCTCCGTTTTTCAGGCGTGAGAGAAAACATTTTCTTCAATTATCTCAAAACCCAGAACTCCCCTCATTATTGGGAGCTTGGATATTCCCTGGACAATCTTTTCAGGATATTCAGACTTGAAATGGGAGCAGGATTTGAAAACAACAAATACCAAAGAGGAGGTGTGAGATTCGGAATCGCCAGTTTTATCAATATCAGTATTGACGATTGATTAAAAATTTGTGCCTTTGAGCCTTAGTGGCATTTAAGCAATAAACCCAATTTGCAAATTCAAAAATCCTGTTCTATCTTAGCACATGTAAGGTTTAATATCAATAAAGATTTAGCAGTCAATGGCTGTTTTATCTTTCACGGGGCTTCTTTGAAGCCTTTTTTGGTTTTTAGACTTTCATAATTCTCCCTATTTTAGCTGCCTAATTGAAGCTACATGTCCTTAGAAGTAATCGATCTGACCAAAATTTACGGCAAACAAAAAGCATTGGACAGGGTATCCTTTACCGCTGAAAAAGGACAGGTGTTGGGTTTTTTGGGTCCAAATGGCGCAGGGAAATCCACAACCATGAAAATTGCTACCGGCTTCCTCATGCCCAATGATGGAGATGTTCGCATCAATGGTATTTCTGTACTGGATAAACCAAAAGGGGTAAGTAAACTGGTAGGGTATTTACCGGAACACAATCCTCTATACCTGGACATGTATGTTAGGGAATTTTTAAACTTTGTCGGTGGAATTTACGGGATGAGGGGTGACCTACTCAAAAACAGGATTGAAGAACTCATCCCCTTATGCGGATTGGAAAGGGAGGCCCACAAAAAAATCAGCCAACTTTCCAAAGGTTACCGTCAGCGAGTCGGCCTGGCAAAAGCACTCATCCATGACCCTGAGGTGATCATACTTGATGAACCCACTACAGGCTTGGATCCAAACCAATTGGTAGAAATCAGAAAACTGATCAAAGACATCAGCCAAAACAAAACCCTGATCCTCAGTACACATATCATGCAGGAAGTAGAAGCCATATGTGATAAAGTGGTCATCATCAACCAAGGTCAAATCGTCGCCGCTGACCTGCTGAAAAACCTCAAAGCAGAAAGCCGGACTTCTACAATTTTGATTGAATTGGAAGAAAAACCCAGCCTGGAATGGTTTGAAGCACTGGGAGAAACAACCTGGATGGAAGGAAAAGAGTTTGGCATCGCCATCACGGTCAATGACAGCAGTTCTGCTAGAAAACAGGCCCTGCAGATCATACAGGACAAAAACCTCACATTGATCAGCATTCAGCAACAAGAACACAACCTGGAAAGCATATTTCACCAAATCACCCAAAAGAAATAATATGTCGGCATTGTATTGGAAAGAAATCAATGGTTTTCTGAGCAACCTCAGTGGTTACTTGATACTTTCCGTCTTTCTGGTGTCTCTGGGTCTCATCATCTGGGTATTCCCGGACACTTCAGTCCTGGAATATGGTTTTGCGGATTTGGAAGCGCTCTTTATCTATACACCATTTGTGCTTGTTTTCCTTATCCCTGCCATCACCATGAAAATGATCGCCGAGGAAAAGAAATCCGGAACTTGGGAATTGTTGATGACCTCCCCTCTGAGCATCAACAAGATTATTTTGGCCAAGTACTTTGCTGCCCTCACCTTGATCATCATCGCCATTATTCCGACTTTGATCTATTATTTTAGTATAGTTGAATTAGGAGACCCTGTAGGCAATATTGACCATGCCGGTTTCTTCGGTTCTTGGATCGGCCTGATCATGATCAGTGCGGTTTTTGCAGCCATAGGAATATTTGCATCCTCCCTTACTTCCCATCAAATGGTGGCTTTCATCTCGGGAGTATTTATTTCATTTTTACTATATTTTGGATTAACGGCTTTGGTACAGTTGAATGTAATGAGCCCCTTCGCCCTATTTCTGGAAGAATTGAGTCTCAGCTACCATTACCAAAGTATGGCCAGGGGAGTGATTGACGGTATTAATCTGGCTTATTTCCTGAGCATCATTGTCCTGATGTTGGGTTTAGCAGGAATTTTAATCAGAAAAAGATGAAAAAAAGTCCTTTTCCGCAAACAGTGAAAATCCTGACAGGCGTAATCGCCATCATACTACTTCTTGGACTTTTGGTACGCCTTTTCCCTTTCCGTCTGGACCTGACGGCCGAAAAAAGATACAGCCTTCATCCTGCAAGTATTGGGGTATTGGAATCATTGGAAGAGCCAATCGAAGTGGAGATTCTGCTGACAGGCAAACTCCCTGGAGGCATGCGCCGCCTGCAGCGCGCTATTGAAGAAACAATCCGGACCTTCAACGCTTACAGCAGTGAAAAAATCACCTTCTATTATGAAGATCCTTTATCTCTCCCTGCTGATGTGAGGGAGGATTATATTGTGGACTTGGCCAGCTATGGCATCAACCCTACCAATCTTTTTATTTCTGAAGATGGAGGTCAGCAAAGTAAACTGATTTTTCCGGGAGTAGTGGTCAGAAATGAAGAATACGAAACCGGGACGCTGCTTTTAAAAGGGGAAAAAGGAATGACTTCAGATGAAAAACTGAACCATTCCATTGAAAACCTGGAATTCGAATTGATTCAGGCCATCAAGAAAATCAGCAGCAACCAAGAGTTCTCTATCGGCATGACCATGAGCAATGGAGAAATGGCAGAGGATGATGGTTTTGGAATCGTTGAAGCACTGGTAGACCAATATGAAGTCTTCAAAGTGCCGCTTGAACAGGCCAACAAAACAGAAGATTTGGATCCTTTCGATATTCTGATCATCGCTGGGCCCAAAGAAAGTTATTCGGAAAAGGAAATCTATTTTCTTGATCAATACCTGATGAAAGGTGGCAACCTGATTTTCCTGGTCGACGCCATGGACTATGACCTCAAAGATGCAGGAGGCGATGGGACATTCGCGCTGCCTTTGGAACATGGATTGGATCAGCTGCTCTTCAGGTATGGCATTAGGGTCAATAAAGACCTGATTCAGGATTTGAACTTCGGTTACCATCCGGTGATGGCCGGAAATTTTGGGGATTCAGAACAAATCATCCCTCTTCCTTGGCCATTTTACATCGCCGCAGGTAGGATGGCAAAGCACCCCATCACCAAAGGCTTGGATCAGGTCATGTTCCGTTTTAGCAGTTCATTGGATACTGTCAAAGCCGATGGCGTGACCAAAATTCCCCTGATCTTTGGTTCGGAATTCAGCAGAAAACTTGCTGCTCCGGTCAGACTTGCATTTGAAGACATGGCCAATGAACCTGATTTGAATGATTTTGGAAGCAAAAACTTACCCCTGCTTTACTTATTGGAAGGAAATTTCACCTCATTTTTCAAAAACAGGTTCCTTCCTACAGGGATCAACAAAGACAGCTTCCTGGACCATTCCAATGATGGCCGGATACTGGTGGCCGGCTCAGGCCTGCTATTCAAAAGCCAAAAAAGCTTTGCTGATGGCAATCCGTTGCCAATAGGCGAGGATCCTTTTAACAATACCCAGTATGCCAACCGCCAATTACTTCAAAATGCGGTCAATTACCTGTTGGACCCAGACGGCATCATGTCCACAAGGACCAAAACACTTCAAATCAGACCCTTGAACAAAATGAAAGTAAGGGAAGAAAAGACCAAATGGCAGGCCATCAATGTTCTCGGACCTGTGTTGTTCTTTATTCTGTTGGGCTTGGTATGGGTGACATGGAAAAAGAAACAGTATGCACAGTAATTGAAAAATTGATGAAAAGGCACTTTCCATGACAACAGTTTTTCAATATTTCAAGGATTTTTGCAGTCAAAAGGCTGCTTTAATGATTTTATTTATAAATTTACCCTGTTCAAAAAATAGCTAAAACATAAGCCCTTTCTATATGAAATTTATTGTTTCTTCTTCTGCTCTACTAAAGCAACTTTCAACGATCAACGGCGTGGTGACCACAAACCCTGTAGTGCCGATTTTGGAAAACTTTCTTTTTGAAATCAAAGAAGGAAAATTGACCATTACCGCTTCTGATCTGCAAACTTCCATGATGACTGAAATCGAGGTGGAAGCGAAAGAAGACGGAAACATTGCCGTGCCGGCAAAGATCCTTATTGAGACGCTGAAAAACCTACCTGAGCAACCGGTAACTTTCAGTATTGACCATGACACCTACAGTGTGGAGATCAGTTCAGACAACGGCCGCTATAAATTGGCAGGCGAAAATGCTACTGACTTCCCTAAGATCCCAACTGTAACCAACGCTACAGCTGTGGATATGTCCACTGAAGTATTGAGCAGCGCCATCAGCAATACCATCTTTGCAACAAGCAATGATGAGCTGAGACCAGCCATGACCGGCGTCTACATTAATCTGAGCAGCACCAATGCGACTTTCGTCGCTACTGATGGACATAGGCTTGTAAGATATAGAAGAGTTGACGTCGCTTCTGCAGATGCAGCGAGCTTGATCATCCCAAGAAAAGCCCTGAACCTATTGAAATCTACACTTCCTTCTGAAAATGTTCCGGTATCCGTAGAGTTCAACAACTCCAATGCTTACTTTAAATTTAACAGCATCAAAATGATCTGTAGATTGATCGATGAGCGATTCCCGGATTATGAAAATGTAATTCCTGTGGACAACCCTAACCACATGACCATCGATAGATTGGAATTCTTGGGTTCCTTGAGAAGGATTGCGATTTATGCCAACAAAACCACCCATCAGGTAAGGTTGAAGTTGACCGGAAGCGAACTGCAGATATCCGCCGAAGACCTTGACTTTTCCAACGAAGCCAACGAAAGACTTTCCTGCGAGCATGATGGCGAGGACATCGAAATTGGCTTCAATGCTAAGTTCCTGGTCGAAATGCTGAATAACCTTGACTCTAAGCAGGTAACCTTACAGTTCTCTGCACCAAACAGAGCAGGTCTTATCGTGCCTTCAGATACTTCTGAAAATGAAGATATCCTGATGCTGGTAATGCCGGTGATGTTGAACAATTACGTTTAAAAATACACCAAAAATAATTTGGGCCCCTGCTGCAAAGTAGGGGCTTTTTTGTTGGAGAGAAATTGATTTTTTGAAAAAAAGGATAGATCCTAAAAGGATTGAAAACCATAACTGAAACGAGCGTATATTTCAGGAATACCCTTTTCGGTGCATTACCTGAGATTAAATACAGTTAAAAGGACCGGATTTTAGTCATAAAAATAAGTGAGGGGAGAGTTGTTGGAAGTTAATTTAAATAAGGAAGCTCTGTAAGCTAAATTACCTCACCTGAAGGATTGGATCAAAATACCTGAATAATAATTCAATGCCGAAAAATATCATCCCTTTGAAAAACAAGGCTATTTTCAGCCATGGGGGATATTAGCGGATATACCAAGAGTTTTTTGCGTCTTGATGATCCTCAACCAATTCCCCAAAATTTCTTTCCCATACTGGGTCAAATATGCTTCGGGATGATATTGTATACCAAAAATAGGGCGGAATCTATGCGCCATGGCCATATTGACGCCATCTCCAGTCCGGAGTAAGACCTCAAATTCCTCAGGTTCATCTTGAATGATCAAGGAGTGGTATCGGGTTACCTCGAAGGATTCCGGTAGGTTTGCCAGTAATCTTTGCTGACATTGACGGAAAACACGATGTACTTTACCATGAACAGGATGTTCTCCTTTCACCAATTTGGCTCCAAAGTGCTCTCCTATTGCCTGATGCCCGAGACAGATGCCGAGAATTGGTGTGCTTTTTTCCACAAATTGACCGAGGATCTTCATGAGGTTGCCTGCTTTACGGGGCGACTCGGGTCCTGGAGACAAAATCACTGCTTCCCATTTCTGTCCCAGTAAGCTTTCTGGCGACACATCATTCCTGACGATATGCAGTTCCAAACCCAATTGCATCAGGTAATCTGCCAGGATATGGGAAAAAGAATCAAAATTATCAATCAATAAAACCATCCGTGGACGTTTTGACCATTTGTTGAATGGTGCTGATCACCTCACTGAAAATCGGTAAATAATTATCCAATCCTTTGATCACTACTGGGGCAATAGGCTGAATAAAACTGTAGGTTTTGGAATCTGCCAACCAGTCTTCGTTAAGGTGAAACTCAAAAGAAGCAGCTACCCAAATAAAAAAACTGATCACAAATGCTGCTTTCAGGACACCCAAAAGCCCTCCAGCTAGACTGTCCATAGACCCTAAGATGGTGAAATCAAGTGTCTTTTTTACTAAAAATGCCAGCCCCCTAATGATCAGGATGACCCCCATAAAAATGAGGATAAATGCCACAAACGGAAGCGCAAAGGTCAGCTCTGTCACGTTTTTAGCCAGTATTTCAGCACCCCAGTCCATGAGATGAAAAGCCATGATCAGGGCAACTACAAAGGCTACCGTAGAGATTATACTGATAAATAATCCCTCACGGTAGCCACTGTAGGCTCCCAGTATCAAAAACACCGCTATGACCAGATCCAGTGCTGACAAACTTTTATCCCAACAGGGCTTTAACTTTTTGTGAAATCAATTTTCCATCGGCTTTGCCGGCCAAAGATTTGGTAGCAGCCCCCATCACCTTACCCATGTCTTTAGGACCCTCTGCCCCTACTTCGGCAATGATTTGCTTCAAAGCTGCTTCAAGCTCTTCTTCCGTCAATTGCTTGGGGAGAAATTCATTGATGATCTCCAGTTCAGCCATCTCCACGGCATAAAGATCCTCACGGTTTTGTTGTTGGTAGATATCAGCTGAATCTTTCCGCTGCTTGGCCGCCTTGGTCAACAGTTTTAATTCATCCTCTTCAGAAATTTCACCGTTAGCCCCTCCTTTGGTTTCTTCTAACAAAATCAAAGATTTGATCGCTCTCAAAGCTCTCAATCTATCTTTGTCTTTGGCCAACATGGCTTTTTTAATTTCACTTTCTACACTTGCCTTTAAACTCATTTCCTTGTTGTTTGTATTATAGGTGTAAATTTGTACAAAATTACCGTTTAATTTCAGGAAAATGACCAAACTCAGTGTAAATATTAACAAAATCGCCACGCTCCGCAATGCCCGTGGCGGAAATAATCCGGACGTGGTAAAAGTTGCGCTGGACTGTGAACGATTTGGTGCAGAAGGCATTACCGTACATCCAAGACCGGACGAAAGACATATCAGATACCAGGATGTCCTGGATTTGTCCCAAGCAGTGACGACTGAATTCAATATCGAGGGTTACCCGGACAAGCGCTTTATGGAGATCATCCGGATGGTCAAACCAGCGCAGGCGACCCTGGTCCCTGACCCTCCCCATGTCCTGACTTCCAACAACGGATGGGATACCATCACCCATCAGGAGATGCTTAAGGATATTGTCGCCGAGCTCAAAGAAAGCGGAACGAGGGTATCTATATTTATCAATCCTGAAGCTAAATATTTTGAACCTGCCAAAAGCACTGGAACAGACAGGGTAGAACTCTATACAGAACCTTATGCATCCCACTACCATATAGACAGAGTTAAGGCGGTAAAACCTTATGTGGAAGTGGCCCATATCGCTAGGGATCTTGGATTGGGTCTGAATGCAGGACATGATTTGGATCTGCACAACCTCAAATTCCTGAAGGATAGCATCCCTTTCCTCGATGAAGTTTCCATCGGTCATGCACTGATCTGTGACGCCTTATATTATGGATTGGAAAACACCATTCAGATGTACAGAAGGCAGTTGGAATAAAAAAACAAAATTCCAAATTTTAAAACTCAAGATCCAAAAAGCAAAAAGCAAGTTTGATAATCAAGGTAATTGTAATTAAGGTTTTTATTGGCCTTATTGGCTTTCATGTTTTTCTTAATCGCTAAAAATTTATATTTGAAAACGTTAATAATTTAAAATTCTAATTTTACCTTAATAGTTTGGGACTTGGGGCTTGATATTTGGAGCTTGAAATTTTGTTTTTTTTTTCAGAACCTATGCTATTCAGGCATTTTAATTAATTTTGCGGGCTATGGCAAAAAATGAACAAACTGCGGAAAACACGCAATTGAAAGATATAATCGCACACGCCAAGGAATACGGCTTTGTGTACCCTTCATCAGAAATCTATGACGGTCTGCAGGCTGTCTATGATTACGGTGCTTATGGGGTAGAACTGAAAAACAACCTGAAACGTCTTTGGTGGGAAACCATGACCCGTCTCAATGACAACATAGTGGGGATCGATGCGGCGATTTTTATGCATCCGACCACCTGGAAAGCTTCAGGTCACGTGGACAGTTTCAATGACCCAATGATCGACAACAAGGACAGTAAAAAACGTTACCGTGCGGATGTGCTGATCGAGGAGAAAGCTGCCCAATATGAGAAAGAAGGAGATAAAGAAAGGGCACAGAACCTATTGAACGCCATGGCAAGACTTTTGGAAGCAGAAGACCTTGCCGCTGTGCGAGAACTCATCATCAATGAAGGCATTACTTGCCCGATCAGTGGCACTTCCAACTGGACAGAAGTACGTCAGTTCAACCTGATGTTCTCTACCCAAGTAGGTTCTGTAGCAGAAGATGCTTCTACCATTTATCTGAGACCAGAGACCGCCCAAGGTATTTTCGTCAACTTCCTCAATGTACAGAAAACCGCCAGGATGAAAGTACCATTTGGAATTGCCCAAATCGGTAAGGCCTTCAGGAATGAAATTGTTGCCCGTCAGTTTATCTTCAGAATGAGGGAATTCGAGCAGATGGAAATGCAGTTCTTTGTAAGACCTGGCTCTGAATTGGATTGGTACAAGCAGTGGGCGGAAACCCGTATGAGATGGCATAAGGCTCTGGGAATTCCAGAACAAAAACTCAGAAGACATGACCATGAGAAATTGGCGCATTATGCCAATGCCGCGATGGATATCGAATTTGAATTCCCTTTTGGTTTCAAAGAAGTGGAAGGTATCCACTCCAGAACAGACTTTGACCTGAAGAGCCATCAGGAGTATTCCAAAAAGAAACAGCAATACTTCGACCCGGAAATCAATCAGAACTATATTCCTTTTGTGATTGAAACTTCCATTGGGGCAGACCGACTGTTCCTGATGACCCTGTGCAATGCTTTTGTAGACGAAGAGGTGGAAGGCAAGCAAAGAACTTACCTGAAGTTCCACCCCGCCATTGCCCCAGTCAAAGCAGCCATTTTGCCATTGACCAAAAAAGATGGCCTACCTGAAAAAGCTCAGGAAATCGTAGAAAACCTCAAATATGATTTCAACATCATCTATGAAGAGGCTGCTTCCATTGGAAAAAGATATACCCGTCAGGACCTGATCGGAACACCATTCTGTATCGCTGTGGATCATCAGACTTTGGAAGACAATACAGTGACTATCCGTCACAGGGATACCACCGAACAGGAAAGGGTAGCCATTTCAGAACTTCACAGCAGATTGACTGAAGCTTGTAGCTTTAGAAGGATTTTTGAGAAGATTTGATCTCCAGCCATTTGAACACATTGAGATAGAAGAATTTCACTCAATAAAATAAAGGAGGACTCTTGATTTTAGAGTCCTCCTTTTTTATGGTTTAAGCCTGAAAGGCTGAGCTGTTTTAGTACGGGAGAAAGTCTGAGGTGATAAGCAATTGGGTTTTCAGAGGCCTGAAAGGCCGTTCCGTATTAGCCTAGGATATCATCCCGGGTTGAAATAACAATTGCGTACCAAGAGGTCTGAAAGACCGATCTTTGATGGATACCAAGGAACCTAGTTAAAGGATGGATTTATGGGGAATGAAAAGCAAGGCCTTATTGACATCAGAACACCTAACATCCTGCTAACCTAAGTTTCTTTACTTGGATCAGCTAAAACAAAAAGCCCCGGATTACTCCAGGGCTTATGATATTGTCACTAGGGCTTATCATGGATTAGCATGATTTGACAATATTCTTAAGGTCACATTTCTTGGAATCACCATTGACAGTAAAGTCTGTCCAAAGGTTGGCATTTGGCTGGCCAACACCTCTACAGTTTGTATCCAATTCCACTGTCCAGGTATACGTTGAAAAAGCTATCATATTCATCTTTTTTTGCATGGTCACTCCTTTAGCTTCCCAGTTATCCAATCCACCGATGGTCACACCTTGGGCAAAAGTGAAAACCAAATTGGCATCATTCATATCTTGTTTTGGTACAAAGGTAAAAGTATAAGTACCGTCTCCATGATCTACATAGCTTAGGGAATTGTCACAAGTCACTTCAGGTGCTTCACAAACACCTACCAGTTTATAGCTGGTATTGATCAATACTTGCTGTCCTGAACCGCCACCATTGGAGTTGTTTCTTCTTACTACCAGATCTGCAAAAAGCTCATCACCTGCATTCCAATCAGTTTCAAAAGCACCAAGTTCCTCAGTGATTATAAATGGTTGGGCAGCTGGCGTATTGCTTTTATATTTTTCAACACCTTTAAAATTAACCACTTTGATGTCTGTAGTACTGCTGATAGCGTATACCATTTGGGTTGGGGTATTGTAAACCTCCACTGTTACATCTCCTTGGGTTGGACCATAACTTTCGGTAAAGGAAGCCACAAACCAAGTTTCTGCATCTTCGGTAATACAGGAAATATCCCAGGCATTCTCGGTGTAGGTTCTGGCATTATCCAATCCTGTTCCTATAGCGGCAAGGTTAAAACCATTCTTGGCCACAGCTTCCGCTTCCATTCCATAAGGACTTGGATCAAAAGGTTCAATGTGGTTACAGGAAAATAAAGTAGCGGCGCCAAAAGTAAGCACCAAGGCCATTTTGAAGTTTGTCATTAAGTTTTTCATATCGTCGGTTATTTTATTTGATGATGCTAAACTACATCAAATTTTATTTAAATGCAAATATATGTATATAAAAAACATTTTTTTGTATTTTGAAAAAATATTGATTTTACCAAAAACCGCCTCAAACAGCCCAAAAAGGCCCATTTTGAGATTGAAAAAAAAAATTGAAAAAAATTTCAAATTCTTTTTTTTGTATTTATAAATTTACTAATTTTATCAAAAACCCCTTATTTTAATCCATTTAGGCCTTTTTTAATCAATAAAAAAATTTTATCTTTTTTCTCCTATTTTGTAAATAAACTGCGTTTTTTTACTCATTTTATGCCTTTTTGTGTTTTACAAATTAATGATTTTCAAACTTCCAGATTCAAAAATGAGAGTTTAATATCTTCAACCTTACCTGTGAAAGACAAGCTTGACTTTTCAAGTCAATAAAAAAGGCTGCCAGCTTCTGCTGACAGCCTTAGACTTATAGCCTAATCCTATATTACTGATTGCATACCACATCCAAGTGGATAACATAAAACCTGGATCCATTGCCCTTAACAAGCAATTCTCTTCCCGCATAAATTCTTGGACTGTTAGGTCCACCACCATTTGCCGGCCTGGCAGTAGGCAATTCATTATACGCCAGAACTTTTACTGCTTCATCACTTTCCTGTAATTCCCAATCTCCCAGATCAATGCTGATTTCATCTTTATCAGCATCATAAGTGACTTTTCCATTGGTCAGTTTCTGACCTGCATAGATCGGCTGTTCCGCGTCTTTTGTAGTATCAAAATAGAACCACCAAGCCGAGCCATCACCCTCTGTACTGCCTCCATAAGCAGTCTGGGAACCTTCACAGAAATATTCCTCATCACAATCTTCTAAAACCAATTTCACAGCTGTTCGCTCTGCACTGACACAGCCTTCAAACTTTACGGCTTCTGCCCAGTAGGTCACTTCACCTACTTCATCCAAAATTGGGTCATCAACTACATTGCCACCGCTAGCAGCATCGTACCACACTACAGTTACGCCTTCTCCACTTACTTTGGCAGAAGCCCTCAAAACAATGCCCTCCTCAAAGCACTCTTTCTGATCACCATCTGAAACAGGCGGTTCAGGAGCTTCGGTCAAGGTAAAACAAAAAGTCAAATTACTTAAACCAGCAGGTTTACCACTGGCATTCACAGGAGCGGCGAGTCCATCATCATTTTTAATTCCAGATTTGTATTCATATACGTTTGCGGCTGATCCTCCTTTTACTATCACTGCCATACGCTCCAAACAATAGCCTTTTGGCGCTGTATAGGACCAAGTCACATATGTTCCATCAACAACCTCTACCTCCAGACCTTCCGGCCATTTCTCATCAAAAGCCCCATCATTGTAATTATTTCTACCGGAACTCTCGGCATAAGTTTCATCCAGATCATCACAATCTACATTCCCTCCATTATTACCGTTACCCCCTACTCTAAGAGCCCAGTTGACCGGCTCCACCAATGGGCCCTGAAAATTTATTTTGGTTCCAGGACCTTGTGCCAATTCTTCTTTTGCATCCAGTTGGGGATTCAAATCCTCAACCTGCGAACAGCTGAACGCAAACAATAAAATAACCAATCCCCAAACTCCTGTCAGGGATTGGCGTAATGAAAGTGCTCTCATGTTTAAATGTTTAATGGTTTCCAAATGGATCTTAGTTTGCTAAATATATAACCAAAAGTTATTTTTTGTATATAAAATACACTTTATCACATCTGAATTGAATAATCTAAAAATCAATTGTTTACACTTAAAAAAATAGAATTAGCCTAATAACTGGTTTTCTTCCTAATAATTTGATTTTACCTTTATTCAATTAGACTATTTGAATTCAAAATTTTTTCAAAAAAATAACTTTTTTTAAGTATAATATCCTGACTTCTAGCACTTATTAAGATATCACCCTTACTTTATTGACAAAATCAACCCTTAATCCATCTTCTTTTTCGATAAAATATTTCTTTAGAATCAAGTGAGATCCCCTTTCATTAGGGGCATCATAAAATTTGATTTTCCCGTTTTTCTAAACCAGATTTGACAAATTGAGTTTCTACCTTATGTCCAAATCAGCAATTGTCATCGGTGCGGGAATCGCAGGCCTAGCAGCATCCATTCGTCTAGCCATCAAAGGTTACCAAGTCAATGTATTCGAAGCCAATGCTTTCCCGGGAGGCAAGCTCTCTGAAATTGAAATCAAAGGTTACCGCTTTGATGCGGGACCTTCCCTGTTTACTTTACCGGAACAGGTAGAAGAACTTTTTCAATTGGCCGGAAAAGACCCAAAGGAGCATTTCGATTACATCAAATTACCAGTGGCCTGCCATTATTTCTGGGAAGACGGAGCTCAGGTCAAAGCTTATGCTGATATCAACCGCTTTGCAGATGAGGTGGAAACCAAGCTAGGCGAACCAGCAGACCATGTCAGGAAATCATTGAAAAGATCTGCCTTTATTTATGAAAGCCTGGCACCACTGTTTATGCACCGTTCTCTACATCAACTGAAGACCTGGACCAACAAGGACGCTTTAAAATCCTACTTGAAACTAGGAAAGCTTGGCATCTTCAGCACCATGTACAAAGCCAATGCTAGACAGTTCAAACAGGCTAAAATGGTACAGTTGTTCAACCGCTATGCCACCTATAATGGCTCCAATCCCTATGAAACCCCTGCCACGCTGAATATTATCCCACACTTGGAATTCAATATTGGCGCTTTCTTTCCTAAAAAAGGAATGCATGACATTACTTTGAGCCTATATAAACTTGCCTTAGAACTGGGCGTCATATTTAAATTCAACTCCAAGGTTGAAGAAATAATTGTAGCCAATCAAAAAGCCATTGGTGTCAAAGTAAAAGGACAGGATCATCTGACTGATATCGTGGTCAACAACATGGACATGGTCAATGCTTACAAAACCATCCTCAAAGAAGAAAAACAGCCCAAACTTTTGCTCAACCAACCCAAATCAAGTTCCGCATTGATATTTTATTGGGGCATCAAAAAAGTCTTCCCTGAACTGGATCTGCATAACATTCTTTTTTCTGAGGACTACAAAGCGGAGTTTGACCATATTTTCCACAAAAAACGCATTTACGAAGACCCAACGGTCTATATCAATATCACATCGGTATACAAACCAGATGATGCGCCAGAAGGCTGCATGAACTGGTTTACCATGATCAATGTCCCCAATAACCAAGGTCAGAACTGGGACAGCATGATCAATGAGGCTAGAAAAAATATCATTGCCAAAATCAACCGAACACTGAATACCGACATTGAACCTTTGATAGAAGTCGAGGATATCCTTGAACCGAGAACAATTGAATCCAGGACTTCCAGTGCCAATGGCGCATTGTACGGTAATAGCTCCAATAATATGTATGCGGCATTTTTAAGACACGCCAACTATTCTTCCAATATCAAAAACCTGTATTTCTGTGGGGGCAGTGTACATCCAGGAGGAGGAATCCCCCTCTGCCTGCTTTCTGCTAAGATTATGACGGAGATGGTAAGTAAAGAAAAAGATCCAAAGTAAAAGGCAAAAGTAATTTCGAATTTCGGAAGGAAGATTTCGGAAAACATTAAGAAGTTGAGGCAAATAAGGAATTCATTAAGGTTTTTGATTTTGTCAAAATCAATTATTCCATCTAGGCCTTAAACAACCATTATAACCCGACAACTCGACAACAAGCAAAATCCCCTACACTTCCTTTTTCCTCAAAACAAACACCCCCATACTCCGCTGACCATGCACCAAAACACTTTTAGCGGGCTCAAGGTATTCCAATTGGTATCGATTTACCATTTGCTCTTCAAGTTTTTCGGTCATGACAAAACGTTCAGAACCATCAGGCAACAGGTATACGCCCTCCCCTAAATTTGGAGAATTTGACAAAATATTACCTGCATCTGTACACATCCTCAAGAAAAACACACCCCCAGGCTTCAGCACCCGCATCATTTCATCCATCAATTGAAAGAAATGATTTTCGCTTATGGCAAAATGAAGAACCGCGGAACTCAAAATGGCATCGAATGCACCATTATGGAAAGGCATATCTTCTACATTTGCCTTTTGAAATCTATAAATATCAAAATCTTTCTGAATGGTCTGTGCATAGACCCTTGCCATCTGAATGGCAATTGGATTTGCATCTGCTCCAAAAATCTGATAGCCTTGATTCAGGAAATAAATACAATTTCTCCCCTCTCCACATCCTGCATCCAGGATTTTCATATCCTTTTTGAATCGGCCTTTGAGGATCTGGTCCAACAGGTAGATATCAATGTTACCCAGTAAAGCATTAAGTTCCTTAACTTCCACTTTCGAATTTTTTAATGGCTTCTTCCATTTTCATTCTGCCAACCTGAATCAGTTCTTCCGCCCTATGGAACTCCAAGGTCCCTGCCTGTTCCCTGGAAATTTCCACGATGATATCCACCGGGTGCTTTTCTATCACCAAGTCCGACAATTTATCCTGCAGCAGGTCGAAAGAAAAGTTAAGCAATTCGACAGAACTCATCCCTTTGGCTTTTTCAGATTTCTCTTCAGAATAAAAATAGTTGGCGAATTTCTTTTGATAATCCTTCATCCATGAGGGGAGTTTAAGATTTGAGTCCATCTTTTCTTTTTTGTCTACCTTCACCAATTCTTCTTTTGGACCATTTAGGTCAATGGCTACCAACAAATCTCCCTTGTATTGTTCCTTAATCAAGTTAAAAGGTATAGGGTTCAGAATACCGCCGTCAATATATTCATGTTTACCGATTTTAGCTGGCGTCATAACAGATGGAATGGAAGATGAAGCCCTAATCGCCTCGTAAAGACTTCCGGATTTGAAGATTTTTTCTTTTCCGGCAGGGATCTCTACTGCTGTACATCTAAAAGGAATATTCAGTTCTTCAATCTGACAATCAGCTATCAATTTTTTCAATTCCCCAAAAACCTTTTCCCCTTTGATAAAGCCCTTACTGGAGAAGGTAAAATCCATCAGTGAAAAAACATCAATCCTATCCAGATTACAAATCCAGTCCTTGAATTTCGGTAATTGACCGGTGGCATATATCCCGCCGATCAGAGCCCCAGCAGAACAGCCAGCTATTGAGACGACTTCATATCCAGACTCTTCCAATACCTCAATAGCTCCAATATGCGCCATCCCTCTAGCGCCACCACTGGAAAGCACCAATGAAACAGTTTTCTTACCCATAATTCAAATCCATTTTCAAAAACAAGAAATTACCGTCATTTTTGCAGCACGAAAATATAAAATTATGAGCCAATTTAAGCCTTTTCATTTAGCATTTCCTATTCGGGATATAGAAGAAACCAGAAAGTTTTATGGAGATCTCCTGGGTTGTGAAATAGGACGAAGCACCGAGAAATGGATAGATTTTAATTTCTTCGGACACCAACTTTCCGCCCATGTTAAGCCTGAAGAACTAACTTTGGCCAAGGCAAATGAAGTTGACGGTAAAAATGTCCCTGTAAGACATTTCGGAGCTATTTTACCCTGGGATGAATGGCATGCATTAGCAGACAAACTTACCCAGCACGGTATCCAGTTCGTCATTGAACCTTACATCAGGTTCAAAGGGGAAGTGGGTGAACAGGCCACCATGTTTTTCCTTGACCCGGCAGGAAATGCACTGGAATTCAAATCCTTCCAGGACGAATCCCAGATTTTCGCAAAATAAGTTTAATGCTTCCTTCCGAAAACAGGGGGAGCATTTTAAAATGAATAAAGTTTGATTCAGGTAAATAAAAGCCTGAATCATGTAAATCAGTGAAAAAAAGTCTCTCCATTTGCAAATGGAGAGACTTGAATGCCTTTCATTGTGTATGGATTACATGAAGGTTGTTGGTTTTTCAAAAAATAAAGCCAAAATATTGACCACTAATAGCCCTGTAATACCATCTATATTTATTTCGTTAAAAAGCAGAACGAAAGGCCTTAGCTTTCGGTTGAATAACTATCTCCCCTTACAATAGTTATATGCTAGATCAAAGAGAAAAAGGCATGTTATATTACAAAACATACCATCATCCATCCAGTCAAGAATGGGTCGTGTTCATTCATGGCGCTGGTGGATCTTCTTCAATCTGGTATAAACAGATCAGGGAATTCAAAGAGGAGTTTAACTTATTACTCATTGACCTGAGAGGCCACGGAAGGTCTGCTGAATCCATCAGGAATATTTGGAATGACAAATACACCTTTGCAGGTGTTACCAAAGATATCATTGAAGTATTGGACCATTTGGACATTCCTCCAGCACACTTTATGGGCGTATCCTTGGGGACGATCATCACCAGACAATTGGCCGAAATGGAACCTCAACGCGTCAAAACGATGGTAATGGCCGGTGCGGTAACCCGCTTGACCACCACTTCCCGTGTTTTGGTTACACTCGGCAATGCTTTTAAGAGTGTAGTCCCTTACATGTGGCTCTACAAACTTTTTGCCTGGATCATCATGCCAAGAAGACATCATGCAGAATCCCGGAACCTTTTTATTAGGGAAGCCAAAAGACTTTGCCAAAAGGAATTTATCCGTTGGTTTAAAATGACCAAAGACATCAACCCTTTATTGAAGTACTTTAAAGAGAAGGAATTGTCCATTCCTACACTATACATTATGGGGGAAGAGGACATCATGTTTTTGGAACCGGTAAAAAAAATCGTCCAAGAGCATAAACTTTCCATCCTGGAAATTGTCAAAGCCTGTGGACACGTCGTCAATGTGGAGCAACCTGACACTTTCAATCAGTTATCGCTTCAATTTCTTAGAAATCAAAATCAATCATTTTATAATTCTTTGCAAACCTAAAGAATGAAAAACCAGACTAAAATCATATTGACACTAGTCATCGTTGCGGTGATCGCAGTGATTTTTATTTATCCCAGAAGGGATCAAATCTTTGGAGGCAAGACCGCTGGACCTGCCCCTACACAACTGCCGGGGGGACCTGGGCAGGATGCTCCTTTACCGGTAAATGTGGTAGAAATCAGACCTGAAAGGTTGGAAAATAATCTGAGCATCACCGGTACCATCATTCCTAATGAAACAGTAAACCTAAGATCAGAAATTTCAGGTTTGGTCAAAAGAATATCCTTCAGAGAAGGTGAATTCGTTAAAAAAGGCACCCCTTTGGTATATTTAAATGATGATGAGCTGAAGGCCCAGTATGAGAGATTGGAATACACCAAAAAATTATTCGAAAGCCAGGAAAACAGACAAAAACAATTGCTGGCCAAAGAAGCTATCTCCCAGGAAGAATACGACATTGTGTTGAATCAATTCAACACCAACTTGGCAGATTTGAGATTGGTCGATGCACAGCTGAACAAAACTGTTATAAGGGCTCCATTCGATGGCGTACTCGGTTTAAGAATGATTTCTGAAGGAAGTGTCATCGGCACAGCTGATGTGATTGCCAGTATCGTCAATATTGATCCGATCAAGATTGAGTTTTCAATTCCTGAAAGATATGCCAATCAGGTAAAATTGGGTTCTACAATTTACTTCTCCAGTGAAGCCGGAGGCCAAGAAGTAGAAGGCACAGTATATGCTTATGAACCGAATATAGATGCCGGTACCAGAACGCTTAAACTCCGAGCAACAAGTCCTAATAAACAAAGGACTTTCCTTCCTGGAATGTTTGTCAGAATCAAATTCATTCTTGGCGTAGAAGAAAACGCCCTAATGGTGCCTTCAGAAGCGATTATTCCGGAATTGAGCGGTTATAAAGTATTTGTGGTCAATAGTGACAAAAAAGTGGAAGAAAGACAGGTATCCATTGGGACCCGTACAGATAGATATGTACAGATTGTCAATGGATTGAATGAAGGTGATCTAGTATTGACCACCGGAGTGTTGCAAGCAAGAACAGGTATGCCTGTCAACTACACTAAAATCAACTGATTATGGCAAGCTTATCAACCATTAGCATTAGAAGACCCGTCCTGGCCATTGTGATGTCATTGGTCATTGTACTCTTTGGGTCAATTGGTATTTCGCTTTTGGGTGTAAGGGAGTTTCCTAGCGTGGATCCCCCTATCATCAACGTGAGAACTTCTTATGTCGGCGCTAATGCCGATGTGATAGAAGCCCAGATTACGGAACCCTTGGAAGAGGCCATAAACGGTATCGCAGGGATCAAATCCCTGACTTCCACCAGTAATGACGGTACGAGCAACATTACGGTAGAATTTGATGTTGGTGCTGACCTCGAAGCTGCGGCCAATGACGTAAGGGATAAAGTTTCCGGTGCACAACGAAACCTTCCGCCCGATACAGACCCCCCGGTAGTTTCCAAAGCGGATTCAGATTCCCAGCCTATTGTATTCCTCAATGTACAGAGTGATAGAAGAAGTCTTCTGGAAATTTCCGATATCGCCAATAATATTTTCAAAGAAAGACTTCAGACCATTCCTGGTGTAAGTACAGTGCAAATCTGGGGTGAAAAAAGGTATGCCATCAGATTGAGAATGGATCCTTTGAAAATGGCCTCCTACGGAATTACGCCACTGGATGTACTCAATAAAGTTCAAAGCGAAAACGTAGAACTTCCTTCCGGAAGAATAGAAGGTTCAGCCATAGAGCTTTCCGTTCGAACCAAAAGCCGTCTGAGTACTCCTCAGGAATTCAATGAACTGATCATCAAAGAGGACCAAAACAATATCGTAAGGTTCCAGGATATAGGAAGAGCGGAACTGGCAGCCTTGAACGAAAGAACGGTCCTGAAAAGAGACGGTATCCCGATGGTTGGGGTAGTCTTAGTCCCATTGCCAGGTTCCAACAACATTGAAATCGTCGATGAATTCTATAAAAGACTGGAAGGGATCAAAAAAGATATTCCTGAAGATGTAAAACTGGATATTGGATTTGACTCCACGAAGTTTATCCGTAATTCTATCAAAGAAGTTCAGGAAACCATTCTCATCGCCTTTATTCTGGTAGTTTCCATTATCTTCCTTTTCCTTAGAGACTGGAGGACCACTTTTATCCCTGTCCTGACCATCCCTATCTCCCTGATCGGGGTATTCTTTATCATGTACTTTATGGGATTCTCGATCAACGTACTGACCTTATTGGGTATCGTGCTTTCGATCGGTCTGGTGGTGGATGATGCCATTGTGGTATTGGAAAATATTTACACCAGAATTGAAAAAGGAGAAAATCCGGACAAAGCAGCCGAAACGGGCGCAGAAGAAATTTTCTTTGCGGTAATATCCACCACGGTAGCTTTGGCAGCAGTATTCCTTCCAGTGATATTCCTGACCGGTACTACGGGCAGATTGTTCAGGGAATTTGGTATAGTGGTAGCAGGAGCGGTGATCATATCCTCTTTTGTGGCCTTGACCATGACCCCTATGCTAAGCTCCAAGCTTTTGAAGAAAAGAGAGAAGCAGAATGCATTTTATAACTTCACAGAACCATTCTTTGTATGGCTCAACGAAAAATATAACCTAGCGCTGGAAAAGTTCATGAAAATCCGTTGGACGGCTTTTGCCATCATCGCTTTGATGGGCTTCGGTATATATTGGATGTTCGGCACTATTCCAACAGAATTGGCTCCTGTGGAAGATAGGGGTGAAATGAGGGTCAACCTCACCGGCCCTGAAGGTGCTACATTCGGATATATGGATAATGTTCTGGATGATATGTTAGAAGATTTCAAAAAAGAAATTCCAGAAAAAGAGCGTACAGGTATCATCACAGTAACTTCACCTGGATTTGGAACAGCGAGTACCAACTCTGGATTCCTGAGGTTGATCCTGACAGATGCTACAGAAAGAGAAAGAAGCCAACAGCAAATTTTTGATCAGGTTTCAGGCATGATCAGAAAATACACTGCTGTTAGGGCTTTTGCCACACAGCCACAGTCAATTGGTGATAGAAGAGGTGGCTTGCCAGTACAATATGTCATACAAGCTCCTACTTTGGAAAAACTGAAAGAGGTCATTCCTCCATTTATGGAAAAAGCCAACCAAAGCTCAATTTTCAGCTTTACTGATATCAACCTGAAATTCACCAAACCTGAGCTAGAAATTGAAATCGATAGGGAAAAAGCAAGAAATGTTGGCGTTTCTGTTCAGGAAATTGCGCGTACGCTACAGTTATCCTATTCAGGTCAGCGATTTGCTTATTTCATCATGAACGGGAAGCAATACCAAGTAGTGGGAGAAATGCAGATCCAGGACAGAAACGAACCTGTAAATCTACGAATGCTATATGTCAGGGCAGACAATGGACAGCTGATCCAGCTGGATAACCTTGTTACTGTCAGAGAAAGTAGCACCCCTCCACAGTTATATCGTTTTAACAGGTTTGTCAGCGCCACGGTTTCCGCCGGTTTAGCTCCGGGATATACCATAGGTGCAGGTTTGGAAGAAATGGACAGGATTGCAGGCGAAGTCTTGGACGAAACCTACAGTACTGATGTAGCAGGTCTTTCCAAAGAATTCAGAGAGAGCTCGAACAGTTTGATCTTTGCTTTCTTATTCGCATTGGTATTAATTTACTTGGTCTTGTCAGCACAGTTTGAAAGCTTCAAGGATCCATTGACCATTATGTTTACCGTGCCTTTGGCATTGTTTGGAGCCTTGTTCTCACTTTGGCTGTTTGGTTTCACACTCAATATCTTCAGTCAAATCGGGATTATCATGCTCATCGGCTTGGTAACCAAAAACGGTATCTTGATCGTAGAGTTTGCTAATCAGCGGAAAGCACAGGGCATGAGCATTGACGATGCTATCATTGGTGCTGCAGGTGCACGTTTCAGACCGATTTTAATGACCAGTTTGTCTACCATTTTGGGTATCCTCCCAATTGCTTTAGCACTTGGCGCAGGAGCTGAAAGTAGGGTACCAATGGGTGTGGCGGTTATCGGCGGTCTGGCCTTCTCTACCATTCTGACTTTATTTGTGATCCCGGCAGTATATACTTATTTAACTTCTAAACAAGGAAGATTAGCGAGAGTCTGATGAAAAAACTACTTTGTATGTTGGCCTTGGTTACCCTAGGCCAACACTTTGCTTTAGCCCAAGAGGAAGAGAACATAGATCTCGAAAAAGCCATTTTGATGGGTTTGGACAAAAACTATGGCATCAAAATCGCCTCTAACAATCAAAATATAGCCGAGCGGGATGCCAAAATCACTCGAGGTAGCCTTTTGATGCCGATTTTAGATGCAAACTTCACACGATCCTTCAGCCAGGAAGATGTTACACAGCAATTTGTAAACTCTCCTGAACCAAACCAGATTAATGGCGCCCAATCTAATAATGAAAATTATTCTTTGATTGCTGTATACGGATTGAGACCAGAAGCCATCTATACCATGAAAGTCGCTGGGAAATTGGCAGAAGTCAGTGAATTGCAGGCCAAAGTGATGGTGGAAAACACTGTAGCTTCCATTGCCTCCGCTTATTACAAGTTAGTGCTGGAGCTTCAGAGACAGAAAGTATTGGAGACAACCCTAGAACTTTCCAAGTCTAGATTAGATATCGCACAGGCAAGATATGAGTTAGGTGGGGCTGGAAAAAGAGATTACCTCACTGCTCAAGTAGATTTCAATGCAGACAGATCCATGATGGTCAATCAGGAATTGGCAATTAAAAATGCCAGAATTAACTTGAATGAGTTATTGGCACTTTCTCCTGATACCCGACTTGCGGTAAATGACACTATCATTGTAGAGAACAACCTGAAATTAAATGACCTGATCGAGAATGCCTATCTCAACAACAAGGAGTATCTCATTACCCAAAGGAATGAAAATGTCGCTTTTCTGACTTTAAGGGAAACCCAAGCTTCAAGGCTTCCTTCAATTAACCTTAACGGTACCTATAACAACAACACTCTGAATTCACAAGCTGGTTTCTTGCTTTTCAACCAAAGACAAGGATTCAACTATGGATTTACTGCTTCTTTTAATGTGTTCAATGGATTTGCATTAAATAGGAGAATCCAAAATGCCAAAGTACAAAAGCTCAATGCTGAACTTGCCGTAAGCCAAATGGAATTACAGCTAACCTCTGATATCCAAAGGGCATACAATATTTACAACACCAACATGCAACTTTTGGATATTGAGTTCGCCAATTACAAAGTCGCGGTAGAAAATGCAGATATTGCACTGGAAAGATTCAGGCTTGGCATCGCAGATTACCTACAGTTCCGGGACGCACAAGTCAACCTTCTGACCGCACAGGACAGGCTGATATCCGCACTTTTCAACATCAAAGAAATGGAAATTGAGCTGTTGAGACTGTCCGGAAAAATCTTTTTTCAAAATGACAAAGACAAGTTCAGTTTGACGCTTGATTAAGCAGAAATAGGTGAAAATTTCATAAAACATCCTCATTCACTGGGGATGTTTTTTTATTTTAAGTAGATTAATCAGATACCAAATAATATTTGGTATAAAATTTGCTATTTTTACTATTAGTGTTCACCATGTCTGAGTATTCGGACCTTAACTGAATGAAACAAACCTTAAATGGATTCTTATTTATCCTCATTTTTGCCATGTTCGGCGTTCAATGTACCTTCTTAGGACAAAAAGAAGAGGTTGAGAACCACTGGGAAAACCCGCTACCTTTTGACTTGGAAGAAATCCAAAAAAGGGGCTTTATCAGAGCTATTGTAGACAATTCCTCCACGAGTTATTATATCTATAGAGGAAGGCGAATGGGCTATGAATTTGAAATGCTCAGGAACCTGGCAAGTAAACTTGGCGTGAGACTCCATCTTATTGTCAAATCTGACATTGATGAAGCTTTCTATCTGCTCAACAAGGGAAAGGCTGACATTATTGCCATGAACCTTGAAATCAACGAGGAAAGAAAAGTGCTGGCAAACTTCACCAAACCCTTAGGACAAATGGGCACTGTACTCGTGCAGCGAAAAGACCTGAGGATGGTCAAGGATTACCATGACCTACAAGATAAAATCATCCATATCCGAAAAGATGCTGTCTATAAAGCACAACTTCAGGACTTACAGGATGCTTATGGCGTCACATTTTCTGTTTTGGATGAGAAAGGGGACAGCGAAGCACTCATCCAAAAAGTAGTCAATGGAGAAATTGAATACACGGTTACTGATAAAGTAGTCGGAATGGTCAATGCTACTTATTTTGACAATCTGGACGTAGATATGGAAATCAGTCCAAAATCCGATGTGGCCTGGGCAATCCGTAAAAATGCCCCTAATCTGGAAAAAGCCATCAACGAATGGATCTCGAAAAATGTCAAATCAGGCTATATCAATACCCTGTACGCCAAGTATTTTCAAAATTCCAAAAACAGTTATTTCAGAAACAATAGCCCTTTTTCCTCCTTGGCTGGAAATGCGATTTCCCCCTATGATGACATCATCAAGAAAGGTGCAGAAAACCTGGGTTGGGATTGGAGACTATTAGCATCATTGGTGTACAAAGAATCCAGATTTGATACCACCGCTACCTCCTATGCAGGGGCAGTAGGTCTTCTTCAGTTGATGCCCGTGACGTTGGAAAGATTTGGAGTAGAAAACCCCAATGATCCTTTGGAAAGCTTAATGGGCGGGGTTAACTACCTCAAATACCTGGATAAATTCTGGAGAGAAAGAATCCCGGAAGCCAATGAAAGGATCAAAGTGATCTTGGCATCCTATAACATAGGACACGGACATGTGGAAGACGCCTGGAAGCTCACTTTAAAATACGGAGGTAACACCCAGAACTGGGAAAGTATCGCACGGTTTCTACAAATGAAAAGCGACCCGAAATATTACAATGATCCGGTCGTCAGAAGTGGTTTTGCCAAAGGCCATCTTGCCGTCAACTATGTGGATGATATCATGATCCTCTATGATTCCTATCGGGTCTTGATTGAACCCTAAAAAACAATAAAGCCTTCGTAATTCTGAACACTTTTTTAAAGGAGTATGATTTACGAAGGCTTTATTTATTTGGATTTGAAAGTATAACTTACCAAAACTGGATTTCTATATTCCTTTACTACTCCTTTTAGGTCTGACTCCATATATTCTTCAGGGCTAATAAAGGCAATCAATCGTTGGTCATCAACATAAACAATATTCTTTGGGTAAAAGGAATCACCTTCAAGGAGATAAGTTACTCCTGTAACTTTGTCATAATAAGAAAGATTTCTCTGACCTTGGTTTCCAGACCAAAGGAAAAATACCTGATTAGAATTTTCAAAAACCCTCCCCCAATGAAAATGAGGCCAATCAGTCATTATTCGTTGCATGGCCTCCATCATATCAGCTTTTTTAATATCATCACTTATTCTTTTATCCCCAAAATCAAAAACATACTTAGGAATAAAGCCTGAAGCCTCTACTTGATAAACCGTATCATTCATAGATTTGGCAAACAAAAGTCCTTTTTCACCTCGTGTAAATTCTTGTTCAGCGGTCATATAATCTGTGTTACCAAAGTCAAGAACCCATTTTGCAGTAGACTTTCCTCCTCCCAAAGCAGCTATTTGGCCAAGATAATGTAGATCCGGCCCTAATTCTCTGCCATCTAGGTGGTAAGCAAATGTATTATTATCCAAATGGGCAAAGGTTAAAGCCTGAAAATCACCTATCCTTTGTTCATTATCGAATTGTCCATTTACAGCATTAAAAAATAAAATTTTACGCTGATTGACATCTAATACAAAAAGTCTATTTTTATCCAATTCCATATCAAAAGGAAGTATATATTTCCCCAACCCTTCCCCGCTCTCAGAAATATTGAACAAAAGTGTACCATTCCAATCAAACTTCTTGATAGATTTTGTAATTGTTTTATCAAGAACGTAAAAACCAGAATCATCAATAAGAATTTTATGAACTTCCCCTATAATACAAGCATCACAAAAGTCTAAAGCAATTATCCTGTTAATTTCAAATTTATCTTCAAAAACCTGGTTATCCAGTCCTGAAACAGGGATTTTAATCAGTGTATTTTCATTCAATTGAACTTCTTTATGATTACAAGAGCCTATCAATAAAAAGTTAATAACTAATGAATAAAATAAAGATTTTTTCATATTCTTTAAATAAAAGGTTTTTAATATATAATCCCCTCCTCAAAAATTGAGGAGGGGAAATAAATAGGTTACTGATTTGATGAAGGTCTGGATGTACAGCAAATTGCCATTGTACTTTTATCACAGACTAAACTCCAATTAGAACCCCAAGATTGTTTACCACTTGATTCATGACCAGGATTGCAACCTGCTTCAACATTCATAGGTAAAAATCCAAAAATTAAGATCAAAGTTGAAGTTGATAAAATTAAAGATACTTTTTTCATAAGAATAAATGTTAACACCATCTCTTAGCATTTTGCAGGGTGAGAATAAAAACCCTAAAAATCTCAAAAATTGGCCAATTCTAAAACTTTGAACGTAATTTACCCCCCCCCCATTACTAAAATGCAAGTTTTTAATAAAAAATCTTTATTTTTCCTGTTGATTTTCAGGACTTAACAAATACTTAGAGTAATCAAATTTTATACAGAAGGAAAACTGTCGGTATTTTATGCAGATCAATTTTTACCTTTTTCCAATCCCTGACCGTCTTGGTCAGAATCATTTCATCCGAACCTGTGAGGTTTTTGGCCACGCATAAGCGGGTGTCAGGATGAAGATGTTCTAAAAGGTCAGCCATCAAATGGTTATTTCTGAAAGGTGTCTCCATGAAAATCTGTGTCCTTCTAAATTTTGCAGATTCTGCCTCCAACATTTTGATTCCCTGAACACGGTCCTTTTTGTCAATGGGTAGGTAGCCATGAAAAGCGAAAGACTGTCCATTAAACCCCGATCCCATCAAAGCCAAAAACATGGAACTCGGCCCGCTTAAGGGTACTACCTGTATCCCTTTCTCATGTGCATAGGCGACTGCAGCCGAACCGGGATCCGCTATTCCCGGACAACCTGCTTCTGAAATGACCCCTACATCATGACCTTCGAATATAGGTTGCATGATCCTTTCCAGCTCTGCCTGTTTTGTTTTTTTGTCCAATACCTCAAAGTGCAGCGCATCAATCTGTAGGCCCAGTTTCAGGCTACTGATATACCTTCTGGCAGTTCTGATATTCTCCACCAAAAAATATTGGGTATGTAGCACTACCTCTTTTACCTGAGGACTGATGACCAATTCCGCTGTGCCCTCAGCAAGCACAGTAGGAACCAAAAATAATTTTCCCAATGGGGGTTTATTGGTTTTCATATGGTAAAGATGGGAAAAAAGTAAGCAAATCGAAATTGATGTGGGGTTTTGTAGTTATATTAGTGTTTAGTTGTTAAAACTTAATTTTTCCTTCATATGAAACACATCATCCTATTTTCACTGGTTATCTTCTCTTTACCTATTATTTCTGCATTTTCACAAACGGACAAAAACTTCATTGACACCAAATATGAATGGTTTGGCGGTAGATTGGTTTATTCGGTTCATGGAGAAAATTTATCCTTCAAAAAAGCCTTAACAGTCTCTATTACCGCAGCCGGTTGCTCTGCATGCAGCCAATGCCCTGCATCTTTGATGTAAATGACATGGCTGTTTGGAAAGAGCCTTTCGATTTCCTCTTTGTCCTTTTCTGTAATATAATCTGAATTGGCTCCTCCCATAAACAAAGTCGGTTTTTCAAATGGGGTAGCGGACTTCAGCTCTTCTCCGACATTTCCAATCTTCTCAGTGATGACAGGAAGGTTTATTTTCCAGATAAACTTTCCATTTTCATCCCTTCCCAAACTCTTCAGCAAAAACTGCCTGATTCCAGGGATTTTAATATACTCCGCTAGAATATCATCCGCTTCTTTTCTAGATTTCAACTGACCCATCGGGATAGCATTCAATCCTTCCAGGATACGTTGATGGTGTAATGGATAAAATCTCGGAGCAATATCCGCTACAATCATTTTTTTGACTTTTGCAGGGTAATTCATGGCGAAGGTCATCACTGTTTTACCACCCATAGAATGTCCCATGATATAAGCACTGTCAAGTCCTTCATCGTCCATCAACTCTTTGAGGTCTTCTGCCATTACCTGATAATTCCAATCATCACTGTGCGGGGAATCTCCATGATTCCTTTGGTCTACCAAATAGAGGGTAAAATCCTTTTCCAGTTCCTTCGCAATACTGAACCAGTTATCAGCAGAACCGAAAAGCCCATGAAGAATAATCAGGGGCTCCCCCTGTCCTGATTTTTTAAAATTAAGTTTCATTGATTCTTTTAATGTAAAAGCCTTCTATCAATCGATAGGAAATCCCTTAGCTGCATACCAAATACCTCCATAAATATGCTGAAGGAAATTTTCATTCAGAAAAGACCAATCTGTATGTCCCAATGCAGTATAGAAAATTCTACCGCCATCATATTCATGTGTCCAGGCCATAGGGTGGAATTCGCCCATTCCTTCTGTAGGCTGCCATGAGAAATTGGTATCATAGGATGTCTCGTCAGCAGTTACCAAAACCCGAACATTCGGATTGAAGTTTTTAAATGCATACAATTCATCTGTCCAAAGCCATTTTTCAGGCAAATGATAGGTGGCAGGATGGTTCCTGTCGACTACATTCAACCTAACAGATTGTATATACGGGTGGTTCATAAATTGTGCTCCAATCAACTTGGTGTACCATGGCCACTCATATTCTGTATCCGTAGCACTGTGGATACCTACTACCCCTTTTCCGCTCTGCACAAATCTCTGAAAGGCAGCTTTCTGCTCCTCGTTGAAAATGGTGCCTGTCGTGCTCATCAGGATAATGACATCAAAGCGCTTGAGTTTCTCGTCGGTGAAAATATCGGCATCTTCAGTGGAGTACACTTCAAACTGATGGTCTCTACCAAGTTTTTTTAAAGCTACAACGCCATCAGGAATGGACTGATGTCGAAATCCTTTGGTTTTGCTAAATACCAAAGCCCTGAACTGATAATTCTGGGCAATTGATTCCATGCTGATGCCCAAAACCATAATCAGGGCTAGCAATAAAGTGGTCAAATAGGTTTTTGAGTTCATGAATCTTGGGTTTAAATATGTTTTTTTATCAATAATTACTTCACCAAACCGAATTTTTCAGCAGCATCTTTTCTGGAATAAGCATTGAAGTGCCACCATTCTGAGCCAATTCCGGAAAATCCTCCATGCTTCATCACTTTCCTTAATATTTCTCTATTGGCTACCTGTTCTTTGGTGATTTTGCCTTCCCTGAGCATCTGTGCTTCCCTGTCCGGATAGGCCGGGTATCCAAAATAATCATAGGGGGTACCCATGTCCAAGGCTTCGCCGGTTTCTGCTTTGGCTAAAGTCAAGTCCACCGCCACACCATAATTATGCAAGCCGCCTACCTTAGGGTCGGCTACATATAAAGGTTTGACACTATCAGGTTTGTCAAGATTATCCCACAAAATCTGTTGCACGCTCAGCGGACGCACCCCATCATAAACCAAAAAGGTCAGCTCGGGATGTTCCTCTTGAAGCTTCTCGTGTGCTTTCTTCAACATCTCTGCAACTTCAGGTTGTAGATAACAACGCATCAGGTCACCATATACATCCTGCCCAAAGAAATTATCCGTGGTGGAATACTTCAGGTCAACAAATATCCCTGATATGACATCCTCTACATCCACCAAACCCGCATCGATCAGGCTTTGCTCAAGAGGTCCAATTTCCTCTACTATTTCAAATTCGGAATCATCAATGACCCAATCTTCTCCTTTAGCTTCTAAAACCACTTCTTCTCCACTGATTTGTTCATTTGACCCCCTAGGAGAACAAGCTGAAAAGATGAGAATAGGAAATAGAAAGAAGTGGAATAATCCGAAATACCTCTGCATAAACTACAGGTTTTTCTTGACGATAGTTGCAGAAGCTTGGGCCGTAGGCAACATCACGATATCTGCCAAAACCACATGAGGAGGTCTACTAACCGCAAAAGCAATGGTTTCTGCAATATCTTCTGCCGTCAAAGGCTGATATCCTTGATAGACTGTCTTAGACCTTTCCGCATCGCCTTTGAAGCGTACAAGTGAAAATTCTGTCTTCACCAAACCAGGATGTACCCCGATTACCCTGATACCGTATGGATTCAAATCCATACGCATCCCCTGGGTTAGGGCATCTACCGCATGCTTGGAAGCACAATACACATTTCCGTTGGGATAAACTTCCTTGCCGGCAATGGACCCGATGTTGACAATGGTGCCGCTTTGACGGGCAACCATGCCAGGGATGATTTCCTTTGACACATAGAGTAAGCCTTTTACATTGATATCCATCATGGCATCCCAATCCTCCATATCACCAGTCTGAATTGGATCCAATCCATGTGCGTTACCGGCATTATTGATCAAAATATCAATTTTCCTCCAGGAATCCGGTAGCGTGGCAATAGCATCTTTCACTGCTTCCCTGTCCCGCACATCAAAGGTAAGGATTAGCGTATCGACACCTTCCTTTGCTATTTCCTTTTGCAATTGTGCAAGCCTGTTTTGTCTCCTACCTGTTGCAACAATATTATATCCCATTTGGGCAAGTGCTATGGCTGTTGCCCAGCCAATTCCTGAAGTTGCACCTGTGACCAAAGCAATTTTCTTTTCCATGATTTGAATTTATAAATTAATGGCCGCTAAATAAAATAATTATTTGGCTTTACTGAAAGGGAAGTGATAAATGGCGAAAGTCTAACAACATCCTCTAAAAACATGATCAGCCCTTCTCATACCAAAAATCCAATGGATTCCCCATTTGAAATGCAAAACCGGTTTCCAAAATCTTATCTGCCGAAATCTCCTTCCATGAAGTGCTTTGAACCGTGTAAGATGTAGGTGGAGGAAATCCCAAATCCAGGGCATTTCGCTCATAGACCATGCGACGCTTGGGATGCATGGGCGCAACCCCATTAAACACTTGATTCCAGAGATCTTTTTCTATAACCCAGCTGATCAATCGAACGGCATCATCGCGATGTATATAATTTACCGGACTATCACCCTCCACATTGGACTTGCCTGAAAAATACCTGCCCGGGATCCTGTCAACTCCCAGCAACCCTCCAAACCGTATGATCGTCAGGTCATATTCTTTATCTTTTGACAAAATTTGTTCAGCCCGAAAAAGAGCCCTATTCCCTGTAGTATCCAAGTTAAGTTCATCTGATTCTCTGGCTATTTGATTAAGGTCTGGATAAACAGAAGTGGAAGAAACATAAATGATTTTCTTTACCCCTCCCTGAATTGCCAGGGCTTTGAGGTATTTGATCTGCTCTGGATGGAAAGTATCAAGAAAACTTCTGGTGCGGGGAGGAATATTGATGATCAGGATATCTGCATCAAACAAAGAGCTAAACCTAACCCCCTCAGGATGTGGATTCAGGCTTAACAGCACAGCATTTATTCCTTCCTGATTCAGCCTATTTGCTTTCTCTTCTGAAGTGGTGGAACCCATTACTGTATATCCCAAAATTTGCATGTGCTCGGCTAAAGGCTTTCCCAACCATCCTAATCCTATAATACTAAGTCTTGTCATTTCCTGCTGTTTTATCTTGAAAAATAATTAATTTAAGGCTTATCTTTAATCTGAGAATCGATTTAAGTGAATTTAAGCTTTTACTATTCCCTTTAGATAATGAGTACAAAATTATCCTTCATATTGTTCATTATTATCCTCTTAGCTTCCTGCAAGCCCAAAACAGAGCCGAATTTGTTGCTTGGAAACTGGTATGGCTTCGATCAGGATTCCGCCTATTATGAATTGTATATATCTGATTCCCTAATCATCTTAAATCATGAAAACATGGGTTTTGCAGAATATAGCTACAAAAAAGATGGCACGAAACTGATCACGACCACACCATTGTTTTTTGAAAGGGTCTGGAATCTTGACAGTGTAAATGATTCAATATTTATCCTATCTGACACTTTGGAAACCCATCATTATTACAGAATCGATACACCAATGGACTTTTTTGGCAGTCTCAAAGATTCAATGGAGTTTGCTGGATTTAAGGAAGGTTTTATTTCAAGAAATCAAAAACACAAAAACGACTAAAACAAAAAAAACCTTCGGATGAAGGTTTTTTTGTTTATCTGTCTTTTTTGGGCATTGTACCTAAAAGATAATCCCATAAGGGAGAACTTACCCCAAAGGCAGCATCAGGGTCTTTATAGTGGTGAACAGCATGGTTTACCCACAGGATTTTAAGAAAATTCTTTGGTGGCTGATAGGCATGCACCGCATAATGTACACCTAAATAAGCTGCATATCCAATCAAAAATCCCGGCAGGAAATAAAGCGCATAATCACCCATGAGTAAGGTAAATACCCCATAAAAGATCAAAGCATAACCGGCACTTACGAATGGAGGCATCGCTAATCTGTCTTTGTCCCTTGGGTAATCATGGTGTACTCCATGAACCGTATATTGTAATTTGTCTTTAACTGGTGTATCGGGTTCCATGTGAAAGAAATGTTTGTGCATCATATATTCCACAAAAGTAAATGTGAACAGCCCACCTATTAGTACCAAAAGACCTATTCCCAATGATATTTCAGTGTTCAATATCGCATGGTACAACGACACTCCGGAAATTACAAAAAACAAGGCAATAGGTATACTGATATGTGTCCTAGAGAGCTTCTCCAATACCGGATTTTGAAACATCTGAGCAGAACCATTATTGTCAGGTCTATCCAGTCTCCCGATTTTTTTCATGGTAGTCATCTTGCTGAAGGATTAAGTTAATAAATAATAATTGGTTTTCTTAGAATATCAATAACAATTCAATAACTGTCTGCATCAAAAGCTATGCAAATTTAAAAGAAGTAAGCTGAATATCACATAGGTTTTGCTTGTGAGGAGCAATGATTTTTATCAGGCATCCAAGAGTTTCTTGTTGGCGCGCGCTATGGTTTCCCTGTAATATTGCTCATACTTGGGCAGGATATTGGCCACATCAAATTCTTTTGCCCTCGCTAAAGCTGCAGCCTTGAACCGGGGTAAATTGTCGTCATCAAGAATTTCAAGCGCCTTTTCGGTCATAGTGGTCACATCTCCTATGTTGCACACATAACCGGTAATACCATCCAAGTTCAGCTCAGGGATTCCGCCAGCATTCGAAGAAAGAATCGGTACTTCACAAGCCATAGCTTCCAGTGCGGCAAGACCAAAACTTTCCTTTTCCGAAGGCATAAGAAAAAGATCTGCAACAGAAAGTACTTCTTCAACAGCTTCCAATTTGCCCAAAAAACGGATATCATCACAAGTACCAAGATCCCTGCACAATCTCTCCATCTTATCTCTTTCAGGGCCATCACCTACCAACAATAATTTGGCGGGGACAGTCTTTCTTAGCCTATAAAAGACCTGAATCACATCTTCAACTCTTTTTACCTTTCGAAAGTTTGAGGTATGAACGAGTAATTTTTCTCCATGCGGACAAATTGCCAGCTTAAAATGCTCTTTTTTCTGCTTCTTAAACCTATCTAAATCGATGAAATTCGGAATGACTTCAATATGGTTTTTGATGTCAAAATGCTCAAAAGTGTCTTTTCTCAAATCCTCAGACACCGCAGTCACGCCATCTGATTGGTTGATGCTGAAAGTTACCACGGGTTCATAACTTGGGTCCTTGCCTACCAAAGTAATATCCGTACCATGAAGTGTCGTGACTACCGGAATATAAATCCCCTGTTCTTTCAAAATCTGCTTGGCCATATAGGCCGCCGATGCATGAGGAATGGCATAATGCACATGCAAGAGATCCAAACCCTCATATTTGACCACATTCACCATTTTGCTGGCCAAAGCCAACTCATAAGGCGCAAACTCAAAAAGTGGATAACTTTTAATGTCCACTTCATGATAGTAAAGGTTCTCACTAAAAAAATCCAGTCTAGTCGGCTGTCTATAGGTAATAAAATGAATCTGATGCCCTTCTTTTGCCAAGGCTTTGCCCAATTCTGTTGCTACAACACCACTACCTCCAAAAGTAGGGTAACAGACAATACCGATTTTCATGGATGATAAATTTTTTATAACAGTTTTATAAACACGATTAATGGACAAAATTGTTCAAATCCCCTTGAAAAATAATTTCAAGCTCATGCTTTTCTCAAAGCCTGATAAATGATATCATGTATCTGAGTCCTGACTCCATCTCTCAAAAGGATGTTATTGTTGGCATCGGGATGTACCCTGTTTGATAGGAAAACATAAATCAAATCATTTTCAGGATCGGCCCATACGCATGTACCGGTAAATCCTGTATGTCCAAAAGTGCTTTTGGGGGCCAGAACTCCAGCGCTTCCCCCTTTTCCTCTCTCTGGTTCAGGCTTATCCCAACCCCAGCCCCTACGGCTTTGACTGGACTGCCTTTTGGTAAAGTCTTTGATGGTCTCCATATCCAAAAGACCCACATCTCCATAAACACCCCCGTTCAGCATCAACTGCATCATGACTGCTAAGTCATTGGCTTTTCCAAATAAGCCGGCATGCCCAGCAACCCCTCCATACATCGCGGCACCTGGGTCATGCACATAACCCTGAATGGTACGCTTTCTGAAAGCCACATCATCCTCCGTAGGGGCTATCCAGTCCTTTGGGTATTTTAGGGCAGGATTGAATGTCATGGTATGGAGTCCAAGCGGCTCATAGAAATTCTGTCCAACGAATTCATCCAGAGGCTGATTGGTAACTTTTTCAACCAATTCCTGCATCAAATACATAGTCAGGTCTGAATATACATAAGAATGCTTTCTTCTTCCTGCCTCCAATTTCCTTAGATCTGACTTTACCGTCCAATGCCAAATACTGTCCCTTAGGGAATTTCGGGCATACATATCGTTGGATACCGGCAGTGTAAATCCAGCTTCAGGCTTTTCCCTGTAATACTCACTTTTCCAGGATCCTGCTTCAAGGGTTTTGACATAATGAGGGATAAATGCCACCAAGCCTGCCTCATGTGCCAAAATATCTTTCAAAATCAAATTACCCTTATTGGTATTTCTCAGTTCGGGTACATACTGACCTATGGGCTTGTCCATATCGATCAACTTCCGGCTTGCCAAAAACATGACTGCCTGCGTAGTAGCCAACACTTTGGTGATGGATGCGAGGTCATACACCGTCTCAGTCGTGACTTTTCTTGATTTGGCATAATCATAATGGCCATAGGCTTTTTCAAAAACTACTTGCCCATTTTTGGCCACCAAAACCACCCCTCCCGGAAATGCTTTTTTGGCTATGGCAGTTTCCATGACCTTATCTATATCTGCCAACTTATTCCTATCAAATCCCTGACTTTCAGGAAGTGAATAAGAAAGCCTTCCCAGCCCCTCTAGATATCCTCCAGAACCAATTCTCAAATCCTCACTCACCGAAACGGACAACATCCCGAAAGCATCCCTACCTCCAAAGATAATTTCTGGCACCACCCTTTGGGTAAAGTCATTGTTCTCAAATGCCAAAATAGTTTGAGGCATACCCGCTATATTTTTGGCTGCGTATGCGTTGCCAAAGAGAACAGTGATGACATTTTTCTCTTGACTGAGTTTTTTAATGAAATTGATATCAGAGTCATTGATTCCGAAATTTCTATTGGGATTATTAGTTACACCCATTATGCCTACCACCACCGTATTGGCTTCCGCAAGTTTTGTCTCAGTTGCCGCCAGAATAGAAGCATCAGCACCTTTAGGGATGTTCAAATGAGTAAACTTGGCATATTTATTCAACTTTTCCTGCAAGATTGTACCATCACCACCGATGGTCAGGGAAGCAAAACTTTTTAAATCCAAATGCTTGAGGGGAAGAAAATTATCTTTGTTGGAAACCACTGTGATGGACGCTGCATACAACTTTTCTACCAAAAGTTCTGTGGCAGGGCTATTGATCCTATCCAATAAATTTGTGGTATTGATACGTTTGTTTTCATGAAGACCAGCCCAATATTTGGCTTTGAGGATCTTTCTCACCCGGTCATCAACTTCTTCCTTGGTGATTTTACCTTCTTCAATGGCCTGCAGGATCATGGTTTTGGCCTTTGGCACATCTTGAGAATACACCAAAACATCATTCCCTGCCAAAAGAGCCATTACATCTACCTCTCCCGGCTTATAAAAACCCGACACGCCCTTCATATTCAGGGCATCTGTAAAGACAAGCCCATTGAAATTCATTTGTGTTTTCAAAAGGTCAGAAACAACATACTTGGAAAGAGTTGTGGCCTTATTGCGCTCTGAATCCAAGCTAGGAATGTGCAGATGAGCCACCATCACACTCATCAAATCCTGATCGATCAGCTCACGGTAAGGATAAAGATCAATGTCTTTGATACGGTTCTCTGAATGCTTGATTACAGGAAGGGTGTAATGGGAATCAGACTCCGTATCGCCATGTCCTGGAAAGTGCTTGGCATTAGCGATGACTCCATGGTCCTGAAGGCCTTTCATGTAAGCAACTGACTTCTTGGCTACCAATCGCTTTTCTTCCCCAAAAGCCCTATAGCCTATCACAGGATTATTTGGATTGGAGTTGACATCTACTACAGGAGCAAAATTGATATGCATGCCCAGTTCCTTGAACTGCCTTGCCATCTCTTTGCCCATTTCATAAATCAGTTCTTCTTGATGCAAGGCACCCAAGGTCATGGCTTTGGGAAATGTAATGACTGAATCGAGCCGCATATTGATGCCCCATTCTGCATCCATAGCAATAAAGAGAGGGACTTTAGAAATCGATTGGTAATAATTGGTCAGGTTGGCCTGTCTTACTGGACCTCCCTGAAAAAATATCAAACCCCCTAAATGCTGTTCCTGAATGAGTTTCGCTATTTCATCTGTATGATGCTTGTCTTTATTGGAATAAGCTGCTACCATAAAAAGCTGCCCTAGCCTGTCTTCAAAGCTTTGGCTTCTGAAAACACTGTCCACCCAGAACATTTGCTTTCGCTGATCTCTGGAAGCCAGCGGATCACGATCTTCCCTTTTCCTGTCTTCACTTGCTTTTTCCAAACCCATCACCGCATCTGCCTGAAAAATTACTGCCAAAGCGATCAGTATGCCCCAAACTTTTATCCGCATCCTTCTGTTTAATTTTTATTGCTTAAATTTTAAAATAACTTTGTATGAATATACATCGTTTTGTACAAACATACACGAAAAAACACAAGCCCTAGATCATTTTTGATCAATGGAGTAAGTTTTCAACATAACGACCAAACATCCATTTGAATTGAGTTCCACTATGAAATTTCCTCAAATATTCAGAACTGCCCAGCCCATGCGATTCGACATCAAGCCGAGGTATTATGACCCGGTGAAGGAAGAAGTTGAGCAAAGGACTGCCCGGATAAAAAAGGAGCTTCAGGCTGATGGCATATTACCCTCCTTGGAAGAAGATGCAGAAGACCTAAAAGGATACGGCTCTTCCATCAGGGGATCATTTACCAGTGGAGGTCCGATCAAAGGCAGAGAGAGCACTTCAATTCACAGTGCTGGGTTGATTCGTTTGGTCATATTTGTAGTACTGATCGGAAGCCTCTTCGGATATATTTATTTTGGGCCTGAAGCCCTATATATCCTGCTTTACACCGCTTTGGGGCTTGGGTTGATGTTGGCATTTTTCAGGTTAAAAAGAAAGCGAATTAAATGAATGATATCATCCAGCTTCTCCCTGATGCCATCGCCAATCAGATTGCTGCGGGAGAGGTAGTGCAGCGACCGGCATCAGCCTTGAAGGAGCTGATGGAAAACGCAGTGGATGCCGGTGCTACGAATATTCAAGTACTTGTCAAAGAGGCCGGAAAAATTCTGATCCAGGTAATTGACAACGGTAAAGGCATGTCAATGACAGATGCCAGAATGAGCTTCGAAAGACATGCCACTTCCAAAATCCGTAATTCTGACGATCTGTTTGGTATCCGTACTTTCGGTTTCAGAGGTGAGGCTTTGGCCTCCATTGCTGCGGTCGCCCAAGTAGAAATGAAAACCCGCCAAAAAGGTGAAGAACTGGGGACCATTATCCATATAGAAGGATCTGAAGTCAGGAAGCAAGAACTTACCTCCTGCTCGGAAGGCACCAGCATCGCGGTAAAAAACCTCTTTTACAACGTACCGGCACGAAGAAACTTCCTGAAGTCCAATCCGGTGGAAATGCGCCATTTGGTGGATGAATTTCAAAGGGTAGCTTTGGCCCACCCGGAAATTGGCTTCAGTTTCATCCAAAATGATATGGAACTTTTTAACCTCAGTCCGGGAAAATTAAGCCAGAGAATTGTAGGACTATTTGGAAAATCCTACCAAGGTCAGTTAGTGGCCTGCAAAGAAGAGACGCCACATCTCATCATAAGCGGCTACATAGGCAAACCCGAAAATGCCAAAAAAACCAGAGGGGAACAGTTTTTCTTTGTCAACAACCGCTACATCAAAAGCAGCTACCTCAACCACGCTGTGACCAATGCCTACGAAGGCCTGATGGGGTCTGATATGCATCCATTTTATGTGCTTTTCCTCGAAATAGACCCTTCGCATATCGATATCAATGTACACCCGACGAAAACAGAAATAAAATTTGACGATGAAAGGACGGTCTATGCAGTGGTACGATCTGCTGTCAAACAGGCCCTCGGTGCCCATAATGTCGTTCCGACCTTGGATTTTTCACTGGATGTCAATTTTACCGAAAACTGGAAACATGACACGGTCCGAAGGTTTGAAGTAGGACAGGAAAACACACCCAAGGCAGATGATTTGGGGAGAGAAAACAGCTATAAAACATTTCAAAGTCCTTCTTTCAAAAAGCAGTCGGTCTCAGGATGGGAAAGACTTTTTGAGACAGGTGGTTCCACACGGGAAATCAGCCAAACTATCCCAAATGAAGAGGAAGATAAGGATTTTTTGACCTTCCCTTCCAAAGCTAATGAACCTAATGCTAAAGGCAGCCTGGAGTTCCCCACTGACACTGATTCCACTGGCACTACATTTCAGGTGGAATTAAGCTATATTGTCGCACAGATGTCTTCCGGATTGCTAATCATTGACCAACAGGCTGCTCATGAAAGAATTCTCTATGAAAGGTATCTAAGACAGCTTAATCAGTCTTCAGGAGCTTCTCAACAATGCCTTTTTCCTCCTCATATCCAATTAAGCCAAGCAGATTTTTCTCTGGTCATGGACATCAAAGAGGAACTGCACAGTTTGGGTTTTGTCATTGTGGAATTCGGTATTGACACCATCTTGATACAAGGGGTACCAGCGGATGTCAAACTCACCAATGAAAAAGCACTGTTTGAAGGCCTACTGGAACAGTATAAGCACTTCAAATCCGAATTATCATTGGATAAAAGAGAAAGTTTGGCCAGATCTTTGGCCAGAAAATCTTCGATCAAAAAAGGGGCAAGATTGGATGCTTCCGAAATGGAGACCATTGTCGGTCAATTGTTTTCCTGTCAAAATCCAAATTATGGGCTTTCAGGGAACAAAACCTTCATCAAACTCGATTTACAAAAGATACATGGTTTTTTTACCAGATAAGATATGTTCAGAAATTTAACTCCTGTTGTCAAAAACCTTCTGCTGATCACTGTTGGCGTATATGTCATTTCAGCATTTTTCATGCCTCAACTGAAAGCCTTTTTTGCTTTGTACTATGTGCATAGCAGCAGGTTTATGCCGACCCAATTCCTGACTTACATGTTCATGCATGCCGATGGCTGGCATTTGTTCAGCAATATGTTCGGCCTCTTCATATTTGGTCCTTTGTTGGAACAATTCTTAGGACCAAAAAAAATACTCACCTTATGGATGGTCTGTGGTGTGGGTTCAGGTTTGCTTTATTCAGGTTACACGGCTTACAGAATGAACCAAATGGACAACAGCATCTCTCAATTCTACAGCAATCCCAATCCGGATAATTTTAGAGAGTTTGTCAATGATAATCCTGGATTTTTTAAATCTGGAGTATATGATTTCATAGATGCCTATGACAGAAACCCTGAAAATCAGACATTGATCCAAAGAGCCAAAGACAACCTGATGAGTGTTAGGGAAATGCAGGCCAATGTGCCTATGGTAGGAGCTTCCGGTGCTTTGTTTGGGGTATTGATTGCCTTTGCCATGCTTTTCCCCAATACGCAATTGTTTTTGCTCTTTCCACCAATGCCGGTGAAGGCTAAATATTTGGTACTTTTTTATGGACTTTATACGATTTACAACGTAATCAATAATAACCCATTGGATAATGTTGCACATTTTGCCCATCTTAGTGGGCTGATTATTGGCGCCGCATTGGTGTGGTATTGGAAAAAAGACAGATCAAACTTTTATTAAAAAAGCATGTACGGCGGATTTTGGGATAATTTGCGAAATGCCTTCAGGCAAAACAACAACAGCCTTTACAAAATATTGGCCCTGAATATCATTGTATTTTTTGTAATGGTAGTGATCAGGGTGGTTTTCACCTTTTCAGGTGCAGGAAATCTGTACAACACGATCAGGTCCTTCCTGATGATGCCCGCTGATCTTTCCTCTTTCATCGTACAGCCTTGGTCTATCCTGACCTACATGTTTTTCCATGAAGGGCTCTTCCATATCCTGTTCAACCTGTTGTTTTTATATTGGTTTGGCTTGCTGGTCAATGAATACCTGGGCAGTAGAAAACTGGCCAATCTGTACATCCTAGGAGGCATTTCCGGTGCCTTACTGTATGTGTTGATGTACAATATTTCACCCTATTTTTCAGATGTATTGCCTTCAGCAAGAATGCTGGGAGCAAGTGCCGGTGTCTATGCAATAGTCGTCGGAGCAGCGACCTTATCCCCAAATACTACCTTCCATTTGATCTTACTGGGACCAGTCAAAATCAAATATATAGCGATATTTTATGTGATCATTGCATTTGTCAATTCTGCTGGCAGTAATGCTGGTGGAGAGTTGGCACACTTGGGCGGTGCCGCACTTGGGTATTTCTACATCACACAACTCAGGAAAGGAAATGATTGGGGCAGACCTGTTCAGGCAATAGGGCAGTTTTTTGAAAGATTGTTTGCCAATAAACCCAAAGTCAGGGTTTCTTATAGGAGGAAAAAAACATACACCTCTACTGAAGGCTACAGTACTTCTTCTTCTCAAAAAACAAACCCAAGCACCACTTCAAGTTCTGCTCCTACACAGGAAGAAATCGACCTTATTCTGGACAAAATCGCAGAAAAGGGTTATGATGGACTAAGCAAGGAAGAAAAAAGGAAACTCTTTGAATTCAGCAAAAAGTAAGGATTAACTCCCTACTTTGAAAACCAATCCCAATCTCAGCACAGGCTGACGCGTATTCTGACTTTGGATCTTAAACTCTGTGTTGATTCCAAATGATTCTGCGATATCCAAAAAGGCCCCAAGCCCAAAATTACCTCCTGACCTGGATAGCGTCTGTCCAGGAAGCCCGGGCTGTGTATTAAGCCAAATATTACTGTATCCTCCCATGACATATACCTGAGACACTCCCTTCGTCAGGTAATAGCGTAGGTCCATATTGAGGTTGGAACTTCTTCCAAAATCAGGAAACCAATAAGTAAAGCTGGGGGCAATAGAAAGATTATCTACAAATACATACTCCACTCCAGCATGGGCACCGATATCATTGATATTCAGTTTATAATCAGGCCCCACCTGAATCCTAACATCTCCCTGCTCCTGGGCATATGCAAAGCCGAAGGCCAAAAATGCAAATAGCAACAGTATTGATTTTTTCATGAGCTGAAGATAGTCAAAAAAGAAAAAGCCCCAAAACGGGGCTTTTAAATTATGGATTAATGTCCTGTTCCAGATAGGATAATCTTCCAAACTTATCCATACCCTGTACCACTACTTTATATTTCTGCACAATGTCATTGTTGAAAAACTCAATATTGGCCATGTTGCCCTCAAATTTGAGCTTAGGATTCCAATATAAGGTTGAGCGGTAATCAGGCGCAGGGGAATTTTCTTTGTCATACTTTGGAATGTAAAATTCTCTTGCGACCGAATAACCAGGGAAACGCATATTGAATACTCCTTCACCTACATCTCCAATCCCGGCAGCTCTTTTTGTATAAAGGGCAATTGCACCATTGGCACCACCTGAACCAAATATCGCCAAAGAGGCAGCATCCTTAAACACCTCTACTGAAGCCAGGTCCCTAGGAGGAATGGAACTTGCAAATGAGATGTCAATAGGAACATTGTCCAATAGAATCAAAGGCGAACCTCCGGCGACCACTGAACCTACTCCTCTAATCCTGATGGTTGGGGAACCAGAGATATCAGGAATTACCCTTACTCCCGGAAATCTACCTTGAATCAATTCCCAAACGTCCCTAAAACCTTCAAAACCACCAATTTCCTCAGGTTTAAGGGAAGCATCTCCCTTACCGTACATTCTGGTAATTTCCTCCTCTGTGGCATCAAATTTATCTGACTTGATCACAAACTCTTCTATATCGACTGTTTGTATTTCTCCAAATGCCACTGAGGCCTGCTTCCTTTTCTCTGCATTTTCCAGATAATCCCTGAGCATAGGTGAAATCTGAAAAGGCCTCATATCAGACTGGAAGCCTTCCCATTTTACATATTTGGCAAGAGGTGCATCAAGTTCCAGGCTGACGAGTTCCTTATGCCGTTTGTCCAAAACAGACATCGTCAACAAAGTGGTGTCCTGAAAATCCAGGTCATCAATGATGAATTTCCCATTTTCCCCATATTCCACTGCGATAAAATCTTCTTCTTTACCCTTACTGAAAACATTGATGATCCCTCCTGTTAAACCTCTTTTCCCGCCAGATTTAGGAGAAACCGTTCCGGTAATATTGATCCCCTGCTCTATGAAATTCTTGTTTTCCACTTTATTGTTCAGTACATCTTCCCAGTTAAACCTTCTCCAACCATGTGTCAACATGATCATCTCTATTCCTTCATCATCCCTATGGTCACCAAAAAAATGCTTGGGCTGATGAATGCGCCCTCTAAGCTCTGACTCCAATTTCAGGTAAGAAATTATACTGGAATTGATCGAATAGGGTGCTTCATTGGCATCAGTGATCGAAACGGAGTAGTTCCCTCCTTCAAAAGCAGCACCGTCAACTTGTAGCTTCCAACTATTTTTGCCTCTTGGGTTAACATTCACCTGATCTGCTTTCAAATTCAGTTTCAGACCATTCTCCTGAGGAATAAAAACCAATCGCTCTGCAAGCGGAGTACCATCTGGTTCAAATACCGTCACTTGATTGATCCCTGTAGCTAGCTGGGATTTGTTCACCCTTGCACCGGTCACACCATTGGAAAGGTTGATGACCTGCATATACCCTATCCTGCCCCTGGCATGGACCACCAACAAGCCCTCCCCGCTTACGGATATTTCCTGAAAATTATTGGACTGGATCAAGATATTGAGGAGACCTTCTTTGCTGTTGTCAACCGCAAGATTGACCCCCTTGGTTTTTACTTCGGAAAGCTTTTTCTCAAACCTACTACCCTCTATCTCTATTTTTGCCACATATTCCTGACCAGCTTGGGGAACAAATGAAAACATGCCCAAACCTGATTCATTGGTCTTAAACTCAACTTCCTGACCATCCACCGACAGACTTCCCTTTATTTGGATGGGTGAACCATCCGGATACACTGCCCTTACCCCAATCTTATTACTGAATCCTGCGATCAGGTCACCGCCTTCAGGAAGGAACTGAATATCCATACTGGAGGACGGGAATGGCAAAAGGAACTTTCTGGAAATGCTGTATTCCTCATTCTCTTTTTGTATTAAGACCATTGCAGTCACCTGATTGAGTTGGTCTGCAGCCAGCTCAAAGTCTAAATTGCTCTTGCCATCCTTATCCAATTGTAATGACCCTTCCTTAAGGATTCTATCCCTGTTCATCAATTCATAATACAAAGTCTCTCCCGCCAAGGGCTGCAAGGATCGGTTTACTGCTGTAATGGATGCTATATATTGAATCAAGTTGCCATTTTCAATTTTCTCAAAATTTACAGTTGGCTGAAACCTGAGGTTATAAGGCTCTAAAATTTCTATACCGGTCTGAAAAATTGCTTCTTCTCCAAATCCCTTTAACCAATGAGAATATGCTTTGACCTGGTAAGTACCTTCCTTCATGTAAAAATCCAACTTGAAATCTCCAAACCCGTGTCCGGCATCCACCTGAACCGTTCTCTGCTGAATCAAATTGCCTTCATTGTCTAATAAATCCACATAGACAACCTTGCTCAATGGGGAAGGAATATCCGGGCTTCCTGCCGTCAGGAATACCGAGAACCAAATATTATCTCCTGCAGCATAAAGATTTTTGTCTAAATGTACAAACACCTTTTCTTCAGGAACCTCTTCCACATAATATTGCATGAGATTGATGATCTTTTCGCTCAGTTCAGCAATACTGGATTTTTCCTGAAATGATGAAAACAGATAAAAAAAAGAAATAACGACAACTGGAATAAAATAAGACACTCTTTTCATTTGAAATAGTTTAGTTGGTTTTTCATATAAAAGACAATCGTTTCATAATAACGACTTCATGATAATTTCGTTTCGCTTTTGCTACCAAGACCGACAAAAACTTGTTAATATTACAAAACTAAAAAATTATTACATTTATTAAACAATTTTCAAAAATAATTATTACTGCCTTTACACAAAAACAATTACTATTCCGTGATTTAATGGTGATATTCGTTGGTTATAATTGGGCCACTTCGTTCTTATTGGCCAACTGACCGCAGGCCGCATCGATATCCTGACCTCTTGATTTTCGGACTTTGGCGATTATGCCCTGATCTTCCAGTATTCTTACGTACATATTCACCGCTTCCTGAGAAGCCTGACGGAATTCGCCCTCATCAATTGGATTGTATTGGATGATATTCACTTTGGAAGGAATGATTTTACAGAACTTGGCTAGGGCTCTGGCATGTTGCTCGTCGTCATTGACACCATCCCAAATCACATATTCATAGGTGACTTTTCTTTTGGTTTTTTGATACCAATATTTCAAGGCATCTGCCAGGTCTTCCAAAGGATTCACCTCATTGATCGGCATCAACCTGCTTCGTGTCTCATTGATGGCGGAGTGTAAGGAAATTGCCAAATTGAATTTGACCCCATCATCAGCCATTTTTTTGATCATCTTAGGAATCCCAACAGTGGATAGCGTAATTCTTCTTGGTGCCATTCCCAATCCTTCGGGAGAGGTAATCTTATCAATGGCTTCAATGACATTATTGTAATTTAACAAAGGCTCTCCCATACCCATAAACACAATATTGGTCAGCGGGCGGCTGAAATAGGTTTCTGCTTCCTCTTTGATGGCCACTACCTGATCATAAATTTCATCAGGGTTAAGGTTGCGCATTCTTTTCAATCTTGCCGTAGCGCAGAAGTTACAATCCAAGCTACAGCCTACCTGGGAAGATACACAGGCAGTAATTCTTTTTGTTGTGGGGATCAGTACCGACTCCACAATTTTATCATCAAAAAGTTTGACCGCATTCTTAATGGTCCCATCGCTGGAATGCTGCATCAAGTCCACATGGATATGGTTGATCTCAAAATTTTCCTTCAACATCTCCCTTGTCGCTTTGGAGATATTGCTCATATCGTCAAAGTTTTTCAAAGACTTATTCCACAACCAATCATAGACTTGCTTGGCCCTGAATTTTTTATCTCCCTGCGCGACGAAAAACTCTTCAAGCTGTTCTAAGGTAAATTTTCTGATGTCCTTTTTTGGGGTACTTTCCATATTGCAAAGGTAGCGGATTGCAAGTTTGGAAAATAAAAAAATTAAAAATTGATGAATATGGATTTGAAAATGCTTGAAATTCAAAAAAACATCCCCTAAACAGGGTATTTTTCCACATTTAAACTGAATTTTTTGCGAAAAAGATTTGATAATAATAATAATATGTTAGAATTACCTAACTGGTTGGTTAGTAATCTTGGCCAGGATTTTTGTTCGTATTAAAAATTTTAGAAAATGAAAAAGTTAATTTTAAGCATTGGGGTAATCGCTCTGACTTTTGGAAGTATAATGCCCGCAAATGCAATTTGTAGAGATTCCCGAGGCAACATAATTATTGAGAATGGAATGACATATTCCAGAGACAACGGTGATGGATCCTGCTCAGGATGTAATATGACTTGTGGAAGGCCACTACCGCAATATTAATTATTCTTAAAGGGAACGGGAGATCCCGTTCCTTTTTCACTTTTACAATAATATTGATGAAATCAACAATATCTCTATTCCTTGGATTTACAATTTTCTCATGTTCACCTCTAGCAAGTGAAGAAAAAACAAATTCTAATTTATTTAAAATTTCAGAAATAAACCTTCCATTAGATGATTCTACAGCTCTTGACTTTATAAGGACCTCCTATTTGTTTGAGAACGATACTGAATTTTTGTACCATCAAAATGAATTCAAAAAGTCAATTCAGGTTTATAATTTAGACTTAGAGATTTTAGAAAAAGAAATCAAATACCCATCTACCCCTCCCTTAGGAATAAATACGGCTCAAGGAATTCTTGTGATCAATTCAGATTCCGTATTCATATTCCCAACACTCACTGTTCGTGGATCACTTTTGATTAACGATAGTGGAGAGGTTTTGAATCGGTATATGCCCCCCCGTTATAAAAGCATTGAAGAATCTTTGGTCAATCACATTTCTTTTGGTTCCATGCCTACTATTTTGAGTAAAGGAAAATTAAGGTTTATCCAGCTCCCGATGTTTGATTTGAGTAATCCGGCAAATATCAGTGATGAATTTAAATTTGAAGTATCCTATGACATCGCAGCCAATACTTTGGAATTTGTAGAAGAATCAGGATTCCCATCTTTTTACCAAGACAAAATATGGCCAGGGAGTGATTTGCAGGTTTCAAGAATTGAGGATGACTTTGAAAGGGTAATTTATTCGTGGAAATATTTTGACTCTTTAAGTTATTTTTTAGATGGTCAAGAATTCAAAGTTTTTGGTGGAAGCAAATTTAAGAATTCTGAAGTCAAGCCTTTCGCTATGGTTCCAGAACCGGAAAAAGAGGACAAAGCATGGGTTGAAAATTCTAAATACTATGGTATCTATTTCGATCCATACAGAAAACTTTATTACAGAACTTTCCAATTCCCTGGGATTTATGACAAAAATGTCATCTTGAAAGAAATCGATGCAAAAAAACAATTTAGTGTGATCGTTTTGGATAAGGATTTTAAAATAATTAAAGAAGTCGTATTTCCAGGAGGGATTTATAATGTCTATAGGGCATTTGTAGGTAAGAAGGGATTCTATCTTCCAAAGAACAATATTTTGAACCCAGAACTTCAAGAAAACTATTTATCCATAGACGTATTTGATTTTACTCAAGATGAAGAGAATTAGTATTTTATTGTTTATCATATTGCTCGGATGCAAACCAATAGAGAGTGATTTTGAAAAATACGGATCAATAATTGGATTTGACACTGATACACCTACTCTGATTATCAGTCTTGAAAATTGTCAATATTGTTTTTCAGTATTTAAGGAATCCTTGCAAGAACTTGAAGGCAAAAAAATCAATGTTATCATTGTATCATCACAGGAGAAGAAAGCAAATTTACTGGCGAAGGTTGATGGCAAGTCTATTTTCATTGACCAAAAAAAGGAAGGGTTAAAGTTAGGATTGATAGAATCTTTACCTGTACTTTTCCTTACGGGCCAAGAAAAACAAGTCATAGAAACTCCTGATGAACTTGTTGATTTAATTCAGAAACATGTCCAATAGCCTCAAATTCATCTCCTTAATTCTTTTTTTTCCTGTGTTTCAAAAAAAAAGGAACTATACAATCATGAATTTCAAATTGAATTTTCCCCCTTTGCTACTGTCAGAGATGTGGCTATCAGTGAATATGAAGTTTTCATTTTGACCAATAAGCATGAATTGCTTTCCTATACATTTGATGGAAATAAAACCTTGGATACAGTTATCCTCCAACCCAAGCTTTATCCTGATAAGAGTGTGGAATATTATCCAGATAATGCTTTCAGATCATTGTTTTATTACGACAACTCCTGCTATTTTCTGGGACAAAACCCAAGTGACTTATATAGGTTTGATCTTAGAACTAAAAAGATCAGCAAAAAAAGAGTGAACCTCGACGAAGCCGGACTACATTACATTCTTCATTCAGAAGCACAAGAAGCAATCATTCGGGTCAATAATATTATGGACACAGAAGATGATTTAATACTTTATCGCCTGGATTTAAATTCAATGAAACCAAAAAAAATAATGAAAAAATCATTAGGGTATAGTCAGGAAGGAAGCTATTTGTATCATAAGGACAATATCCTTCGAATTTTGAACCCTTTACAAAGCGGGTATCTTGAAGTCTCTAAGTCCGGTAAACTTTCGAAAACAAAGGAATATTTTCTTGATTCATTATTGGATAAAACCAAACCCAAGCGGGTAATGGAACTGAGTGAGTTTTATGGTATGGCACTGTGGGAGAGAAATCAATACCAATTAGATTTGATTCTTTCAGCTATTTCAGTCGATAAAGAAACAGATTACTTTTTGATCAAAAAACTGAATAGAACCTCCACAACAGAAAAAGACTTCAAGATACTAATGATTAAGAAATACCAGGATAATATAGAAATTAAAGAATTAAAGGATTATGTGTTTTGTAAATTTGACCAGAACACCAAAACTTTTTGTGGAATCACCTTGGATTCCAAAATTGTGGTTACTTCGGATTTGGATAAAATTATATACAACTAAAGCCGTCTTATTGAAGATTTAATTACATTAAGACTTACAGCCTCGCATGAAGGGGATCACATGCAATGATCTTTTGATAATAGGGACCAGAATAAAAAATAGGTTCAAATTGATGGCAACAATCCTTTTCCCGTAAAAATACTTTTTCGACCCAGAGTCAATTTATTTTCAGATAATTACTCAGAAAAGAGTATTTTTAAAATCATGGAAACCATCAACAACCTTCTGCAAAGAATGACCAAAGAGTCCACGGACTGGGAAAGCTCAGGAGACCGAAGACATGTGTTTTTACAGTGCTATACCTTGATGAGCCGAAATATGTATGTCTCCATTGAAGAAAAGCACTTTTCAGATCCTTTATGGGTAAGCACTTTGTTGGTCAGGTTCTCCGATTATTATTTCGAGGCACTCGATCTCTATCATTCTGGTCATCCTCATGTGCCCTCCGTATGGAAGCAGGCGCATGATGCCAGCAAAAATCCTGAAACCCATGTCCTGCAAAACCTACTTTTGGGCGTCAATGCACATATCAATTATGACCTTCCTTTGGCACTTTATGATTGCATGGAACAAGAATGGATCAGCGCTGATCCTGATAAAAGAACTAGGCGGAAAAATGACCATGAACTGGTCAATCAGGTTATTGCCAACTCTATAGATGCGGTTCAAGACAATATCATCAAACCCCTTTCGCCAAGCTTGGCAATTTTGGACAAATTGATGGGACGAATGGACGAATGGCTGCTTTCAAAAATGATCGTCTCCTGGAGAAGTGATGTCTGGAATGTTTCCCAGCTACTCTTGGATGCAAAATCACCCGATGTAAGGGAAGAAATCAGGCAAAGACAGGAGCTACAGGTCCTCAAAAGGGGAGAGCAGTTGCTCAACCTATTTTAAAAAAGGCTAAAACTTTCAAATTGCTGAGCAGGTAATCTAATATCAATGCAGATGAGTACCGATCGGAAGAGCTGCATGTAAGGTTTGCCACTACAAAAGGTCTTTTGATTATTTTATGCCAAGTTCTTTTCCAAAGCCACCAAAACATCCCTGATCTCTACGATACTTTCCCATTCCCTGTCTTTCTCTCCATGCTCAATACCCACATAGCCATGATACCCATGAGAAAGTACTATTTTCATCATCCGTTCATAATCCAAAGGAGACTGATTACCATAGTCATCAAAGGCTGTAGGCTTTAGACTGACCCCTTTCGCCATTGGCATCAATTCATCTACCCCACGGTAAGAATCATAGGATACCTCCCTGTTTTCATCCCTGAAAATCCTGAAATTTCCAAAATCCGGCAAACTCCCTGCTCTGGGATGGGCTGTTTGCTGCAGCATACCTACCAACCACTTGGCATCACTGGAATAACCGCCGTGATTCTCAATGAGGATATTGATATCAAAATCATCCGCAAACTCACAAAGTGATCGCATACCCTCAGCACATAGTTTCATCGCTTCCGTGGCCTTTTCAGGATCTGTGGACCAAGGAATTTCAGTGTAGGCATTGATCCTGATGGAATGACAACCCAAGAATTGAGCAGCCTCCACCCACTTTTTATGATTTTCCACTGTCTGTTGGCGATCAGCCGCTGACTTGGCGCCCAATGTCCCCTCACTGTCACACATGATCAATACCTGATCAATCCCCTCATTCTGACAACGGGTATTCATCTCCCTCAGGTAATTTTTATCCGTAGCCTTGTCCATGAAAAACTGATTGACATACTCAACAGCATAAATTCCATGCTTTTTGGTCATTAATGGAAAATCCAGATGATCCATCTGACCTGAAAAAAGCAATCGGTTGACAGACCATTCTGCCAAGGATATTTTGAATAAAGGGTCTTGATTAGTCATCGAAAAAGCGATTTGGGGCATTCCTATTGCCATGGCTGCCAAACTGGCTTTTTTCAGGAAATCTCTTCTTTGGTTTATCATTTTTAAAATGGGCTAATTCATCATCTAAACCTTATCAGAATAGCTGTTATATGATCGGTAAACCTGACCACTTACAACTTTGGATTTGATCTTGGCCAAGTCATGCATAATTTCGTCAAAAAGAATAGAATACCAATAAGGTTTTCATTAATTTGAAAACTCTTCAAGTGTAAAAAGCAAAAATTGAGAAAATCCCGATCCTTCATTCTTAGATTTTTATACGCAATCAAGCGAAACTTTTCTTTGATCAAAGTTAAAACAGGGGTCAGGCTCGGTTTGATCAGATCTATCATGATCATGCCCTACATAGGCTTCGGCAATGACAAAGAAATCTATTTTTTGGTCAGGGTTCTGAAAGATAGAAATATCGGAAATGCTCAAGGAGAGGATGGTGCATGGCATAATTTTAAAAAGATGTACAAACGCTTCTCATCTTGGAAAATCCCCAATGTGAAAGTAAAAGCGGTATTTCAAGGTTCGGAACAAATTGCCATTACTGATGAAGAAGGCTATGCGGAATTTCACATCCCCATTCCTGAAGGCTTCAGACCAACCCAAAATTGGGAAATTGTGCAGCTTGAACTCATCGACAAGGTGAGGCCTCGACAAGGTAAAGTTACTGCCTTCAATAAAATCTTTATGCCTTTGAACCACCTCGAATATGGCATCATTTCTGACATTGATGACACGATCGTACCTACAGGAGCAACCAGGCTTTGGGAGATGTTGAAAACCACCTTCTTTGGAAATGCCTATTCGAGAATTCCTTTTCCCGGAGTAGCAGCTTTTTACAAAGCACTGGAAAAAGGCAGGGATGATATCAAAAGCAACCCTTTGTTTTATGTTTCCAGCAGCCCATGGAACCTGTATGATTTCCTGATGGAATTTATGGATGTGCATCAAATCCCCAAAGGACCATTGATGTTGAGAGATATTGGTTTGTCCAGAGACCATCTGATAGCAGGCAGTCATTTTGATCACAAACTGACACAAGTTGAAAAGATCTTTTCTTTCTTCTCCGATATTCCCTTCATTTTGATCGGGGATTCCGGACAACATGATCCTGAAATCTACCTACAGGTAATCAAAGATTTTCCAGGTAGGGTCAAAATGATCTATATCCGGGATGTGAAAGCAGACAGGATTCAGCAAGTGGAAGATATCAGGCTGGAAATGAAACAACTTGGTGTCAGCATGCTTTTGGTGAAAGACACCATGGAGGCTGCCAGACATGCATTATCGAAAGGATGGATTTTGGACCAGGATCTGAAAGATATTGGTATTTCCAAGCAGGAAGATGAGCAATCAGGTTAGTTGGACCTCAAAATCCCTTTTTCCACAAACCAAAATGTATCCCAGTCAAAATCCCAGGAATTGATCTGTAAGGTCTCTTTTTTCTCTGGACCCAATATTTTGACCTTTACGGCCTGATTTCCCAACACCCAACTCAGCGGCATTCCCGGTTGCAAAACTTCCGGATCCTGATCTGAAAATGCTTCTTCAAACAAAAATACATTCGCCTGCCCCATTTGACTGGCGACACCATTTTCATCAATGACCAAGGCTGTTTTTTCATCCACTGCGATCGCTCTCAAAGGAGATTTATCTGATTGTTCTTTCAACCTGGCCAAAAAACCCATCAATCTACCCTGTCTTTCCCTTTGGGAAAAATGCTGGTCAGTGATGGTGTTCTGAAGAAGAGGATGGTTGACCAGAGTAGAACGCTGAACAGTCATCCGCTCATCAAAAGGATCAGCCAAGGCTTCAACCCCAGTTACAGAACCCTTTTCTCCCGTATAGACAAACTCCCCCATCACGGCACATCCTGCGCTGGTGCCGCCAACAGGGATTTTCTTCTCATGGATCAGGTATTGGATAGCTTCTTCCACTTTACTGCCTTCCCAAAGCTGGATATACTGAGATTGGTCTCCACCAGCAATAAAAAGAGCTTCAGCATTTTTCAGTGTTTGGAAAACTTTCTCCTCATTGGCCGCTTCCGGAGTATTGATCCTAAGTGTTTCGACTGAATTCAAACCTCCCATCTCATAGAGGTAATCATTATAACCTGTCCCGCCACTCACTCTGATAATTACGAAATCACCCCCTCCTGCTCTCTCAATCATCCACTTCATCGCTGCATCTACATCAGTACTTCCTCCCATCAGCATCAAACCGCTGGCTGTGGAAGTATGCACATCCCGTTTATTTCCAACCCTTCCCAAAGAATAGGGATTGTCGGGCGTAGGAATCATCGGGTCCAAAACGGGCTTCGAACAGGAAATAATACCTGCTATCATATATAGAAAAATGGGACTGATATTGAGCTTCATATCTATCAGAGATTTACTTTGTAGATTTTTAATCAAAAGGGAAAACAGCTTAGGCCAATAATGCTATCAGATTACTTGATCAAAGGGTTTTCAGGATAACTGTCGATGACATTACCATCAGCATCAATGGAAATCAGACTGAATTGTCCCCCTTCCAAAGTCAGTAAAGTAAAGGCCCTTATACTTTGGACATTTTTAAGATACCAGGTATCTTCCAAACTATGAATAGGTCGTGGTTCAGTACCCCATGAACCATCTCCGATATAGACAATTCCAGATTGGTCTACTTCCATATTTTTGATAGGGAAGGTCCTTTTATAGGCATGGTCATGGTTTTCAAAAGCAATCTTGACCCCATATTTTTCAAAGATCGGCATCCAGTTTTCCCTTACCAATGTCTGCGTATAATCTTCATATTTCCTCACTGAAGGATAGCCGGGCACGTGATAGATAGGAATTTTATGGAGTACATGGCCTCTTTCTGCCAAAGTTTTATCAAGCCATTCGGTCTGTATGCCCTGAATTGGATTAGAGTGCTCGGTATCCAGAATAATCAAACTCAAATAATCCCCAATATCCAATACATTGTATCCCGGTTGGCCGGGAAAAGGAAACAGTGCGTAGAAATAAGGAGCTATATTTCTTCTGAAATCGTCCGTTTGCTCATACCACTCATGCTTGCTATGGTATCCTCCCACCACTTCATGATTGCCAATGGCCACTATACAGGGAAGAATCCTGTTATCTTCTCTGACCAAGGTATGGGTATAGGCGTCAAACCAGTCATAGATGCGTTGAAGGTTCTCTGCCACACCGTTTTCATAAGCCATATCACCCCCTATAATTACAAAATCCGGATTATAAGAGGCCGCTACCTTATTGGTAGTTTCCAACCATTCCTTTTGGTGCATGGAATCTCCTCCTATGGCAATTTTCAAGGAAGACTTATCCAAGGTTTCGGGAAGCGTGTGGAAATAATAAACCTCTTCATTCCCTGGAAACATCAGTTCATATTCAGTACCCGGATTTAATCCTAGAATACTGACCCTATGGACCAATCGTTCTGAAAAAGGATAAGGCAATACATCACTTTCCAAAGCTTGCCAGATATCCGTTCCTTTTCTCCTCAACTGTAAATCCTGGGATTCATGCTCATCACTATGCCAGTCCACCGTCATACTTGTCCGTGGATCATGCTGCCAGGTAAGGTAAAAAGCATGGGGTCCTCCTTGGGCTGTTGCCAGTTGGCTTATGAAAAACAAACCAAGGATGATGAGTTGAAAATTGAATATTTTCGCTTTCATAGAGTTCTTTCATTAAACATATTTTGAAAATTATGGCTAAAATCAGGCAAGGCCAATTTAATAAAGTTAAGTTTTCATCATTTCTTTCATGGCCAGATACACCCCATTGGTCCAGCCAAAACCATCCTGTACAGGGTATTCCCCTCCACCTGCTTCCAAACTCACATCTTCCACATTGTATTTTTCCATCATTTTTCCGGTACGCTCATAGACTTTCTCATTCAAACCAGTCCAGCGCTTGGCCAGTTCCAAAGCGGTATCTCTTCTTCCATAATTCCAAAAAGCCTCAAATCCTATCCATTGTAATGGTGCCCAACCATTTGGGGCATCCCATTGCTGTCCGGAATGGAAATTGCTCGTCACCAGCCCGCCAAGCTTCAGAAAGTGCTGCTCCGTATAATCCATCACCTTTTCTGCCTGATCCGCGGTAGCAATGCCTGCCCACAATGGAAAAAGCATGGCCAAAGATGGCCTGTCCACCTCTTCTTTGAATTTGATATGGTAATCCAGATAAATCCCTTTGTCCTCATTCCAAAAATACCTCTCAATCCCTTCCAACCTGTTTTTTCTGTTTTTTTCGAGATTGGCAGCCAGTTTTTCATTACCCGCCAAGCGATTGGCATATACCAACACACGCTCGGTCTCGGACAACAGCACATTCAGATCAATGGGTAATATCGCTACAGTTTGGATAGACTTGAGATCCATAGGATCATAGAGCCATCTGGAACTAAAATCCCAACCTGATTCACATGCTGCTCTCAAGTTTCTGAAAATCTTATCTGGATATCTTTTTGAGCCTTGGGAAAGGGTCACATCCTCATGAAATGATTCAGGTCTGGGCGTAGATTCATCGTCAAAATACCTGTTGAGAAAGGCATCCTCATCCAGCCTTACCACTCTTTTATATCTTTTTCCCGGCAAATGCAGGTCTGTATCTCCCTCTACCCAAAACAGGTACTCCATCAGCATCTCCGGAATATATTTTTCCAAGATTGTTTCATCCTTTTTGGCTTCAGCCAAAAGCTCTACCATCTTGGCAAAAAATGGTGGCTGCGACCTGGAAAGAAAATAGGTCCGGTTACCATTGGGAATATGGCCGACCGTATTGATCAGATGGGCAAAATTGGCCACCATGGACTCAATCAACTCCACTCTTCCCGAGACCTTAAGACCCAGCATGGTGAAATAACTGTCCCAATAATAAATCTCCCGAAACCTTCCACCCGGCACAATGTAGGGGTTGGGAAGTGGCAGTAAACTAGAGTCCGGGATTTCGGGATCAGGTTCACGTCTCAATAAATCCCATTGGAGGTTCAATCTCTCTTCCAAACTGATCTGTTTGGGCATTTCAATTTCCTTTGGATCTTCGGGCATATTGAAATTTGCTTTAACAAATTCCAACAACGAAAAGCCATTGTTATTTGCCCGCTCATAAAAATCCAACAAAATGTCCTTTGCAGGTCTTTTGGGAATACAGTCCACAAAGGTCTTGGAATCTTTGAAAATCCCACTCATCTGCACAGCGTCAAACAGCTCCCAGTACAATTCTTCTGGAGGGGTGAAACTATATAAACTCATGATTTTTTGACTTGTCTATTTAATAACACTAATACAACACACAATAAAACAATGGGTACCAAAGAGAAATAAAAGGCATTGGTACCACCATAGGACTCAAAGATATGCCCTGTGATGATGGAACCGGTAGTTCCACCTAAGGCTGAAAACACCACAATCAATCCTGACATAGAGCTTTGCATGTATTTGGGCAGTGCACTCAACACAACAGAATTAATGGTAGGATAAATTGGCGCAAGAAATACGCCCAAAATTGGAAACAGGTAAACCACAAATGGGGCATTGAACCAGGTAATGGTTTCAATAGCTTCAGGCAAGCCGGATGTCAAGGGTAAGGTCAGGATCACGCACACGCCTACCAAGACAGTGCAGGTCAACGTAAAGGTCAACCAATGGATTCTTTTCAATACTATGCCTGCCAAGAGTCTGCCTATCGCCAAAGCACCAGCTAGGACTGCCCCTGCCTGAATCCCCATACTTGCGGGAACTTTCAGCACGTCCTGGTAAAATGTCGGCGTCCAGGTCATAAAACTCTGTTCGATCAATACAAACAAAAAAGCTGATGCCGCAAATACCAATACCAATGGCTTAATGACCAGTTTCAGCATTTCCAAAAACTCATCCCAAGCATTGGTTTCTTCCCTTTTGGATTCAGTCTCATTGATCTGCGCAAATGAAAGCAAAAGGGCTGCTGCCAAAGTCATGGCTCCCAAGTACCAATAAATATTCAGCCATTCCCTGGAGGTTGGGTCCGCATCATTGACAAATAGACTGAAGAACACGTTGCCTAACAAGACACCTACCATAAAGAAGCCCTCGATTGTACTCATCAGACTACTGTGCTCTTTGGTATTATTGGTCACGAGTCCTATCATCGCAAAAACCGAAACTTTGATGACAGCAAATGAAATCCCTACTGCTGCAAACAGCATCTTGAAATACCAAAATTCATTGGCCGTCAAAGGCATAACAAAGCAGATTCCCCCAACTAAGAAGAGGACAATAAGCATACCCCTCTTCAAACCTATTTTAGGCAGAAGAGAAGCCACAATAAAGGAAAATATGGCAATTGGAAGGTCTTTAAATCCTTCCAGAACAGAGGCTTCAGCCTTACTGACATCAAATGTTCTCTGCACCTGCAAAATTACTGCCCCCACTGAATTCAACAAAACGGCAAAAACCATATAGTTGACAATCAGGGAAAGTCTGATCAAAGCTCTCGAACTCATACCTGTGGTTTATCGGATTAGAAAAAGAATCTAAATTCAATTTGGGCAATTAATTGAACTTAGCCTACCAAAAGTCAAAAAAATCAATTCCTCATTTCTTTTCCAATAAGTACCAATTTCCGGGATCGACCTCCACCGGACCACTGCTCTTGACCAAAACAGGTTTGGTAGAGAGCATATGACGTTCCAAACCATGAGCAGTCCTGATTTCCACTGGCATGCTGAAATGAATATTTGGCAAACTTACCATATACCCTTTTTTACCTTTTTTGGTGACTTTGACTTTTGGCAACCTGACACTTTTGAGATATAAATCAAAGAATCCATCAGTATCAACTCCTGTATAGTGCTTTACAAATTCCGTAAAATCAGATGTCTCTACGAGATTTTCATAAATAAACCGCTCATCAGAAGCAAAAGCTTTAAGCATGGGAAAAAACAGCTCATCTCCCAGGTAATACCGTAAAGAATGAATGACAAATGCCCCCTTGGTATAAATATCGGGATGATAGGCAAAATCAGAATTCGAGTTTCTTGGAGAGACCACAGGGCGCAGGTTTCTGATATTTTGCCTTACTGAGGCTACTTTCTGTTGATAGGCATCCTCTCCTCCATGCTCAAGATAAAATAGCCAGTCCCCATAGGCAGTCAAACCTTCGTGGATCCAGAAATCCGCCCAATCTTTGACGGAAACCTTATTACCGAACCATTCGTGGCCAAGTTCATGATGCAATAACCAGTCACCCATCACCTTTCCAACCTTTTCAAATTGAAAATTATTACCATAAGCATTGATGGTCTGATGCTCCATACCCAAATAAGGCGTTTCTACCACTGCTATTTTGTCATTGGGAAAAGGATAAGGACCAAAGAACTTTTCCAGTGTTTTGGAAGAGTTTTCCAGTATTTGCAAGAGATCTTTTGCCTTTGACCTGTTTTGCTGCAACACATACACCATCATCGGGATCTCTGTTCCATTGTCAGATTTGAAAATGGTTGATTCCTCATGAAATACTCCCACTGTAAAATTGATATTGTAATTGTTGATGGGATATCTTGTCGCCCAATGATATGTGATTTTATCAACACTCTCTGTCTCACCCACCAAAGAGCCATTAGAGGCCACAAAATAAGGTTTGGGAACAGTAAATATCAGGTCCACACCATTGATTGGTTCGCTGGAAGGATGATCAAGTGAAGGCATAAAGATCTTAGCCCCTTCATTTTGGGAAGAGAGCCCCAACCAATGATTCCCCAATTCGTCCTTTTCCCAAGTAAACCCACCTGTCCAGGGAGGCCGTATAGCTATAGGAGTCTTCCCTCCATAAAACACCTCCACTTCCTTACAGGTACAATCCAAAGGATAAATATCCAGAATATCCCCATGTCTCTCAAATCCGGTTTCCCTTCCATCCATGACCACTTTTTGAACCTGATACTCCTCGATCAAATTCAGTCGAAGGGTATCCAATTTTTCCTGTGAATTGAAAGTAATTTTATTTTTCCCGTGGATTTCCTGCTCTTCTGGGAAAATTTCCAGTTCCAGTTGGTAATGCTCAACCTGATACTTGGCCTGCAAAGGATCAAGAGGCCCTCCCCAAGTCCAATTCTTTTGGATTTGGGAAAAAGCAGTTTCTGGTAAAACACAAAACAGAACAGCCGCAAATGACCAGGCAAGTAAATTAGATCTCATCATGTCGTAATCCCCTTAAAATTGGTGGATGACCCCAAGTTAGAAAATATTTTAAAGCTGAGGAATTATAGCTAGCGTCAGACAGGGGATCTTTTCAAAAAATCAATTGATCCTCTTGCAAAAAAGAAGTTTGTATTTTTCTCCCACCTTTGTACCGATCAGATAGTCTTCTCCCCCATCCTTAAGCTTGTACTTTTTTTTCAGCTCCTCAGCTTTGATCGCGAAATTTCTGGTGATCACATTGACCTTTCCAGATGGAAAGAGCTGCTTCAATTCTTTCTTTGGGTTGGAGACCTCCTGAACCACCTCAAAAATCCTTCCAGGAACATTTTCGGCAACATCAGCGGCTGTATACAAATGACTGTTTGGATGTAACTTGGCCAGGCCAAACCTTCTCCCAAATGATTTGAAGGCTCCCGCTTTCAGAATTGCCGCCATTGGCTCCACCAATTTGGCTCCGATATCGGAAAAGCTACTGACACAGTCTTCTTCCGCCTCAAAAGTAAAATCAAATGCTTTATTGCCGTGTGGATGCAGATCAATACAATGGATATGCCTTTCACTTCGCTCTTTCTCCTCTTCCCATGACAACAAGACTTCCTTCACTTCATTCCTAACAGAAACCACCCAGATCTGCTGTATATCTGGAAGTTCCATAAGGGCCTGCTTCAGATCCAGCATGGGTGATGCCTTTAGCAGGATACTTTTGGATTTACTCTTCAAAAGATCCCAGTGAGCAACTATGTCGGGCTCACAATCAACCAATTTGTAAAGCTTTTGATTATGCCCTCCCCGCCTTGCCGGATCTGCATAAATGAGGTCAAGCTTACCCTCAAACCGCTTTAAAAAATCAATACTATTTCCGGAAAATATGGAAAATTTGGTCTCTCCAAGCACTTCCATATTGTGGGCAAAAAGGGAGCTGAGTTCCTCATTCCTTTCACAATAATATGCTTTGTCGAATTCTTTTGACAGGTAATAGGTATCCACTCCAAATCCGCCTGTAAGATCTGCCATTGTGGACCCACGGACCAACCCAGATTTGAAAAGTGCAGTTTCCTCAGAAGAGGCCTGCTCCACCGAAAGGTTGGGCGGAAAAACCAGAGAGGGATGCTTTGCCCAGGTCGGGATTTTTTTTAAAGCCTTCTGTCTGGCCTGAAGCTGTCCGAAGGCCAATTTAAGATCAAAATCAAGCGGTTGCTTCTGGGCCAAAAAAAGTTTTGCAGGATCCTCTTCCAAGTGATCCTGCACAAACTGTTGTAATTTTTCGCTATAGCTATTTTTCCAATCCAAATTAAACCATGCTATGCTCCACCAAGTATTCCGCTATCTGAACAGCGTTGGTAGCTGCTCCTTTGCGCAAGTTATCAGCAACAATCCACATATTCAAGGTATTGGGCTGGGATTCATCTCTTCTCAATCTGCCAACAAAAACCTCATCTCTTTTATGTGCTGTCAAAGGCATAGGATAAATATTATTGGTAGGATCATCCTGCACCACCACGCCAGGTGTTTTGGACAGAATTTCTTTTACTTCTTCAAGGTCAAAATCTTGCTTGAATTCTACATTTACAGATTCAGAGTGTCCACCCATAGTAGGTATTCTGACCGTTGTGGCTGTGACTTGAATACTGTTGTCGTTGAATATTTTCTTCGTCTCATTGATCATCTTCATCTCCTCTTTGGTATAGCCATTTGGCTGGAAGACATCAATATGAGGAAGAACGTTCATATCTATTTTGTGTGGATATACCATTTCCGCTGGCTGACCAGCTCTTTCAGCCATCATCTGATCTACTGCAGCCTTACCGGTCCCTGTGACAGATTGGTAAGTGGAAACCACAATTCTCTTGATACCATACTTATCTCTCAGTTTGGTCAGGGCAAGTACCATCTGAATGGTCGAACAGTTTGGATTGGCGATGATACGGTCATCAATCCTGAGGTCTTTTGCATTGATTTCAGGCACCACGAGCTTCTTGGTAGGATCCATTCTCCAAGCAGATGAATTGTCGATCACGATGGTACCCACTTCAGCAAATTTGGGTGCCCATTCCAATGAAGTACCCCCACCTGCAGAAAAAATAGCAATATCCGGCTTCTCAGAAACAGCCTGTTTAAGTCCTATTACCGTATATTCCTTACCCTTGAAAGTCATCTTCTTTCCTGCAGACCTTTCACTGGCTACCAAGAGTAATTCATCAAATGGGAAATTGTGCTCATCCAGCACTTCTAGGATTTCTGAGCCTACCAATCCGGTAGCTCCTACTACGGCTAGTTTCATTTTTAATTAGGTTTTTAAACTGTGTTGCAAATGTAAACCAAGAAATCTCAAAAAAGATATAATCAATTCATTTAATTACTTTATTTTCAAATAGAACGCCCTTTTTTTGATAAGAATGAAAAAAAATAAGCTTAAACGGATAAAATTCGATTCTATACAGCAGGTTTTTTAATTTTCAGTGATGATTCCTATGTTTTTGGTAAGGATTTGTATTGCTTTTTCCTTACTAGGTTGTTTTTTTAACCGAAACATGTCTTTTGCTCAGGTTCAGGATTTTGAAAGCAATTTTATGATCGTCAACCATCCTGAAGAATTTTTACCGGACTGGTCTGCCAATGAAGTCCGCTCTACCGCTGCCCGGGTCTTCCAAGCCTCCGGCGAAGGCCGGTTTGGTTCCAGGGCATTGGGGGTCCAGGCGATCAGCTCATTCAATGGGGCCATTTACTCCCGAATTTCAACCATTGGATTAGACGCTCCCAAAATTGCGTTTTTTGCCAAAACAAGACAGAATGGCTCAGGAAACAGGCCTGTGCTGGTCAATCTTACCATTGAAAATGAAACAGGAAATGAGTTTGTTTTTCAGGTGGGAGACAACCACAGCTTTCCCAATCAGAATACCCCCTATCGCTTGTATGAGTTTGAGCTTCCTGAACAATTTTGGGAAATGGAAAAAGTGCTGATCAAAATTGAGGTATTATTTGGTCCCGGAACAGGCTCAGCGGCGAGGTTCTTTATGGATGACTTTGGGGTTTATAATGGCAATGAGCTCATAGACCCTATTCAGGTTAAATCAGCCTATCTGCTAAATCCTTATGCCATTGAATTACAATTCGACAGGGAAATCAATGCACCCAACCCAAGCCAGGTCAAGATATCAGGATATTCAGGAATTGACTTGGTCTTTCCTACAGATTCAACCCTTCAGATTTATGCAGAACAATTTTTTGACACCAGAATTGTCGAAATCCTTCTGCTTGGGCTACAGGATAAAGAAGGGAATATTACTCCTGAAATTGAGCTGGAAATAGAAATCGATGGCATCCTTCTCGGTGAAATTTTAGTCACTTCCCCGAAAACAATGCTGGTAAGTTTCAACCGGTTTTTCCTTGAATCTTCCGTTGCGCAGACTTCAAACTTTCAGGTCAATGGGAGATTACCAAGTGATATTGAAATAAAAGAAAACGGGTATCAGGTCGAATTACTGTTCACAGAAGATTTAATTTTAAATTCTACCCTATCCATATCAGCGCTAAACATTCAAAACAACCAAACTGGAGAAGTATCCTCATCTAGCAAAGAGGTACGGTACCGTGACTTTATAGAAAATGTTTTTCTGATGGAACAGGATCTTATCAGCATTTACCATGAGGTTGAAATCCGCTCCAGTTCAGCAGATGCTCTTTTATTCAAGATAGAGGAAAATGACGCCTTTGCCTTTGAAGCATTTGTTCCCGAGCCCAAACAAATACAACTTAGAAGCAGTCAACTTTTTGAAGAAGGGCCAGTCTACACCCTGGAAATCCCCTTGAGATGGAGTGAAAGAGGATTGCCCTTGCACGCCTCAAAAAGAGAGTTTGTCTGGGACAGAACACCTCCGGAGATTGTAAATATTTCACCTGTTGACAACCAAAAAACCCTGGTTTCCTTTTCTGAACCATTGGATCCTGTTTATGCCCTCTTGTCTTCCATTTACTCCTTGGATGAACAGCATCCCGTCGAAGTCATTCTTCAGCAAAACAACAGTCAGGTGCTGCTCAGTTGGGCTTTTACTTTTGAGTCAGGGCGTACCTACACGCTGTTGATCGAGAAAATGGTAGACTTATCGGGAAACCAAAATACTAATCGGCGTTTTGATTTTGAATTTGCCCCACCTGAAAGGGTTGCGTTCAAGGAAGTGGTCATCAATGAAGTAATGGCAGCTCCAAGGGCTGGAAACAGCCTGCCAAATGTAGAATATGTGGAGCTATACAATACAGGGGAAAGGCCTATTTATCTTGGCGGCATGCAGCTTGCCAATTCCAGAAGGGTCACTACCATACCTTCAGCCGTCTTGGGGCCAAAGTCACATGTAATCTTGGTACCCAGAGCAAGAATGAGCGAGTTTGGCCAGTTTGGGGATGTGCTGGGTTTGACCAATTGGCCGACATTATTGAACTCCGCAGACCATGTCAAAATCATGGATGAGTCGGGAAATTTGCTGGATAGCCTTGGCTATACCACCGCCAATTATGGTGGAAGCTCCTTTGCCCAGGGAGGTTATAGCCTGGAAATTGCCAACCCTTATCTGGCCTGTCACCTTAGTTCAAACCTAGCAGCATCTATAGATCCAAAAAGAGGAACCCCTGGACGGGTGAATTCGGTCTATGAAACCAGCCCCGACCTTAGCCCTCCCCGATTCATCCGATCTGCATGGCTTGGCAACAAAACGGTCTTATTGACCTTTTCAAAAGTGCTGAGCAATAATCTTGCAGTCACCACATGGGAAACTTCACCCTCTTTAAATCCACTAAGAATTTTGGCTGGCGAAAACCCGACTGAAATACTGATTGAATTTGATGAAGAACTAAAAGAAGGTGTCAGATATACCATCCGGATCAGCAATCTGAGGGACTGTACCGGAAACCTGCTGGACCCAAATGAAGAGGTCTGGATGGTGGTTCCCTCAAAGCCTGAAGCTAAAGATATTGTCCTTAATGAGGTGCTTTTCAACGCCAGGACCAATTCCCCTAAGTTTGTCGAAATCTACAACCGTAGCAATAAATTTATCAACTTGAAAGACTGGAAATTGGCAAACCTGAATAGTACTGGAGAGATCGCCAACAGAAGGATTTTATTTCATGAGGACTTTATCCTGGAGCCTTTTTCATTTCTGGTCTTCACGACAGACGCGGGCAGACTCAAAGAGGAGTACCCGAAATCCAAGGAAGACCGTTTTATAGCCTACAGTTCTTTACCCAGTTATCCCATTTCCTCCGGAAATGTGGTATTACTCGATCCTGAGGAAGAATTGGCGGAAATATTCAGTTATTCCGACCGCATGCACCACCCTTTACTGAGAGATACAAGAGGAGTCTCCCTGGAGCGGCTTTCGGTTGATTTTGAGGTCAATGACCCAAGCAATTGGCAGTCCGCTTCTTCCTCGGCAGGTTTTGCAACGCCCGGATATAGAAACTCACAGGTTTTCGATGGTCAGGAAGCGTTGGGCATTGAGATTCAGCCCAAAGTATTTATGCCGGATGTTCCAGGCCAACCAGCTTTTATTACCATCAGCTACAAAATGGAACAACCTGGGAAAAATGCAACCGTCAGAATCTATGGCGTCAACGGATCCATGATCAGGGAAATCTGTCAAAATGCCATTTGGGGAATGGAGGGATTTTATCTTTGGGACGGTACGGACAGTCAAGGCAGAAAAGTCCGTCCTGGGTATTATATCATTTGGGTAGAGATTTTTGACCTACAGGGAAATGTCCGTCAAATCAAAAAAACTGCGGTTGTAGGTACGGTTTTTTAAATTTTTCTTCTTTAAATGCCAGAAAATTAATATCTTAATAAAGTCATCATCAAACTTATGAACCCATTATGAAACCAGATCTTATCACCCAGACTCTCAAAACTTATTTTGTCGAAAAAGGCAAGAACTTAAAAGTGATACAAAGGTATCTCAGTGTGAAATACAAGCTGATTATGGACGAAAAAGTCCTGGCCAAGAGACTTCAGAATCTGACCTGAAATCATAAACCGTCCCAGTGACGGTTTTTTTATTTTTGATTTTAAAAAGCTAAGCGTATTTTAGGGAACTTTTCAACTAGCCTGTTGGATCGGAGAACCATTATATATAAAGTAAACGCTATGAGCCAAGAAGAAAAAACAGCCTATTCTCCAGAAGAGCTGAAGGAATTTGAGGAAATCATCCTGCAGAAATTAGCCGTTGCCAAAGAGGAACTTACATCATTGAAGCAGACATTGAGCAAAAAGAATGACAGTGGCACAGATTTTACTGCCTCCACCTCAAAACTCCTGGAAGACGGTGCAGACACCCTGGAAAGAGAAAGCCTTAGCCAGCTGGCTGCAAGACAACAAAAATTCATTATCAACCTTGAAAATGCATTGATCAGAATCAAAAACGGCACTTATGGTGTCTGCGTGGATACAGGAAAATTGATCGCGAAAGAAAGATTAAAGGCCGTTCCACATACCATGCATTCAATCGAAGCCAAACTTGCTAAGAAGTAAATTGGAGTTTTTACATAAACATATAGAAGCACTGATTTTCTGTTCACCATCTCCGTTGGGATTGGAAGAAATCCAAAAATGCCTGACGGAGATGTTTGAAACAGAAGTTCCCAAGGAGCACATCCTTGAAGCAATCAACACCTTGCAGGAAAAATACAGCCATGATGATTTTTCCTTTGCCTTAGAACATTTGGGAGGTGGATACCAGTTTCTGACCAAACCTGCCTATCAAAGCAGTATTTCTATTTTACTCAAACAGCAATCCCAAAAGCGGCTGTCTACTGCCCAATTGGAAACCCTTTCCATTATCGCCTACAAACAGCCGGTAACCAAAACTGAAATCGAGCATATCAGAGGGGTTAGCTGTGACTATTCCATCCAAAAATTATTGGAAAAGGAACTCATTGCCATCAAAGGTAAATCTGACAGCGTCGGCAAACCTATACTATATGGTACGAGTGATAAGTTTATGGAATACTTTGGAATCAACCAGCTCAGTGACCTGCCACAGCCAAAAGATTTTTCTCAGGAAACCAATCAAATTGGGGAAGAGAAAGATCAGCTTTCTTAATCCAATTTCTTGACTTCCGCATGGGCTGAGATGAGGTACTTTTTCCCAGTCTGGACTTCTTCGCAAAGGACACGTGTCCTCTTGGTATGGTCCTTTTGGAATTTCCTGCCCTGTAATTCAAAAATCTCTCCCTTTGGCAGATCAGCAAGGAAAACCTTTCCTGTTTGGGTTTTACTGTCAAAAGCCTTTACGGTCTTGCTCAAGAACAAATCCGCCCCTGTACTGGCTTTCGGATTTTTCAGATGCCTGCTTAAAGCAATCTGAATTTCTTTTGGAAAAACTTTATCATTCAGTAAAGGAATCATCAGTTTTCGGAAAGTCATTTTCCATTCTGCACCATGAGGCTTGATATTGAAACCGTGGTTTTCAAAAGCCCTGTAGTGCGCTACTTCATGTACAAAGGTGATAAGAAACTGATAGGGATTGAGGTCATGATTAATGGAAATGGTCTGAAGCTTTCGGTCTTTTCTATACCGAAAATCACCCAATTTGGTCAGCCGGCCCTTGGTAATATAAAAGTTAAAGGGTTTTTCCTGCCACAAAGAATAGCAATACTCTACCGCCCCTGATGGTAGATATTTTTTGAATGCTTCCAAAAATTGCTCCTGTTGGTTCATCACCCGAAATATAAGACAAAAAAAAGAGGCTGACCAAAACCTGGACAGCCTCAATTTTTTTTCGAAGTGAAAATTAACCTTCTACAACTTCTTCAGTTGCTTCTTCGATCACTTCTTCTGCTTCTTCAACAGAATCTTCGATCACTTCTTCAGTCTCTTCGATTACTACTTCGATTTCTTCAGTAGCCTCTTCAGACACTTCTTTGTTTCCGCAAGAAGCAGTGAACAACATTCCTGCAACAGCGAATAATGCAAATACCTTTTTCATGTGTTTGGTTTTGTTTCTTAAATTAAGCGTGCAAAGATACTTCCATTCATGTAATTGTCAAGCGTCTTGATCAAATATTTTTATTTTTTCTTATAAGTTATCTTAATAGGAACTCCCTCAAAATCAAAGTTTTCCCTTATCCTATTCTCCAGGTACCTTGTATAGGGATCTTTGATATATTGTGGCAAGTTACAAAAGAAAGCAAATACCGGGTTTTTGGTCGGTAATTGGGTGATATATTTGATCTTGACATACTTTCCTTTGTATGCCGGCGGAGGATATTTTTCAATTTCAGGAAGGATGATTTCGTTCAGTTTTGACGTTGCTACCTTCTTGGTTTTATTCTCATAAACTTTTACCGCAAGTTCGATCGCCTGGAAAATTCTCTGTTTGCTTTCCACAGAAGTGAAAATAATCGGGATCCACCTGTTTTCCCCCAATCGCTCCATCATATCCTTTTTGATGGTATCCATGGTCTTATGATCCTTCTCGATCAAGTCCCATTTATTGACCATGATCATGATGCCCTTATTGTTTTTGATACCCAAGGAGATCAAATTGACATCTTGGGCCTCCAAACCTCTAGTGGCATCTACCATGATAATCAGCACATCGGATTCTTCCAAAGTCCTCAAGGACCTCATGACAGAATAGAATTCTATGTCTTCCTTTACTTTGGCTTTTTTACGGATACCTGCTGTATCTGTAATGATGAAATCCTTACCATAGAGTTTGTAACGTGTATGGATGGCATCCCTGGTGGTACCTGCCTCATCTGTCACAATAGACCTTTCCGTACCCAAAAGAGCATTCAGGAAAGATGATTTACCAACATTGGGTCTTCCGAGGATGGCAATTTTTGGAATGCCGGACTCCGGATCTTCTACTCCTTCATCAGGGAAATTCTTGATCACTTCATCCAACAAATCACCGGTACCACTACCGCTGACAGCTGCCACGGGAAACACGTCGTTATCGCCCAGCCCCAATCCATAAAATTCAGCTGCAGCCAATGCTTTCTCTGCACTGTCAGCTTTATTGGCCACAATGTAAATAGGTTTTTTGGTGCCCCGGAGCTCATTGGCAAATTCCTTATCCAAATCTGTCAAACCATCGATACAATCGACTACAAACAGGATGACATTTGCTTCATCTATGGCCAATTTGACCTGCTTACGGATTTCTGCCTCAAACACATCATCTGAACCGGTCACATAACCACCCGTATCCACTACGGAGAAGTATTTACCGCCCCACTGCGCATGGCCATAATGACGGTCACGGGTCACCCCGGAGACGTTGTCTTCAATCGCTTTGCGCTCTTCTATCAATCTATTGAAAAAGGTAGATTTCCCCACATTGGGCCTACCTACTATTGCTACTATATTTGCCATTGTACACTTTCTTATTGGTCGTAACCAAATTTTTTCAACTTGTTTTTATCTTTTCTCCAATCATCTGCCACTTTCACGAAAGTTTCCAGGAAGATTTTCTTACCGAAGAATTTTTCCATCTCTTCCCTTGCCTGAATGCCTACGCGCTTAAGGGCTTTACCACCTTCTCCGATGATGATCCCTTTTTGGCTATTACGTTCGACATAGATGACTGCACGGATCCGAATGATATTTTCCTCTTCATAAAAATCCTCAATGGAAACCTCCGTACTGTAAGGGATTTCTTTTTTGTAATTGAGGAAGATTTTTTCCCGGACAATTTCTGAAGCGAAGAACCGCTCAGGCCTATCGGTAAGCTCCTCTTTATCATAAAACGGAGGATGTTGGGGAAGTCTGTCCAGGATTTCCTGGAGAATGCGCTGGGTGTTGAAACTTTCGGTTGCAGAGATTGGGATCACCGCATCAGCTTTGATGCGCTGTGTCCAATAAGCCGTCACTTCTTCCAATTGATTCTCCTTGGACAGGTCAATTTTGTTGATGACTAAGAGTACAGGGACACCTGAGTGGTTGATCTTTTCAATTACGTCTTCTATTTCCGCGTCGGTTTCAAATAGATCGGTTACGAAAAGGATCACATCTGCATCCTCCAGCGACATGTGCACAAAACTCATCATGTTTTTGTGCAGCTCATATTTAGGCTTCAACATTCCCGGGGTATCGGAGAAGACGATTTGGTAATCGTCATCATTGATGATCCCCATGATACGGTGACGTGTGGTCTGTGCCTTGGAGGAGATGATCGAAAGTCTTTCACCGATGAGCACATTCATGAGCGTGGATTTGCCAACATTGGGTTTTCCGATGATATTGACAAAGCCTGCTTTGTGTGTGTTTTCGGTCATGACTACAATTTTTTGTGCAAAGTTACTTGATTTTTCTCAGAGGTAATACTTAGGGGGAAAAACAAACCAAATAAACTTTGGATAAATTCAAAAAAAATAGCGTATGGCGCCAATCTGAGCCGTTTAATCGCATAAAAAAATATTTTCAATAAGGAGCTAATTCTCAGGGAATAAAGCTAAGGGCAGCTTAAGCTTGTAAAATTATCTCTCGCAGTAATTTGCATAGTATTTAAAAAACTTCTACTTTTGTACCACGAATTCAGCAAAAGGCTGATCAAAAAAAGAAAATCATTAGATTAAAGATATATCGTGGGATGGAGCAGTTGGTAGCTCGTCGGGCTCATATCCGCCGCGGCGGACACAGGTTCGAGTCACGAAAGGTTCTTTAAGAAAATAAAAATATATCGCGGGATGGAGCAGTTGGTAGCTCGTCGGGCTCATAACCCGAAGGTCACAGGTTCGAGTCCTGTTCCCGCTACTACGAAGGATACTGGAAACGGTATCCTTTTTTTTTGTTTTTAATCAATTCTCTGGAGGGCTTATATCCGCTACTCCACAGCGCACAAGCGCGGCGGACACAGTTCGTCTCTGTTCCCGCTACTACGAAGCCAAAGTTTATTTTTTTACGACAATAAATGTCGGCAAGTCGTTCATCATTTCCTTTATACTTGGATTTTCAACTAAAAACAGACATCTTGTTTCTAGTTTTTAATTGGATCTCAAATAAAATGAATCACAAAATCCTCAAACCAAGGCAGGCATTAAATAAGGCATTTTTAAAAGTTAAACCTGTAAGAACCCAAATTGAGGTATTCAAGGATAATTTGACTCGATTACTGGATCACATCAATGAAAGTGAATCAGAGGAGTTTCACAAAAACCTTGTCTCTGACTTTCTCAAAAGAACTTATTACGAACCTGATTTTTCTATCAATACCAAGGGGAGAAATGATTTGGTCATCCATAATGGGAAAGATGGGAAAAGCCCTGTTGGTGTGATTCTTGAAACCAAAAAGCCTACAAATAGGGGCGAGATGATTAGTTTCATTAAGACAAATCCCCTCACGCACAAGCCTTCACCTGAGGATAGCTCCCTCACCCCCCGTCCCCCTCTCCCTGATGGAGAGGGGGAGGAAAACCAACATCAAACGTTGAGCTCTGAAAGTTCCCCTCTCCCTAGGGGAGAGGGGCTAGGGGTGAGGGTGAACCTCAACGTCAAATCCTTTCAGGAACTGGTATTATACTTTTTAAGGGAGCGCATCACTCAAAACAATTTAGAAATTAAGCACCTAGTGGTAACTAACATCTATGAATGGTTTGTGTTTGATGCATCGGTATTTGAAAAGGCTTTTGCCCAAAACAAGAATCTGGTGAAAGATTTCAAGGCTTTTGAGGCAGGAAGTTTGTCTGGTACGACTACGGACTTTTTCTATAAAGAAATAGCAGCTCGTGAGATCGATAAACTGGAAGGAGAACTGGCATTTACCTATTTTAACCTTAGGACATACGACAAATCGCTTCGCAATGCAGATAAAAAGGATGATGTCAAGCTGATAGCGCTATTTAAGTTGCTTTCACCTGAGCATATGCTGAAGCTTCCTTTTACCAATGACAGTAATAGCCTTGATAAGCGATTCTACAGCGAACTCTTGCACATTATTGGATTGAGTGAAACCAAGGAAGGGGGTAAAAAGCTGATCGGAAGAAATAAGTCTGGAGAAAGGCATGCGGGTTCTATTTTGGAAAATGCCATTGTAGAACTGGATAGCTTGGATAAGATCAGCCGACTGGAAAGACCAAGTCAATATGGCAATACCAATGAAGAAAGGCTGTTCAATGTCGCCCTTGAACTGAGCATCACTTGGGTGAATAGAATCCTTTTCCTGAAACTACTGGAAGCGCAGCTGATCACTTACCATAAGGGTGATAAATCCTATTCCTTCCTGAATCTGGATAAGATCAAAAATTACGATGACCTGAACAGTTTATTTTTTAAGGTATTGGCCAGAAAATATGAAGACAGGTCCGAGGAGATAATCAAGGTTTTTGGTAATGTGCCTTATCTGAACAGCTCACTCTTTGAGCCAACGGATATGGAGCATGATACGCTGTTTATCTCCAATCTGAGGGATGAAAAGACAGTGCCCATCATTTCTTCTACAGTTCTAAAGAATGAACTTGGTAAAAAAAGAACAGGGAACCTCTCCACCTTGGAGTATCTATTTGAATTCTTGAATGCTTATGATTTCAGCTCCGAAGGTTCGGAAGATATCCAAGAGGATAACAAAACCCTGATCAATGCTTCTGTTCTTGGTCTGATCTTCGAGAAAATCAATGGTTATAAGGATGGTTCATTCTTCACCCCAGGCTTTATTACCATGTACATGTGTCGGGAAACGATCCGAAGAGCCGTGGTTCAGAAGTTCAAAGAGGCGGTTAATATCACCCTCACCCCCCGGCCCCCTCTCCCAAAAGGAGAGGGGGAGGATTCCCAGCAACAAATGTTGAGCTATGGAAAAGTCCCCTCGCCCATGGGGAGAGGGGATTTAGGGGTGAGGGACATTGAGCTTCAAGGCAAGAAAGTTGATCCAAAGATTTTGGAATTTGCTAGAAGTAATAGGAAGGATGCTACCCAAGCCGAGTCTTTTCTATGGGAAATTCTTAGAAACAGAAAATTGAATGGATTAAAATTTAGAAGGCAGCATCCAGTTGATGATAAATATGTTCTTGACTTTTATTGTGCAGAGTTTAGATTGGCCGTTGAGATAGATGGGGGGTATCATGAAAGTTTAGATCAAAAAGAGTATGATGAAGGCAGAACTTATGACTTAAACGAGCTAGGTCTGACCGTACTACGTTTTTCGAATGAAGAAGTGCTCTTTGAAACTGAAAGAGTTTTACAGGAGATCTTGGATAAGGTCCTCACTCTCCAGTCCCCTGTTGGTGATGATACCCTCACCCCTCACACTTCTCCTGAGGATATCACCCTCACCCCCCAGCCCCCTCTCCCAAAAGGAGAGGGGGAGGATTCCCAGCAACAAATGTTGAGCTATGGAAAAGTCCCCTCGCCCTCGGGGAGAGGGGATTTAGGGGTGAGGGTGGAAAACCTTGATGATGTCTATGACCTAATCGGCCCTGGAGGAAGATTTTCCTATAAAGAAGCCAACGATATCGTCAACAGCATCAAAATCTGTGACCCTGCTGTAGGTTCCGGTCACTTCTTGGTATCTGCGCTGAATGAAATGATTGCGGTCAAGAATGACCTCAAAATCCTTCAAGATAGAACAGGCAGAAGGCTGAAAGAGTATCAAGTGGAAGTGGTCAATGATGAATTGGTGATCACGGACGAGGAAGGACAGCTCTTTGAATACAATCCCAACAACAAGGAGAGCCAACGCATCCAAGAAACCCTGTTTCATGAAAAGCAGACGATCATTGAAAATTGTCTGTTTGGTGTAGATATCAATCCCAACTCGGTGAAGATTTGCCGATTGAGGTTATGGATTGAGTTGTTGAAGAATGCTTATTATAAGACCATTAACACCGAAAATACCCTCACCCCCCGGCCCCCTCTCCCAGAAGGAGAGGGGGTTGATTCCCAGCATCACACGTTGAGCTCTAGGAAAGTCCCCTCGCCCTTGGGGAGAGGGGATTTAGGGGTGAGGGAAATGAGGTCACTGGAAACCCTGCCAAACATCGATATCAATATCAAATGTGGGAATTCATTGGTCAGCCGATTTGCTATAGACGCAGATCTGAGTGAGGCGCTGAAGAAAAGTAAGTTTTCCATCGACAGCTATCGCATGGCGGTGACAACTTACCGAAATGCACAAAGCAAGGAAGAGAAGCGGGAGATGGAGCGACTGATCTCAGAGATCAAGTCTGATTTCCGTTCCGAGATTGCCAACAATGATCCCAAGATCAAGAGGAAGGCAAAACTTGGTGGAGAACTCTATAACCTCACCATGCAGACTGGACTATTCGAGGTATCAGCCAAAGAGAAAAAGGAGCGAAAAAAGAAAGTAGAAAAGATAGAAGCCGAGCTGGAAAAGCTCTCTACCGAGATCGAAGAGATCAAAAACAACAAGATCTATGAAAATGCCTTTGAATGGAGGTTTGAGTTTCCGGAGGTTTTAAATGAAACAGGGGATTTTGTGGGTTTTGACGTGGTGATTGGGAATCCGCCTTATATTAATTTTAGAGATATAAAAAATCAAAGTGAAAAACAATTTTATTTAATCAAGTACAAAGTTTCTGAATATCAATCGGATCTTTTTATTCTATTTATCGAGCTATCTTTTGAGCTATTAAAATCCAAAGGTGAGTTTGCGTTTATAATACCAAATTCAATTTCTAACAATCTTAATAATTCTAAAGTAAGAAAACATATACTAGATACCGTATCAATTAATTCTATTGTGAATACACCAATTGGTGTTTTTCCTGAGGCAACTGTAGATACAGTAGTTTTAACTGCAACAATTGAAAGTAGATTTGAGCCAATTCTCTTAGTTCTTGAAATCCAAAAACAAGATATCATTATAACAAATAGGTTAAATCAAATCGAATTTTTAAATAATGAAAATTACTATTTTGACTTTCTCACAACTAAAGAGAATAGGTTGATTATTAGTAAGATCGAAAAAGATTCCATTTCACTTAATGAAATTTCGGATTCTTCAAGTGGCCTAAAAGAATATGAAACAGGAAAAGGGAAACCTCCTCAATCTGAAGAAGATAGAATAAATAAAGTCTTTAATTCAAATGAGAAAATTGATGTGCATTACAGAAAGCATATTCAGGGAAACGAGGTAAATAATTATTGTTTGAATTGGAAAGGGGGATACCTTAAATATGGTGAATGGATTGCAGCTCCAAGAGAACCAAAGTATTTTGAGGGAGAAAGAATTATAATACGAGAAATTCCCGGTAAAAATAGGCTTATTGCTGCTTTTACAGAGGAGGATTTTACTGTAAAGAATACAGCTCACATCTTTATAATCCACTCTGATTATGAAACTAAATTCGTATTAGGTTTATTAAACTCAAAATTAATGGGATATTATTTTGTGAACAAATTTTCCGAACGAGACGACGTTTTTCCAAAAGCTAAGATTGGTCAATGCAGATTACTACCGATTAAAAAATGTGAAAATGCTAAACAAAAACTCCTAGTAGATTTGGTAAATCAAATTCTTGAAATAAAATCTTTTGGTATTGATACTGATACTACCCCTCTAGAAAACCAAATTGACCAGTTGGTTTATGAACTTTATGGGTTGACTGAGGAGGAGATTAGGATTGTGGAAGGGGGTGAAGAGTGATGAAAAATATATCTAAAAAAAATCATTATATCCCTTGCTTTTGGTCAGCAAATTGGAATTTAGATTATTTGATGAAACTTAGAAATAACACAATAAACCATCAAAGTCCTCGGAAAGTGCTTTTACATACATTTGGTGTAGCAGCTAAAAAAATTTACCAAAAAAAAGCCGAAAATGTTTTTTATATAGAATATGCTAACTTATCAGAAGTTGAAAGCAAAGAAGATCTAATTGAATTGAATAAAGTATTCAATAATGTAGAACTAGATTTTGATATTGAAGATGGGTTTAATGAAAACTTTTCCTATTTCTTCAACTACGAGGATAAATTCACGGTTTACGAAAATGAATTTAAAAAATACCTATTAAACTTGATAAAGTATAAAAAAATTAATAACCTAGAAGAAAAAACATACATTTCTTTATTTTTATACATACAAATTCTCAGAAATCCGTATTATTTTTCAAAATTTACTTCGATGATTAATGCAAAGAAAGTATCTAAGATTCATTTATTTTTAGAAATGGAAAAAGCGTTAAAAGATAAAGATTTTCTTTTTAATTCATTATTTTATTTTATAAATAATGAATGGAATATTTATATCACAAAAGATTACTCACTCCCCCTTTCGGATTTTCCGTTTATAGAAAGTGATTCAAGTATTCTGATATGCATAGCACCAGATATTCTTTTAGAAATTGAAATGAATGGAAGAGAAAGAATAAATAATTATATGATAATGAATGAGAGTAAACATAAATTTATTTATGATCAAATATTAAAAAACTCTCACTTTAACTTGGTTTGTTCTGAAATAAAATTTTTTAAATTTTTGAATATTTCTAATTTATGAAAGCCAACGAATTACAAATCATCAATTTTTTACAGATATTAAGAGTACAGTTTGTTGTGACTTTGATTTAGCAGGGTTTTAACTGCTTTTAGAAATGAAATTAGCTAATGAGTCTAAGGTATCTAGATTAAAAAATATTAGTAGTTTAAAAGACAAACATTTGCATTTAGTTAGTCTTTTGTAAATTGAAATTTATTTGGGCAAAAAATGATACGAGTATCACTTAACCCACACGTTTATTTAAATCATGCAAAATCCACTTTGTTGGTAGCAGGAGAAAATTTAAGAATCTTCTTTGAAGTAGCGAATCAGTCTGATTTGATTGAAGAAAATCGCTTAAAACAATTAGGTTTTTTTCGATCAACTTTATTACATTATGCTATAACAATAGAACTTTTATTAAAGGCTTTAGCTCTTAATTATGAGAAACCAAATATTGAATCTGGAAAAATTAAAACATTTGATGACTTCCTAAAGAATTTAAAAAATGGGAAGAAAGGTGGTAATGGACATGATTTTAAAACTATAATTAAAAAGTATAATCTAAATTTTGAACAAAAGGAATTAGCATTGATTAATTCCCTTCAAGAATTTGCTATTTGGGCAGGTCGATTTCCATATCCTAAAAACAATGATCAAATTGAAAAATTAGAAAATGTTAATGGGGTTTCAGGACCATCTTTATCGAATGAAACAGATGAAATTGTTAAAAAGATTCTTGAAAGAGTAAATATCGCTTTACAATAATTTAAGCTCTATGAAATGGGATAAAATCATCACCACAAAGCAGGAATATGAAAATGCTTTAAATAGACTCTCTTCAATATTTGATGCCAATCCAGATAGTCCTGAAGGTATGGAGGCAGAGCTATTGGTGACGCTGATAGAGAAGTATGAAAAAGAGCATTATCCTATCGCTTTGCCTGAGCCTATCACGGCCGTCAAAGAAGCCATGGAAATGAAAGGGCTAAAGGATAAAGACTTAATTCCAGCTATGGGCAGTAAGACCACTGTAAGTCTTGTACTAAACCGTAAGCGGGCTTTGACCATTGATATGATCAGAAACCTTCACGAGCTCTTAGGATTGCCTGTTGAGGTGTTAATACAGCCTTATGAATTGAATGGTAAAGAAAACTTAGTAAATTGATTTTCTATGATTACAAGCACACACAAATATATTGACAAGAACCAAGTTAAAGATTCAGATACTGCTTTGATTCTTGGCACCATTCATCCCCATAGGACCGATGATTTTAAAATTGATTTTTTCTATGGAAATAAGAACTCACTTTGGAACATTTTAGGTCAAGCTTTTCCAGCATTAGAATTTAATTCTCTTGAAAAAATTCAAACGACTTTATCTAATTCAAATATTTGGATTTCAGATATGATTCGGACTTGCGAAAGAGAGAATGAAAAAATAACCCAAGACCGACTTCTAAAAGACATCGCTGTCAACAAAAATCAAATTGAAAGTGGAATCAAAAACTCAAAAATTGACACCATCTTTTTCACCAGTGGCTTTGGGAAAAACAATGCAGCAAAACTCTTTTGTGATACTTTTAAAATTCAAGTTCAGAATAAGAAGGACAGAGTTTTTGATATTGATGAGAGAATTTTTGACAGAAAAATTAAAGGGATAATTTTATTTTCACCATCGGGACAAGCGAATGTTGGCATTAAAAAGAATAAGATATTTATGGAAAATGAATTCAAGTATAAAAACCATAAAACTCCTGTAAATCAGTTTAGAATTGATAGCTATAGAGAAGCATTCAAAAAACATTTTGGAAAACCATGACCCCAGAATGGACCAAAAACACCATCTACTTTTCCTCCCTCCTCTCCTCAAGAGATGAGTTTAAACCATTTTTTGAAGCACTTTCAGGTATTTTGAATGCACAGAAAATACCATTTCATCTGCTACCGCATACCAGAGATATCTGGGCAAGGGATTATATGCCAATTCAAATCAGCATTGACGACTTTCTGGAATATAGATATGATCCGGATTACCTACTAAGTACAGCAAAGCAAGATCGTGGCTCAAAGACCTATACCAGCTTGGTCTGCGATGCCCTTGGCATACAAACCAGAAAAACAGACCTGATCCTCGATGGTGGCAATGTAGTCAATAACAGCAAATGTGTGATTCTGACAGAAAAGATTGTTTTGGAAAACAAACATTGGTATTCCAAGAAACAATTGATAGACAAACTTTATGAAGATTTTAGAGCCGAGAAAGTGATCTTGGTTCCTTGGGATAAATCGGAACCTTATGGTCACATAGACGGCGTCTTAAGGTTTATTGATGAAGAAACGGTTTTGATCAACGACTGCTACAAAGATGACCTCAACCTGAGTCACACTCTTCGTAAGAATGGCCTGAAAACCGAATTTCTTCATTATGCCGTCAAAAAGCCACATAGAAACAATTGGGCTTTTCTTAATTTTTTACAAACTCAGGACATCATCCTCATTCCGACCTTGGGCATTGATGAAGACGAACAGGCTTTTGATCAGCTTGGCCATTTCTTCCCGACATATCTAAAAAACAATCACTTTATTCCACTCCGCTCAGAAGACATCATCAAACATGGTGGAGCCTTAAACTGTGCCAGTTGGACGGTAGAGGAGTTTTAGTTTAAATTAAACGCATACCGCACCGACCTCCTTGCCCCCGATTTGGTCAGCACACCCTGCTCAAAGAGGTATTGCAGGTCTCTGGTAGCTTTGGCTTTGGAAGCTTGGGTGGTGGACATATATTTCTTGGCGCTCAATTCAACTTGGAAGGCCTCAAGTCCTGCTTCAAACATTTTCTCCATTTCTGAGGGTACACAATCAGAAGGAGGACTTCCAAATCATATTTGAAATTCGGCCAATCTTAATATTGCCAGCTGTAGGTCATGAGCCAATAATTTTACCTAATCGGCTCAAATACAATATTGTTTTGAGCCGATTAAAAGAATTAATCGGCTCATGAAGTTTTTATTCCATATTTGAATAAGGAAAAAAACAACTTTAGAAATATTACTTCAACTGACCGAAGCTGAAAACGCCCATTTTCAAACCAATCTGAAAAGTCAATGCGTTACCAGCATCTGGCACTCCTGGGGCATTTTCGAATGTATTCCCCATAATCCTATATCCCACACCGGCATTTAATCGAGCAAACTTGTGCAGGTTGATCTCTAGCATCGCCTTGGGCTCCACAAACAAGGTCTTTGTCTCATCAAAGTCAAAGTCTCTTCCTTCGTTGTCAATTTCCACTTCCATCATGCCTACTGAAAGCGGGAAAGTAAAGTGTACAAGTTTGTTGGAATAAATGGTGTACTCCACAAATCCACCTGCCATATAGGAATCTAGATGGGCTGAAATAGGGAGTGAATTATCAAATGATGATGGACGCACATCATTGATCGATTGACCATAGAATCCCCCTAAAGTCAGTTTATCATTGAAAACTATCCCTCCTCTAAAATTAAAAAATCCAGCTCCCTCGCCAGCAAGTCTGGTCAGTTGGACTCCCGGATCTACCATGACTCCCAAACTCGAAAGAGAAATCTTTTCCCCAAATAATGTTTGCTGCTCATCTTGAGCTGATGCAATCTGAACAAATAAAATCAATGCAGTAATTAATCCTACGGTTTTTTTCATGATATAGTATGGTTTTGTTTTAATTTTACACCCATTACGAACCGCTCGCTCAAAACAGTTGCCTGTGAAAAAATTTTTTTTTCTTAAGAAATGAGGCAACCATTTTATACCCTGAGTTCGTGATGCTGTCAAGATGAATCTCGAAAATTCCAGAGAATTACATGATGTAATTAGGCGCTGTCTCTCTGGAGACAGAAAAGCACAGCAAACACTTTTTAGTCTTTGCTACCCACTGTCAATGAATGTTTGCAGGCGATATGCCAGTGATCTGGGTGAAGCCAAATCATTGGTCAATGAAGGAATGCTTAAAGTATTTAAGCAATTGGACAAATATTCCATGAACCTCAGTTTCGGTGGTTGGTTGAGGAGAATAATGGTCAATACGGCCATTGATCACTATAGAAAAGAGAAAGTTTTTCAGGACCGATTTAAAGGTATAGGTAACGAGGACTATACAAATGCTTTTCAAGAGGACGCCTTGGACAGCATAAGTGCCGAAGAACTTTTGGCCCTTGTACAGGATCTTCCGCCTGCATACAGGATAGTTTTCTCCCTGTATGCCGTGGAAGAATATTCCCATAAAGAAATTGCCGAACATCTGGGAATTTCAGAAGGGACTTCAAAATCCAATTATGCAAAAGCCAGAGCAAAACTCCAAAAAGCCTTGGCAACCCTTCACTCTTCAAATGGACAACAAAGATGACAGGTAAAGATAATTTTGAGAAAAAAATAAAGGGTAAACTTGAAGAGGTCTATACGCCTTATGAGGAATCAGCCTGGCAAAGTTTTGCCCCGCTATTGGATGTTCCTAAAACACCAATATGGAAGCGGTGGTACATGCCTTATCTGTACAGTACTATGCTTTTTGTATTAGCAGCAATTTGGTATTCCCAAAAAGAAGGGGCCTCTTCAAATTTTGAAATGAATGGACCTGAAAACAACTTATACCAGGCTGACACCATATACCAAAGAGATACTGTATGGATCATAGATACAGTTTATTTACATAAGAAAGTGTTGATAGAAGAGTCGGAAAAAATCGCAAAGATCAATAACAAACAAGATCTTAATGAAACTTCATCCATGAATCACACTTCTTTTCTGAAAAAAGAAATCACATCAGTAAAACCAGAAGTTGACGCTCTAATTCAAAATCAGAAAAATGAGGGGAAAATTGAAAAAACAGAAAGTTCACTCAAACCTTTGGCTGAATCTACCAAATCACATTCCCTTGATTCTTTAAAACCCAGTCAAGCCTATCAGGAAAGTCACACCAAAAATTCAAATGGTGAAAGTAAGCCTGCCAAAAATACCCTAATGGCTCCTTCCATTGCCCCTGAAGAATCTTTTGTCATGAAACTGGACAAAGAATTGGTAGAAGGGGATACCAGCAACTTGAGCAGTACACCTGCACTGGAAAAAAACAAGCCTTATTTCAATCTCGAAGCCGGATTATCATTATTGGTACCAGTAAACAGGCAAATAGAATACTATTCTTCATTTGCACAGTCTTTTAACTTGGGGATTGAATGGGAAAATGGTTTTGGACTTTACACAGGCATCATCAGAAGTCAAATCAAGGGAGAAATCGATGACGATGACCTGTCTACTTTCAATTCAACAGTATTAGGCTCATTACCTGGAAGACCCGCTGATATCCGTGATATTGATGAAATCTACCTTACCAACAGACAGTTGTTTTTTCCTTTAGAATTAAGATGGAGGAGCTTGTATTACAGTGGATTTAGCTTTGAAAGTAGTTTTGGAATAGTAGGCAATTACCTTGCCCGCCAAGAATTCCAGTATGAATTTGAAGATCGACTTGGCCTTAGTGATCAATTTGAGTCAATCACTCCCCGTCAATTCAGATTTAGCCATTTGAAGGTCGGCCTAGGTACGAATTACCTGCTTTCAGGAAGATGGGGGATGTTCTTGAGAAGCCATTATTGGTTACCTGTTTCAGGTGTAGGGATCTTAGAAAACAGGACACATGGTTTGGAAGTGGGATTAGGAATCAATTATTTTCTTGGAAGATAATTTAAATCCTTAAATTGAAATATCAACTAGTTGGACCTTGAGCCCAAAATGGACAAAAAACAAAATATCACAGGTGTCATCTTAGCCGGAGGCAAAAACAGCCGGATGGGAAGCGACAAAGGCCTGCTGCAAGTTGGCGGTAAAAGCATTATCGAACGGCAGATTGAGGTACTCCAACCTTTGGTCAAAGAGATCATCATCATCCATAATGGAGATAATTACACCGAATTGGGACACCAAATCTATAAAGATATCATGCCGGATTGTGGCCCAATGGGCGGAATCTATACAGCATTGATGGTCAGTCAGACAGCCAAGATTTTTGTATTGAGCTGTGATATGCCATTTATCAGTTCCGAACTGGTGAAAATGATTATTGAAAAAACCGAAAACTGCGAGATTGCTATACCCAGGAATGGTGAAAAACTCGAACCACTTTGTGCGGTCTATGACCAATCCTGCATTGAAACATTCAGGGAATTACTGGATCAAAAAGCCCTGAAAATGATGGATGCTTTGAAGCTTTTTAGGGTTAAAGAATTAACCATAACACAAGAAATATTGGCCAAGCAACCATTCACCAATATCAATACCCCCGAGGATTATTTGAAAATCACTTTTCAAACATAATACCTATGTGGTAAAAATTTTGTTTTGCTTATTATTTACCCCATGGACTTTACATTTAAAATAGATTTGTCATCAAATAGCAAAAAATCTGCTTGATACCTTTCTATTATATTTCTATGATAAACTTGTTTTGAATTGATGCATCAAACTTTATACTTTCCTTTGCTTTTCCTGATATTGACCGCCACTACTTTGTACTCCGGACACATAGCCTCTGAATCATGTTCATCACTGGTAATCTGATTCAGCATCACTTCAGGAAAATGGAAAGTTGAACTCAATATTCCCGGCTTGATCTCATCGGTAATCTTTGCCTTCAGGTCCACCTTCCCTCTTGGAGATTCCACACAGACCATGTCCCCATCTTGGATAAAATGTCTTTCTGCATCTGCCGGATGGATCATCAAGGCATCCTCGGTGAGCAGTTCCACATTCTTGGTTCTCCGGGTCATGGTACCTGCATTATAATGCTCCAACTCCCGATTGGTCGTGATGATATAAGGATATTCCTTCCCATGCTTGACCAACTCCTGACTTTCCTGAAAATCAAAATAATGGAATTTCCCCTTGCCCCTATTGAAAGCTTCGGCATGCAAGATTTTGGTATCGCTACCATCTGCCGCTACCGGCCACTGCTTGCCATTGTCACCCAACTCCTGCCATTTCACTCCACGGAAAAACGGAACAATCTGAGAAATCTCCTCCAAAAGGGTTTCAGCATCATAATCCGGTTGGGCATAGCCCATCCTGTTCATAATATCCACAATAATCTGTCCATCACTTTTGGTGCCTTCCAATGGTTCCACCACCTTTTTAACCCGCTGAATCCTCCTTTCCCCATTGGTGAATGTGCCGCTTTTTTCCAGAAATGAAGCACCAGGCAAAACTACATGGGCATACTTGGCTGTTTCTGTTAAAAACAGTTCCTGCACTACCAAAAGATCAAGACTTTCCATCGCAGCGATGACCTTATTGGTATTTGGATCGGTCTGCACCACATCCTCACCCATCAGCCACAAGGCCTTCAAATTCCCTTCAATGGAAGCATCAAACATTTCCGGGATTTTCAAACCCTTGCTGAATGGAATCTTTGTCTTATAAAATTCTTCATATTGCTTATTGATTTCCGGATCATAGGCATTCAGGTACCCAGCACCCTGATGGGGCTGACAGCCCATATCTGCGGCACCCTGCACGTTATTTTGACCTCTTAGAGGATTGACTCCAACGCCTTTCCTACCAATATTGCCTGTAATCAATGCAAGGTCTGCAATCTGCATCACCGTAAAGGTGCCTTGGGTATGTTCGGTTACCCCAAGTCCATGGAAGGACATGGCATTTGGTGCTTTGGCATAAGCCAAGGCCGCCTGCCTCACAAGGTCTTTATCAACCCCTGTGACACTTTCCAACTGGTCTATATCCAATCCGAGGATCTGATTTTTGAATTCCTCAAAACCTTCTGTTCTCCCTGCAATAAAATCCTTGTCCATCACATTTTCCTGAATGATGTAGTACAACATCATATTCAGCAAGGCCACATTCGTTCCCGGCTTCAATTGAAGGTGATAGGTGGCATAGCGTGCCAGTTCGGTTCTGCGGGGATCGACCACAATGGTGGTTTTACCCTTCATGGCAAACTGCTTCATCTTCGCTCCAGTAACAGGATGGGCATCTGTTGGATTAGCACCAATGACCAAAATACAATCAGTATATTTGATATCATCAATGGAATTGGTAGCCGCTCCTGTCCCGAAAGCATTCTGCATACCCAATGCTGTAGGAGAATGGCAAACCCTGGCACAACAATCAATATTATTCGTTCCGATCACGGCACGGATAAATTTCTGCATCAGGTAATTTTCCTCATTGGAACAGCGGGCAGAGGAAATCCCTGCAATGGCATCTGGACCATAGTGCTGCTTGATAGCCGTCAGTTTCTGGGCAATATAATCATACGCCTCTTCCCAGCTGGCAGGTTCTAAATTCCCATTTTTTCTGATCAGAGGAGTCCTGATACGGTCCGGATGGTTATAAAAAGAAAATGCAAACCTACCTTTCAAACAGGTATGACCCTGATTGACCTCTGCATCGTAGGGTGCCTGTATAGACTTGATTTTCCCATTTTTCACCGCAACTTCCAGATTACAGCCCACTCCGCAATAGGTACAGACAGTCCTGACTTTTTTCTGTGCCACAACACTCTTGGATTCAAAGACATCGGATATGGCAGAGGTAGGACAAGCCTGGGCACAGGCACCACAACTCACACAATCCGAATTGAAAAAGGTAGTGTTATCACTTTTGATAATATGACTGTCAAATCCACGTCCTGCCATACTGAGCACAAATTCGCCCTGTACCTCATCACAGGCCCTGACACAGCGGAAGCAGTTGATGCATTTTGAAAAATCAGATGTCATGTAGGGATGGCTGAGATCCTTTTCCCTGTCCAAGTGGTTTTTCCCTTCAGGATAACGAACGTCCCTGATACCCACTTGGGCAGCAACAGTCTGCAATTCACAGTTATTGTTCACTTCACAGGTCAGGCAATCCAAAGGGTGGTCGGTCAGCACCAGCTCAATAATATTTTTGCGAAGTCTTGAGATTTTTTCTGTATCGGTATAGAAATAGGAATCGGCAAAGGCGGGCGTATGACAGGAAGCTACAGTTTTGGTGTTTCCATTTGGCTGCAAAGCCACCTCTACACTGCAGACCCTGCAGGAACCAAATGGCTCCAAATTGGGCGCATCACAAAGGGTGGGCACATAGCTTTTCCCCAAATGCCTCCGAACAAATGAAAGAACTGTCTCCCCTTCCTGAAGGGCATATGCCTTATCGTTAATGTAGGCTACTTTATTTTTCACCCCGCCGTTTCCATTCAACCTGTGGCCCATACCGGTATCATTCTGTAACTTCTCCATGGTTGCCAATTTTAGTTTTGTTCGCTTTTGAAATACACCTTTAACTCCTCTTCAAAATACTCCAGCGCATTCTTTACTGGCAGAGGCAATCCTCCGCCCAACATACACAATGAACCTATTTCCAATGTCTCCAGCAAATCATCCATAAGTTTCCTATCGATGGTATAACCTGAAGTCCTGGCTTTATGCAACATTTCTTTTCCCCTCGTAGAACCCAATCTACAAGGGAAGCACTTCCCGCAACTTTCATGTGCCGTAAATTCAAATAAATGCTCGATGTACAAAATCATCGGGAAATTTTCCGGTATACAAATGATGGAAGCATGCCCCAAAAGAAACCCTTCCCGACTGAAAGACTCAAAATCAATGCTGAGATCATCAATCTTAGAAACCGGAACAAGGCCTCCCAAAGGCCCTCCGATATGCATCGCTTTCACGGCTTGCTTAAAACCACCTCCAAGTTCATGTACCACCACGGATAAAGGTGTCCCCATATCCACTTCATAAATTCCCGGATTTCTGAAGTATCCATCCAAAGACACCAATTTGGTTCCTCTAGATTTTTCTGTTCCAATAGCCCCATAAGCATTCCCACCTTCTGCCATGACAAAAGGAAGATTGGCCAAGGTTTCCACATTATTGACCACCGTAGGCAAATTGAACAGACCTTTCTGTGCTGGATAAGGCGGTCTTACCCTAACTTCCGGCCGCTGCCCCTCAATAGAGGAAAGCAAAGCTGTCTCTTCCCCACAGATATAAGCCCCTTGGGCCCTGATGATTTTAAAGTGAAAAGAAAATCCAGAACCTAGAATATCTTCTCCAATCAAATGATGCTTTTCCATCTCGGAAATAGCACTTTCAATCACCGAAATGGATTCAGGATACTCGCCCCTGATATACAAAACCCCTACTGTGGCATCTGCCAAATATCCGGCGATGACCATTCCCAGCAAAACTGAATAGGGCCGCTTTTCCAATAAATATCTGTCCGAATACGCTCCGGGATCACCTTCATCTGCATTACAGACAATAAAACGCTGTTCTGCAGGGGTGTTGCGGCATGAGTCCAACTTGATGGCCATCGGGAACCCTGCTCCTCCCCTCCCGCGCAAACCGGATTTTTTTAACTCTTCGGACAACTCAGCAATAGGTCTCTGAAAACAGGATTTTAAGATATCTTCATAAGCTGAAAAACCTGGAAAAGGCAGAGTCAATACGGGAGTTCCGTATACCCCTACTTGATAATTGTCCTCCAAACTGATCTCTTCTTCCAGGATCTCCTCAATTTGATCAATGGCCTTGCCTGAAAAATTTTTACCCCCATAATGAAAAGCAGCATTTTCATGACATCTTCCCAGACAGCACATTTCCCCGATTTCATGGGCTTCAAAATGCCGGGACAACTTTTCCTTCAACTCAGGCTGCGTTCCCGCACAAAGACAGGCACTGCCATTGCAGACATACACTTTTTTATGCTGATTTTCAGGTTTGAGAAAATCATAAAAAGAAACAGTGCCATGCAGCGTAGCCTTGCCCACCAGGAATTCCTGCCTGATGCGTTCCATATCCGATTCCTGAAGCAGACCGGTTTTTTGAACAGCAGTACCCAGTTCTTCAAATAGATTGGCGGAAAGACCTTTTCGGCCTGATAAATAACTTAAGTTTTTTGACATATGCTGTTATCTTTTACCCTACCTGATGCTACCAGTTCACTGGTTGATAGCATTTCAAGCTGTTGGGAATTGGAGTAAATGGTGAGTTTTTGATCACGGCAAAATGCCATGAGGGTAATACTCGCTTCTATGGCCATATCGACCGCTAGCGTGGATGGCGCAGATACAGAGGCCAAGAACGGAATACCGGCAGACCTTGCCTTATTCACGATTTCGTAGGAAATCCTGCCGCTCACGGTAAGGCATTTTGCTTGGTCCAAACAACCTGTATTAAGCAGTTCACCGATCACTTTATCAACGGCATTGTGACGGCCTATATCTTCCTGTATACTCAACAAGTCACCATCAATGGTGAAAGCCCCTGCTGCATGGGTGCCTCCACTTTGCTTAAAATCCTTCTGATGCTGACTCACTTTGAGAAACATTTCAAAGATTAATTGTGGGTTTAATACATCCTGATTTTGAACACTTTCATTCCCCAATTCCATTAGTGATGTTTTACCACACAGTCCGCAGGAAGAAGAGGAAATTACATTTCTCTTGCCGGTAAAATCGGTCAAAACCATATCAGGAGAGACATTGACATTCACTGAAGTGATATATCCAGAACTGTCCAGGTCACAGATTTCGAGATCAGGTCTCCAGGAAAAATCCCGTATGATGTTTTCGGTAAAAAGCAGCCCGCGCACCAGGTTCTTTTCATTGCCCGGCGTCTGCATCGTGACTGTAAAAGGGACTTGGTTGACCGCTATGCTTAAAGGAACTTCAATGGCAAGTTTATCTTCAACCTGCGAAAAATGGTTATCCTGATAGAAAATCCCATAGTAGTCCCTGACACTCATAGCCTGCACAATTTTTTTGTTTCAAAATGAAGAACATGTCCCAATTCCCAAACCAAATGAAGGTTACACATCCGAACCTGCCTTTTGTTGATGGGAAATATATATACTTCTTCTGAGCTATAAGTTAGTCAATTATGATCGGTTTTGAAGGATTTTAGCTATCAAAATTCAAGTAATGCCTTGTTCCTATAGAAACCGATTTAAGTTTTTTTCCTTCAGTAGCAATAAAGCGGAAGGTCAACACCAAGGATAGCATAAAAAATACCGAAACCAATAGCGTTGCTCCCGGCAGGAATTCCTGTAAACCAAACCAACCTCCGTTCCAATAGATCAACCCCATACCCAATGAAAATCTGATTATTTCAGCAGGAATGGCCATTTTGGACTTATCCATCAAACTCGTATAAGCAAAAATAGAAACCATCAGAAAAATGGAGTATAGCATCACTTCCAAATACTGAAAACTGACAAAAGCAACCAATACATGGAAAACCATCGTAAAACCGACGACCAACTGCACCCATGACCAAACCTGTAATGACTTTGATGGCCGACTGTCGTACTTCACCTGATCAAAGGCATTTTTCCAATATTCCCAAGGATACTTTTCTGCTACATCCGCAGGTCTCCAACCTGTAGGCATAAACCAGATTCTTGCCTTATCCCACCAGTTTTTTGTCCTCCAGGCATCCATAATCAATGCCCACATATGCGTATAATTGATGATCAAAGGGTTCCATGTATTGACAGGTTTTTTGACCCCATAGACAGGTGGCTCTTCTGCCAACTCTTCCTGAAAAGTACCAAAAAGCTTATCCCAAAAGATAAATACCTGTGAGAGGTTTTTATCTAAATAAACATCATTGATGGCATGGTGTACCCTATGATGGGAAGGCGTAACCAAAATATACTCCAAGAAACCCATTTTGCCGATCAAGCGTGCATGATACCAGAATTGCGCAAAGAGATGAATAGGCGCTACAATGGCGACCACTTCCGCCGGCACGCCCAAAAAGGCCATTGGGATATATAAGAAGAAATAAATACCTACGATTGCAGAAACTGACTGTCTCAAAGCACAGCTTAGGTTAAACTCCTCGCTGCTATGGTGCACGATATGCCTGTTCCAAAATGCATTGATCTTATGATCGAAACGGTGACTCCAGTAGCCTACGAAGTCCATCCCAATAAATGCCACTACATAAACCAACCAAGTAGTTTCAATATGGAAAAGCGCAACCTTATCCACCATCCATCCATAGGAAACAATGGCTATGGATAGACCCATCAGGTTTTTCAAGGTATTGGTCATACCCGAACTCAGACTGGAAATGGTATCCATCCCATAGTTGACCTGACGTTTCATTTTTCGGGCAGCAAATTCTTCAATGATAATCAGAATCAGAAAGAAAGGTATGGCAAAGGTCAACGCCTTGGCATATAATTCCATGTATTTGGGGTTAATTGTATTCTGCAACACAAATTAATTCTGTATTCCCTATTTCCCAAAAGAATTGACATAATCTACATTGAAAAATAGAAAAAGCAGGGGCAAAAAATCTCCAAACAAATTCCCCTTGACTTTCCTGAAAACAATAGGATTAAAAAGTCACTTAATCACCCAGGCCAAAGGTATTCATAACATTCACATGGGGAAATACCTAATTTAGGGTATTTTTAAAAAAATTTGTTCAATTTATTCCTTGCATCATTCTGTTTTAAACTGACATGAACGACTGACAAAACTGACACATCGGTTGGAAAAATTTAACTTTTAGAAGTCAAAGTAGCACCCTGTAAAGGAATTTTGCACTAAACCGTAATTTAGAATAAAATTTCCCTTACATGGAATGGTATTTGTTTAATTAGGAAACAAACGTTCTTGGGATGGTTTTTTGAAATAAAATTTGGAAAACATATATCTCCCCTAAATAGAAATTTTCATTAAAATTTAACCAACATGCTTTCTTCCAAGCTTCTCATCAAATACGGTGGGAATGCCATGATCAATCAACAGTTACAAATTCAAATCGCACAAACCCTCAAACAACTCTCCGATACTGGACATGAGATCGTCCTGGTACATGGAGGCGGCCCCTTTATCAACAGGGCTCTTGAAAAAGCCCAAATAAACTCTGAGTTTATCCAGGGACAGAGACAAACCAGCCCTGAGGCTTTTAAAGAAATCCAAAAAACCCTCATTGGAGAAGTCAATGCCAACTTGGTCACCACTTTTTCGCAATATGGCGTAAAAGCCATCGGACTTTCGGGTCTTGACAATCAAACAGTCACTGTCAAACAAAAAAAATTGCAGCTATCCCTTAGTGATGGCACCAACAAAGAGGTTGACTTGGGCCGAGTAGGTGAAATTACTACCATTAACCCTGAATTGATATCTACACTCTCCCAGAACAAGTTCATACCTGTCATGGCAAGTATTGGCGCTGATCAGAATGGATTGGGCTACAATATCAATGCAGATGACTTCGCCGGCGAAATTGCCGCTGCCATAAAAGCCGATTATTACATCTCCCTTACAGATGTCGAAGGGCTTTATAGACATTACCCTGACCCCCATTCGATCGTCCGTACTATTTCCCTGCAGGAACTACCGCAACTCTATGGTTCGGTCATTCAGGGAGGTATGATTCCCAAAATCCAATCCTGTGAAAATGCCCTCAAAAAAGGAGTGAAAAACGCTGTGATCCTCAACGGTACCAAGCCAGAGCAATTGCTTCATTACTTTGAAACAGAGGAAAAAATCGGAACCACCATTAAAAAACAATCATGAAAAACATAGACCTACATACCAAAGACCAACAATATTATCTCCCGACTTTCAAAAGAATTCCACTCACCTTTGTCAAGGGAAAAGGATCCAAATTATGGGACATTGAAAATAAGGAATACACCGATATGCTGGCAGGCATTGCGGTCAACAACGTGGGGCATTGTCATCCAAAAGTAGTAGAGGCAATTCAGGATCAGGCCGCTGAGCTGATGCATATTTCCAACTTTTTTGTCAGCCCTGCCCAGGTAGCCCTTTCGGAATTGTTGGTGAAAATCTCCGGAATGGATCGCATATTTTTTACCAACAGTGGAGCAGAATCTGTAGAGGGGGCCATCAAGATTGCCCGCCGCTATGCGCATAGCAAAGGAAGAGGCGGTAAGATCATCTCGATGGAAAACTCTTTCCACGGAAGGACTTTAGCTACGATTGCCACTGGGCAACCTAAATATCAGGAGGGTTTCGGACCAATGCCAAGTGGATTTATACAAGTCCCTTTTAATGACCTTGAAGCACTCAAGAAAGAAGTCAACCAAGATGTGACCGCCATCATCCTGGAACCTATTCAAGGTGAAGGAGGGATAATCCCTGCTGAAAAACCTTATCTCCAAGCTGTCAAACAACTCTGTGAGGAAGAAGATATAGTCCTCATCTTTGATGAAATCCAATCAGGAATCGGCAGAACAGGGTATTGGTTTGCCAAGGATCTGTATGGCGTACAACCGGACATCATGACACTCGCCAAAGGCCTGGGTGGCGGCATGCCCATTGGTGCATTTCTCTGTAATGAAAAAATAGCAGGTAGTATCCAATACGGTGACCATGGAACCACCTTTGGCGGCAATCCAATGGCGACAGCTGCCTCTCTGGCAACCTTAAAAGTCATTGTGGAAGAAAATCTCCGACAGGCTGCCAAGGAAAAGGGCAATTGGCTTAAAGAAAATCTACAAGCGCTTCAAAAAAAATTCCAGATTATTCAAGATATCAGAGGAGAAGGCCTCATGCTGGGTATAGTTCTAAGTGTGCCAGCCATAGAAATCATGCAAAAATTATTGAAAGCGGGTTTTATCACCAACGCTACAGCAGGCAATGTACTGCGCTTGGTGCCACCTCTGAATATTGAACAAAAAGCATTGGAAAATTTCCTGACAGCTTTTGAACTGGTACTTATCCAACATGAAAAAGAAAACAATGAGCAATAGCATATACAAAGTGGCCATCGTAGGGGCAACAGGGTTTACAGGTTCAGAATTGGCCAGGATCCTTTGTCAACACCCTCATATAGAAATCAAATATATCACTTCAGAGAGCCATGAAGGAAAAAAATTCAGCGATCTCCATCCTCAGTTCCTAGGGATATTGGACAAAACTTTAGCTTCTTCCCAAGTCATCAAGGATGATGATATGGATGTTATTTTCCTGGCGCTACCTCATGGTATATCTATGGATTTCGTCAAAACCTTGGCATCACACAAAGCCAAAATCATTGACCTTTCAGGCGATTTTAGATTGAAAAGCCCTGAAGTATATGAAGCTTGGTACCAAAAGCAGCATGTTTTTCCTGAAGGATTCAAAAATGCAGTATATGGTTTGCCCGAACTATATGTGGACAACATAAAAGAGAGCAGGCTGATAGCCAATCCAGGTTGCTACCCTACCGCTTCCATCTTAAGCTTGGCCCCACTTATGGCCAATGGGCTAATTGAATCAGATTCGGTAATCATTGATGCCAAATCAGGCCTTACTGGTGCTGGCATCAAGGCCAGCGACACAACTCATTTCTCAAATGTGAATGAAAATTTCAAAGCCTATGGCATCGGAACACATCGGCATACAGTTGAAATTGAGGAACAACTTACTGCATTGGGCCAATCGGATGCAATGGTACAGTTTACCCCACATCTCCTTCCCGTAGATAGAGGCATATTGGTTACCGCCTATACCAAACCAAAAGGTCAAATGGATCAGGAAAAACTGGAAAAAATTTATAGGGATTTTTATGCAGACAAACCTTTTGTGAGGGTAAGAGAAAAGGCTCCTGGAATCAAAGATGTCAGGGGCAGTCATTATTGTGATGTCTTCCCCTATTGGGATCGAAGAACCCAAAGAATTATCAGTATCGCTGCCATAGACAACCTGCTCAAAGGAGCGGCAAGTCAGGCAGTCCACAATATGAATTTAATGCTCGGTTTGGAGGAAAAAACCGGGTTAACACAAATCCCATTAAGACCTTAACGCAATAGCAGTCATGATAAAAAATATAACCAATGTCAGGGGCATCAAATGTTGGGGTGCCCACACCGGAGTCAAATCCATGCGCAGGGATCTGGCCATTATCTATTCAGAAGTACCTGCTGCCGCTGCCGCAGTCTTTACCCAAAACAAGGTCAGGGCAGAACCAGTAGAAATCAGCGAAAAACATGTCAAGGAAAATAACCGTGCCCAGGTCATAGTCTGTAATGCCGGCAATGCCAATGCCTGCACAGGAGAACAGGGCAGACTTGGTGCTGAAGCTATGGTAAAAACAACGGCTGAACTCTTGAATATCCCACAGGAAGATGTGATTGTGGCCTCCACTGGGTTGATTGGTGAACGCTTCCCAACAGATGATGTAGTCAATGGGATCAAAGAAAACATCCACAAACTCTCAGACAATACCAAAGCCGGATCCTTTGTGGCCAATGCCATACTGACTACCGACACCTTTGCAAAAGAAGGTTTTGTGGAATTTCAACATGATGGAAAAACCATCAACTTGGGTGGTGTGGCCAAGGGCTCAGGAATGATCCATCCCAATATGGCCACCATGCTGGGATTCATTGTCACTGACCTGGACATAGATGCACAACTCTTGGACAAAGCATTAAGACACAGTGTAGACCGATCATTCAACATGATTACTGTAGATGGGGATACCTCTACGAATGATATGGTAGCAGTAATGGCCAATGGTTTGGCGGGCAATAAAAAAATCACCTCAGAAAAAGATCCCGGATATATTATATTCAGAGAAAAACTACAGGAAATCCTGACACATTTGGCCAAATTGATTGTCTCAGATGGAGAAGGAGCCTCAAAATTTATCGAATACAAGGTCTGCAAAGCCCGGTCTGGTGAAATAGCCCGGAAATTTGTACGGGCCATTTCCGACTCTACCCTTGTCAAAACAGCGATGTTTGGCAGAGATCCAAACTGGGGAAGGATTATCGCTGCTTGTGGCAATACCGGTCTTCATTTCAATTACAAAAAAGTCAATCTATTTGTCGGAGACAAAGACAAATTGGTACAGGTTCTGGACAAGGGCCAACCTGTTGATTTTGACAAAAACTATGTCAAAAAATTATTGAGAGACTCTCATATCAGGGTACACCTGGAACTCAACACAGGACAGGAATCCGGAGTGGGCTGGGGCACAGATCTCACCACCGATTATGTCATGTTCAACTCTGTTTACACAACATAAAATACAGAAAGGGCTTCAGTCACATATCTCATGACTGAAGCCCTTTTTATTTTTAAAGGATTATTGAGATAAGGATGACTGTTACTTTTCATCAAATTCCCGGTTCGGAAAAATGCTTACTTTGCCGTACTTTAAACCTTCGATAAACTCCTGAAAAAAAATCCCCTATTTGATGAAAGCCAGAATGAATTCCATGGACCGGCTTCGGTTACTTTTTGAAGAGCAGATCAATGTGATGCCCATTGCGGAAAACCTCATGCTTTTTGACCAATCTAATTTCCGGGAAGAAATGGAAAAACGAAATTTCCATTCTGCTATAGTCAATGTGGATGGGCAATGGATGAAATACGATGAAGGAGATAAAACACTTTCTGAAATAACAGAGGAGGACTGGATGGAAGCCGACACGCCTCTGCTAAAGGCTTTTCGTTTGTTGATCGAAAGAAGGCGGTATTTCATCAAAGATGAAGACGGTAATCCCGCATACATCGTGACCCGTACGGACTTGGATAAAATACCTATGAGAATCGGTTTTTTCGGGTTGATCAGTCTTTTGGAAACCCACCTGAAAGACCTGATCAGGAAGCAGCTTCCCCATTGGGAGGATAGCATCACGGCAAACCGATTGGGTCAAGCCAAGGAGCTATATGATTGGAAAAAAGCAAGAGGAGAAGAAATTGACTTGATCCAATGTTTGCAGTTTGGGGATTTAGGTTCTGTGTTTTCGAAAAAACAACGCTTCCGGAAATTTGAGCCTGATTTCAGCCGGGACAATTGGGTGGACATGATGAACAATATCGGAAGGTTGAGAGATGCATTGGCCCATTCCCAATCCCATTTGGGTTTTACTTGGGAGGAAATTGACCGTATGATCGTTTTTATCAGAGGAGTTATTGACCGGGAAGATCCGGTTTTTGAGGGATAAGACTTTATTTTTCAAATATTTCACAAATCTTCCAAAGACAAGCATCGATACTCTACCTGATAGTCAGAAAATGAAAGCAACAACTTGGCTGATTTTTCAATCATAAAATATCATAATTCAATATATTGTAACCCGCATTACTGTAACAGAAATTACTGTAATATTCTTTACAATAAAAATTTCCTTGAAATCAGAGAAACCCAGGATTAAAACCTCCCCACCTCAAAAGCCTTGATATCCATAGGCGACGCGTTGCCTTCATGAAGGTCAGCAAGGATTTTTCCGGTGGCAGGAGCCATGCTGACCCCCATCATGCCATGGCCTGTTCCAAACCAGACGTTATCATAACCTGGGGCTGCACCGATATAGGGCAGACCATCCGGTGAACATGGTCTGAGACCTTTCCAAATCTTTTCGCCTTCAGGGAATTTTGACTGAAAACTAGGGTAATATCGGTTGATGGATTCAAAAATTCCTTTTACCCTGTTGATGTTGATGGATTCGTCTATTCCGGCTATTTCCATGGTACCTCCAAAGCGAACCTGCTGTCCATAAGGACTTACCGCCACTTTCATTTCAGTAAGGATAGAGGCCTGTAGGATTTCAGGTTGGTTGTCCTGCATAAAACTATAGCCCTTACCGCCCATCATGGGCAATTTGAATCCTAGCTTTTGGGCCAATTCCGCCGACCAAGCTCCGCCGCAAAGAATGACTTTTTCTGCACTCAAACTTCCTTCTTCCGTGAGTACTGCGGTGACCTTGCCAGCATGTTTTTCAAAACCTAACACTTTACGGTTGGGAAGGAATTTGACGCCTTTTTCCGATAGATATTTTTTCAAAAACCTGTACAGGTTTGACGGAGAAAGGTGGGCATCCCCTGGAAACAATACTGCTCCGCGGGCTTTCACTTCCAAATTGGGTTCCACCTTTGCAATATCCGCAGGGCTGAGTACTTCTGCATCCAGACCATGCTGACGTGCCAGATGAGCAAATTCAATTTCTTCTTTTTCCACCTCTGCTGTTTGATAAATCATCATCAAACCTTTTTCAGCCATTTCCAGATCTACAGCATCCTTATGGGCAGTTCTGAATTCCTGATAAAGCGCTTTGCTGAGGAGGGAAATGTTTTTCAGATAGGGGATGGATTTTTCCACATGGTTGGCGTTGGCTGAGCGGTAAAACAGCCAGGACCATTCCAGGAGTTTGCGGTCAAGTCTTGGATGGATGTAAAAAGGGCTTTTGGAAGAAAACATCCAGGCAATTCCCTTAGCAATCATCCCAGGTGCTGAGAGCGGGATAATATGGCTGGGAACGATCATGCCCGCATTTCCTGTAGAAGTGGTATCCTGCATGTCACTTTTGTCCACAATAATCACTTCTACCCCCTGTTCGCTAAGGTAGTATGCTGAAAAAAGGCCGAGAACGCCTCCGCCGATGATGATGGTTGGTTTCATATACAATTGCACGAAGTACCATGTACAAAGTACCAAGTAGGCCGACCCATTGGTAGTACTTTAATACATTTTTGAAAATGAAAGATAAGGATTTTGGTGGTTTCCTATACCTTATTTTTGATAGGCGAAGGTAAGTTTTTCACCAATCAACCTAGTGATGTAGGTTGACGAAAAATGGTAGGAAATTGACATGTTAAAAACTACAAAACCCGATTTCTTGCAATGATGGCACGCTGATGATGCGGATTGAGCTGATCTTCGCAGATTTTATTCAGATATCCCCCTTTTGCCTTGGTTCTTATTCCCACCCCGCATCCTGGCCTCCCGAATCGCTTTGCTATCGGGACAGGCTGTCGCTAAATCCCAATAGCAATCGGGACCAAATCATTTCGAAATCAGCCTTTCGACATCCGACTTTTCTTAATGAATTTCTTAATTCCATTAACTTCTAAATGGTTCAAATTCCAATATCCGACTTCCACCTTCCGAAATTCTTATCTCTTGTTTCTTGATTCTTGCCTCTTGTTTCTAAACTCTCGCTTCTAATCTCTCGCCTCTAATCTCTCAAATCACCTGAAATCCATACACATACGGATCATCGTCATCCATGATAATCGTATTGTAGCCATAGATTTTCGCCCAACCTTCTATGCTCGGCACAATGGCCGGCTTTCCTGCAATTTCCGTAACTTCTTCTATCCTACCCGTGAATTTCGAGCCAATAAAACTCTCATGGATAAAGTCTTCTCCAGGCTTCAACCAACCTTTGGCAAACCACTGGGCCATGCGCGCAGATGTTCCCGTACCACAAGGAGAGCGGTCTATGGCCTTGTCTCCATAGAATACAGCATTTCGGGCTGTGCTGCTTTCATCCAATGTTTTTCCTGTCCAAAGTACATGGGAAAGTCCTTTTATCTGAGGGTGTTCAGGATGTACAAACTCATATTTTTCATTCATCTTCTGCCTCAGGTTGCGGGCCATAGAAATCAACTGCTCGGCTTTATAATGCTCCAAGCCGGGGAAGTTTTCCTGAGGATCCACAATGCAATAAAAATTCCCCCCATAGGCCACATCCACGGTGAGTTTACCCAATTCTTCGATTTCTATCTCCAAAGCTTCAGCGGCCAGAAAACTCTTGATATTGGTCAATTTGACGGACGTTACCTTGTTGCCTTCCTGTTTGTATTCCACTAAGACCAAGCCCGCCGGTGCTTCCATGCGAAGGAAACCAGGCGTCTTGGGCGTGATCAATCCTTCTTCAATGGCAATGGTAATGGTACCAATGGTACCATGTCCGCACATCGGCAGACAACCGGAAGTTTCGATGAACAACACGGCAAAGTCATTTTCAGGATCATGGGGAGGAAAAAGCATAGACCCCGACATCATATCATGTCCGCGGGGTTCAAACATCAGCCCCGTACGGATCCAGTCCAAGTTTTCCAGAAAATACTGCCGCTTTTCGAGCATATTGTTGCCTTTAAGGAAAGGAACACCACCGGCCACTACCCTGACCGGATTGCCACAGGTATGGGCATCAATACATTGGAAAGTTTTTTTCATACTTTGAAATGAAATATGGGTGAAATATAATGGAAATAAGGTGGGAATAATTTGTAATAGTACTATCTGTCAACTGGCTATTCACTCAATTAATCAATCCCTATAGTGTTATGTACATAGCATCCCAATTCAACATGTATGAGGTTGGCTTTTAGGAATGGGTTTATTTTAAATGCTTCTCAAACCAAGATGTGCTTCCATGACCTGAAAATCTTTTTCTGCATGCAAAAGACTGATATTATTGGCAATACAGAAAGTAGCTATAATCACATCAATAGTTTTTCTGACCGTTACCCCTTTTTTTCTCATGACTCTATAATGCTCTGCTGCAAGTAAAGCCGTTTCTTTATTGATTAACGTGAAATAGGGCAATGATTCAAGTGCCGTTTTAGCCTTTTGAAATTGGGAATCATTCTTGAATCCCTGCAATACCTCCACCCATATCAAATCCCCTGAAACAACGACTTGATTGCCCAATAACTGGTAGAGCTTCTCGACATGTTCAGCATCTTTTCCGTTAAAGAAATCTATCCAAACCGAAGAATCTACCAGTATCATTGGTCCAGCCTCATTTTTTCAAGATTTCCTTCCCACTTGAGTTTACCTCTTAAACCCCTGATTTTCTGTTGTTGGTATAATTGTACGATTAGCCTCAAACCTTCTTCAACCGTCGCTTTTTTGGTTTTTATTCCGGTAACCTTCATGGCTTCAGCCAATAAAGCCTCATCTATTTCTATATTCGTTCTCATATGTGTACGTTTTTATCAAATATACACATTTTTTACCTGCCGCAGAAAATACAAGGGGGTTAACTTATGTATGATGGAAATAAATGGAAATATTATTACCCTCTTCGGCACTGTCCAACCAATTCTCCAATCACTAAATCAACTTTCTCGAAAATCCTCTCTCAATATTTCGCGAAGCTTATTTCTACTTATTTCTCTTCCAGCATATTTCTACAATATTTCACCCTTGGGAATATTTCCAATAACATTACCGCTTAAATTCCCCATCCACCATTCTCCAAATACCCAAAGGATTCTCCTCTCTTAGGGCATTCGGAAGCAATTCATGCGGCATGTCCTGGAAGGCTATTGGTCTTGCAAATCTTTTGATGGCATAGGCTCCAACAGAAGTGAAGCGGCTATCTGTGGTAGATGGGTAAGGTCCTCCATGCTGCATGGCATAACCCACTTCCACGCCGGTGGGGACTCCCTTAAACAATAACCTGCCGCATTTTTCCTCCAATTGGTTGATCAGGTCCACCTTTTTGGCCAATTCATCTTCCTCGCCCCAAAGGGTAATGGTCAACTGCCCGTGCAGTCTTTGGGCAATGGCATACAATTCATTGAAATGTTCATACACTACCATCAAAGCAAAGGATCCAAATACTTCCTGCTGGAAATGTTCGTCTTCCAGCCAATCCGAAGCTTTTATTTTGGCCAAAGCAGGATAAGCCTTGATCAGGTCTTTGGCTTCCGCCACCTGCACCCATTCAAGTTCTTTTCTCCCTTGAAGGATTGCCAGGGCATTATAATAAGAAGCAGCGATACCTTCATGCAACATGGGGGCTGCTGTAATGAGCTCCAGTTCATTTTTCACCGCTTTGGCAAATTCCTCCGCATGGATGTCAGGCACCATAATCAGACCAGGGTTGGTGCAAAATTGACCTGCACCTAGGGTAAGTGAAGCGACAAACTGTTTGGCAAGGGCCTCCATATTGTTCCCCAATTTTTCTTTCAGCGCAATGACAGGGTTGACTGAACCCATTTCCGCAAATACAGGAATAGGTTCTTTCCTTTGGCTCGCAGCATCGAAAAGGGCTTTACCTCCGGCAAATGATCCTGTAAAGGCCACCGCTTTGGCAGTTGGATGCTTCGCCAAAGCCTGTCCAACCTCAATCCCTCCTTCTACATGGGTGAAAACGCCAATCGGTAAAGTGGATTCAATCACAGCTTTATGGATAACCTGTCCCACTAACTTAGATGTTTCCGGATGAGCAGGATGGGCTTTATAGATCACCGGGCAGCCTGCCGCCAAAGCGGAAATGGTATCACCTCCCGCCGTAGAAAAGGCCAAAGGGAAATTACTGGCTCCAAAAACCACTACCGGTCCTAATGCGGTTAAAAAGCGGCGTATATCAGGTTTAGGCGCAGGCGCTCTGTCTGGATCCGCATGGTCAATCACAGCTTCTACCCAACTTCCTTCCTCTACCAAATTGGCAAAAAGTTTGATCTGACCTACCGTTCTCCCCAATTCCCCAGTGATCCTACCTTCCGGCAAATTGGACTCTTCCGACGCCATTGGAATCAAACTGTGTTTTTCCGCCTCCAGTCCTTCCGCTATTTTCCTCAAAAAAGCAGCTTTGTCTTTTCCTGAGATGTTTTTATAGTGCAAAAAAGCTTCTTGGGCGGACTGGAAAATTGGATCTAGGTTCATGGTATCTTTTTGTCAGTTAATTCGAAATAAGGTTGAAATAGGGTAGAAATATAATTGAAATAGGCTGCAAATCGAAGTTTAAAACCAGAAAGTGAAAGAAAAGTCCAATTATTCAAAAGAACTTTCAAAAATCAAATATCCTATTATCGCAAAGTCAACATCTTCATATATCCAACCCTCTTATATCTTATGTCTTGAGTCTTAAATCCAGTCTTCAAACCACCGGTCTATGCTCCAATCCCCTCTTGATGATATTTTCCACCTTCACCCTTTCTTCTCCTATCAAGGTCAACCTTGGAGCCCTTACCCATTCGGAGCCTATACCGGCCATCTGCTCAGCTAATTTGATGTACTGCACCAGTTTGGGATGGATATCCAGTTCCAGCAAAGGCAAAAACCAACGATAGATTGTCAAGGCTTCATCATATTTTCCAGCTTTTACCAAGTTGTACACGGCCACAGTTTCTTTCGGAAAGGCACAGACCAATCCGGCCACCCAGCCATCAGCTCCCATCACCAATTCCTCCATGGCCAGGGTATCTACCCCACAAAGAATTTTGTAGCGGTCACCAAAGCGGTTTCGCATACGGGTCACATTCGAAATATCCCTGGTGGATTCTTTAATAGATTGAATATTCTCACATTCTGCCAACTCTTCAAACATGGAAATGGTCACCAGTGTCTTATAATCAACAGGGTTGTTATAGATCATAATGGGCAAATCAGTGCTGTTGGCTACCGCTTTGAAGTAGGTTACCACTTCTCTATGGTCTGCTGCATATCGCATCGGAGGCAAAAGCATCAATCCCGAGGCACCCATTTCCTTGGCCTTTTCTGCCCAAAAAATAGCATCTCTGGTAGCGCCTTCTGCGATGTTGAGGATTACAGGAACTTTGCCATTGATATATTTGACTGTTTCAGTGGTCAGTTGGATTTTTTCTTCCAAGGACAATACCGAGGATTCTCCCAATGTACCCCCAAGAATGATCCCATGCACCCCTGCATCCAATTGGGCATCGAGATTTTTGAAAAACATATTCATATCCAAGCTACCATCTTGGTGAAACTTGGTGGTTACTGCCGGAAATACGCCTTGCCAGTTCATAATATTTTTTTTAAATTGATGATTCAAAACTACAACCTAGTCCTCCTGAATGCTTATACTGTTTTAATGTTTACTAATACCATATTGACCCAATAAAGGGAATTGTCAAAAAATCGTATTAATATTATATCAAAATTCTATAGCTAACAGAGTGGGTAACAAAAAGCCTATCCTCTCGCACACCTTACATATTGGCAAAGCATCGGATATGAGCCGCAAAATTATTTCCTTCCAAATCCCAAAATCCAGCAAGGAATTTGTCCGATTCCAAGTGGATGCGGGTAAACATTTTTATGACAAACTCCATCAGCATCCACAGTGGCAGCTCACCTTAATCGTCGAGGGGAAAGGTCAGCTAATGGTTGGGGATTATTTGGGGAGGTTTGAGCCCGGTGACATGTTTCTGTTTTCGGCCAATATGCCGCACGTATTCCGCTCGGATGCAGAGTATTTTGATCCAAATACAGACAAGCAGTCCTTAGGGCATACCTTGTTTTTTGATTTTGAGGCATTGGGAAAAGGCATGATAGAAGTAGAAGAGTTTGCCGGTCTGAACCAATGGCTACAACAGACAAAGGGCTGCTTTGCCATACAAGGGAGCACCAAAAAGAACATCAAAAAGAACCTGATGGATTTTTCCGGATTAAAGGGATTAAAAAAAATACTTACGGCATTGGAAATATTGAATGTCCTACAGGAATCACAAGAACTCACTGCTTTAAACAGGCTCATTCCCCAAAAGGACTTTACAGAATCTGAAGGTAAGCGCATGGGGCAGGTGATGTCCTTTATTCTTTCCCAAAGCCAAAATCAAATCAGTTTAAGTGAAGTGGCAGATGTGGCCAACTTAAGCAAAGAAGCATTTTGCAGATTTTTCAAAGAAAGGACAGGGAAGACTTTTACAGAATTTTTGACACAGGTAAGGATTCACCAAGCCTGCCAACTCTTACAAGAAAGTGAATGGTCGATTTCGCAGATTGCCTATCAAAGCGGTTTTCAGAATCTTTCCTATTTCAACAGGGCATTTAAGAAAGTTCAGGGTGAAACCCCGAAGGTTTTTAGAGGTAGACTTACCCAAGTTACGCAACATTAAAACATGACGTAAATCTCTTATTCACACATTTTCAAAGGGAGAAACCAAATTCTCCTTTTTACCACCCATCAATCCTGACAAACCTTTGGTCAACAGGGTATTAGTTTTTTAGCCTTGAATAAGAGAACTTACTTTTTGAAATATGAATCGGAAATAAAATTGAAATATAGCCTTGCTGAATTATTACTCCGGTGAAATACTCATGTTTTGACTTGGGCTGAAGATCAAATGAAATATTTCAACTTTGTTTCAATTTATTTCTACATTATATCCACTGAGCCATATTCAAATCGTTTCCACTATGAAAAAAAGTTTACTTTCCTTTGTACTATGTATCCTCATTCTGGGAAATTCACTTGCCACAGAGCTTTATCCCGCCATCAGCAGTTATCAGGCAGATAGAGGCGCATTGGCCAGAAAGTACAACAACCCACTTTCGGACGAATACTTTCAGCGCTTTGACAAACTTTATAAAGACTGGCTCAAATCCCTTGAAAGCATGCCGTATGAGTCCTTTTCTTTGGATGGAAAAATGGATTACCAACTCTTCAAAAACCATTTGGAAAAGGAGCTATTTTTCCATGGGCTGGCCTATGATGATTTCAAGCAAGTCAGTCATGTAGTGGATTTCAAGGCAGATCTGGAAAAGTTTTACCAAACAAGGAGATTGGCGGTGAAACCCAGTGCACAGGAAATCGCTGCCACCTTCGCCAAAACCGAGGTCAACATCAAAGCCAAATGGGAGGCCATGGAAAAAACCAAAGCTTTTGATTCATGGCAAAAGGCAGACCTAGCGGCCCAAACAGTAGAAGCTTTGCGTAAGAGTACCGAGGAAGCCTACAACTTTTACTATGACTATGACCCGGAGTTCACCTGGTGGATGAAAAAACCCATGGAAAGCATGAATGAGGTGTTAAGGGCATATTCGGTATTTTTAAAAAATCATTTCGAAAATACAGTTGTAAAAGATGATGGCTCAGGAATCATAGGTAAACCAGTAGGCAAGTTGGCCATAGAGAAAGAATTGGCCTACAACATGATCCCTTATACGGCAGAAGAATTGCTCAAAGAAGGAGAAAAGCAATATGCATGGTGTGAAGCGGAAATGATCAAAGCTTCGCAAGAACTTGGTTTTGGCAGGGATTGGAAAGCAGCCCTCGAACATGTAAAAAACAGTTATGCCCCTGCCGGGGAATGGCCTCAGATGGTGACTGAAATGGCGGAAGAAGCCATTGAATTTTTGGAATCAAGGGACTTGTTGACCATACCGGATTTGGCCAAGGAAACGTGGAGGACGACCATGATGTCTGCGGAAAGGCAGAAGGTAAGCCCTTTCTTCCTAGGCGGGGAAACCATCATCATTTCTTATCCAACTTCCACCATGACTCATGAGGAAAAGATGATGAGCATGCGGGGCAACAACCCCCATTTTTCCAGGGCAACCGTTCAGCATGAACTTATTCCGGGGCACCACCTGCAGCAATTTATGAACCAAAGGCATTTCCCTCACAGAAGGGTATTCAATACGCCTTTCTGGGTAGAGGGCTGGACCTTATATTGGGAGTTCAACCTTTGGAATAAAAACTTCCCAAGAAATGCAGAGGATAGGGTCGGCATGTTATTTTGGAGAATGCACCGTGCAGCGAGGATTGTCTTTTCGCTGAACTATCACTTAGGCAAATGGACGCCACAGCAATGTATCGACTTCTTGGTGGACCGCGTCGGCCATGAACGGGCCAATGCAGAGGCTGAAGTAAGAAGGTCTTTTGAGGGAAGTTATGGTCCCTTATACCAATTGGCCTACATGATCGGAGGACTACAGGTATATGGTTTGAGAAAAGAAATGGTAGAAGGTGGTAAAATGACCGAAAAAGAATTCCATGATTTCTTTATCACCCAAAATTACACCCCTATTGAGCTGCTCAGAGCAAGAATGAAAGGGGATATTCCAAAAGATTTCAAAAGCACCTGGAGATTTTTGGATTGAACTGAACAAAACCCTCCAAGGGTCTGGAACCCTTGGAGGCAAAATTCTATTCCAGCATTACTTTAATTTTTAAACTCCAATAAAGAAAGTAAAAGGAGTATAATGAACAAGTTTATCGGAGGACAACAGGCTTGGGATCGTTTACATAGTAGGTAAAACCAATAAGCTCATCATTTATTTCTTTCACGATCCTCTTGACTGTTACCACATTGATCAACACAGAATCACTTGCCGTAGGTTTTTGCTGAGAAAACAGAAACAAGTCTTCTCCATGAATTATGAATGAATTATCCACGGGAAGATGTCTGTAAGCAATAGTCCCAAAGTTCCTTTGGTTTTCAGGCTTTAAATTGCTCTTGGGAATCACTACCAATTGAAAGAAAACAGAGTCTGAATCAACTTCCTTCTGAAAACGTATGGTATTCAATTCGCTTAGTGACAACTCCACATTATAATCTACAATCCTTGCAGGTTTGGGAAGTTGGTCAAATTTCAATACAAACTTCTTTGTCTTCTTAAGGTCAATAAACTCCCATTCAAAGTAATTTGGAGTTTTCGCCTGACCTATTAAATCCCATGCACCATTGAGGTAAAAATCCGAAAAGTCACAATCAGAAGCAAAACTTCTGCACATTTCTATTCCGTTAACTTTACTGTTGGCGCAAGCAAAGTCAATCATAGTGCTAAACCTTTCTCCTGACAAGAAAAATCGATTTTCCCCCAACAAACCAAGAATAGAACCCTCAGTATAGCTAAACTCTCCATCGGTATGCATGTCCCAAGAAAAGGCAGGTAAGACCTCAATGTCAGAATCCCTAACATAAATTACTTCCTCCGGTAAATCTTCTGGAGATAGTGAAATTGGTTTCAGGATATCATCATCTCCCGAAAAACCTGTGTCACAAGAACAAATAGCTAACAGTAGAAACAAATAAACTAAACAAGATCTCATTTCAACTAAATTTATTCAAAATTAGTAAAAATTAACTGACCCTCCAAGGGTTTGGAACCCTTGGAGGGTTAAAGCTTACCTAAAAGTATACTTCAAACCAATCCCTGCCCGAAAATACGTTCCCCTCTCATTGGGGAATATTGGGCTGGCTTCCATCAAGAATCCGAAATTTTTGGCAGTGAAAGGCTTAACCAAAACGCCTAAAGGCACCCCAAGATAGAAACCATCTCTATCACCTTCTGTTCCCAGGTGAAAACCACTGTAGAAGTTGACATCGGAGCTTTGGACAAAGTTGTAGCCAAAGGTACCCTCTACACCCACTCTGCCTCCAGCCGAAATCCTGGCTTCTCCAAATATCTTGCTGTCAGGATCGGTACCTATGGAGGCAAAAGTTGCAGAACTTAATCGGTAAACACCAGCTGAAATCTGGGCTTGAGCATGAATAACAGTTGCGAAAAAGAGCAACATCGAAAATACAAGTAACTTTTTCATAAGTATAAATAGTTGGTTTACCTCCATCTTAAACAAAGACCAGACCAAACTGAAAAAATCTCAAAATCCAAATCTCAAAATCCAAGAAGAAAAATCAACGGCCTAATATTTTATTAGTAATTGGTGATTAGTGATTTGTTATTGTTAATTTAATGCCGTTAAGTTAAGGAATGTGATTAAATAGATTTGTAATTCATTGAGTATTTCAGTTTAGCTCTGAATTTCCGCTTGAATACCTGGTTTCTTCTTGAATATTCTATTTTGGAAGCGA